>DATLVC010000413.1:0-11084 GCA_035577685.1 Micropepsaceae bacterium | reverse complement strand
ATCCGGCCGGCAAACCCGACGACAACTTGATCGGGAGAAAATCCCAGTTTTGCACGCATCGCGCTGCGCGTGGGGCCCACCATGGGAGCGCCGCCATTGGGAATAAGCGCAAGGCGCTCCCGCGCGATGTCCAAACTGCACGCGTGGTCGAGCTCGCCGCGGGAGGTGCAAATGATGCGATCTGTCAGCCGTGCAAGAGCCCATTCCAGCGTGCGATAGGCCTGCCGTTTCACAGGTCCCGGGACGGGAGACAACGTTACGAAGGCATGCGGCGAATAGACTGTCTTGCCGGCCCCGAAGAGCTTCAATAACCGCGCATAGCCGCCGCCTTTGGAACTGTGACCGTGAACGATGTCGAACGGACCTTTCGCGCGTACATATTTTCGGATCGACGCAAAAGTAGACACATCGCCCAAGCGGATGTCATGCGGCATTTGCAACGGCACGCAATGTACGCGATCTGTGAGGCTCGCGAGGAAGCGCTGCTCGCAGCGGGTCGGGGAGTAGATCAGATGGACCTGATGCCCGCGCCGCGACAGTTCCAGGCTTGCATCGACGACGTGCTGCCCGACCCCGGCGTGCAGCGTTTCGGTGATGAAGCAGATCTTCAGCGGCCGCGTGGCTTGCCGGGAACCGCTGCGGGGAGAGACGCTCTCGTCCCAAGCCGGAGGATCGGCGCTTGCCGCAACGGATTCACCCAACATATTGCCCCACTGTGCTCGAACGTGGCGCAGCACGATGAAGGGCTGGCTTTTCGTTTCAGCAGTTTTCTAACGATGGCTGAGGGTCACTTTAGACGGCGCATGTGACAAACGTCGGACAGTCAGGAGGGCGACGGGTCGATTGGGCCGCCGGTTGAGAAATTACTCAATGAACTCAGAAACGTATTGGTTTCCTAAGGGCGTCAGGCCGCCCGATGCATCGAACAGGCCGGCATGGGGTATGTCTTTGTCATAAAGCATTTCAAACCACAGAAAGCCTGCCCATCCCGGGTCCTGCGCCAGAACCCGCGCCTGGAACGTCGACATGTAATTCCCGTGGGGGTGGGCCAGCGACCAACGGTAACCGGCTTTCGCGCCCCATTCCGTGGCGAACAGTGGATTGCTGACGCCATGGGCGCGCAGATTGCCAACGCTGCTATTCCACCCGTCCCAATCGGTCTGCCGGTAGCCCGGAATTTTCCGGCCGCGCAGGAACGGATGCACGTCGAGCCAAATGGTTGCATCGCCTTTGCCCATGCAGCCATAAACATCGAACATGTCGTTGAACCAGCGATCGATGCTCCACCCGACCGTGGCGCCAATAGCGATGGGGATGTCGGCATTCACCTTTCGCACCTCGGTGATGACGGCATTCGAGAGCGCGCAATAGGCTGTCAGCTGCGCCGCGCGATTGTGAAATCCGCCGGACCAGGTGCCGTTCATCTCATTCCAGATCGATATCCCACCGAGCGCGGGCACTTGTCTCACGACACCGGCCGCATAGGCGGCGAATTCCGCGCGCAGCTCGGGAGTATCGGGAAAGGTAACCGCGCCCGAAAGAGTCGGCTGACCGCATTTCATGTTGTTGAAGGCGAGCGTGACGAAATTCTTGCCGCCGGCTGCCTGGACGTTGCGATAGAGCGTGTCCATAGAGGTTGGAATCGTGATCCCCGTCGACGGCGAGCGAAGCAAATTGCATTTCGGGTCCGCTTTGTGCCAACCGAGAACATCCCGCACAAAGCCCCCGGGACGCAGGATGGTTTGAAGCTGAGACACGCTGGGAATTGGCTTGCCGCCGCTGACCTGCACCGCGACGCCGGGGGTCTGAGCCGAAGCCCCCGAGCCAAGGAGCATCAACGCCGCCGTCAAAAGGGCGCAGAATCGGATTGCCATGGAACCGGTTCCGAATCGAGTGCCCCTCCCTGTCAGACAGGGAGGGGCGATTGCCGATATTTTAGCGGACTTACGGATTATAGGCGGGCTTGGAGGCAATAAAGGCAGCCTGGCTGCCAGTCTTGTTGACTGCAATCAGCGCAATCTCGTGCTGGTCGTCGATCGAGGTCGCCGTGCCGAAGACATAGGGCTTCACGGTCGAGTTCGTGATGTCACAATTGGCATGAATGGAGGCATTCAGATTGATGAAGGTCGGCGTGGATGCCGTCGCGTTGATATAGAAAGCCGTCCCCTGCACGCCATAGGGGGTGGTGCTGTTCGGGATGCACGAGCCAGCCAGTTCGCCGATATTGTTCGGGCGATTGACGCGGCAGGAAAAGGCGGGGACACCCGATGCGAGCGTCATGGTGCCGAAATCATGCACCGTCCCGTCATAGAGGAACGGGTGCATCTCGGTCAGGCCCGCCGCTGTGCCTGCGGCCTTCACCAGTTCGAGATTGCCCACGACGCGGCCATCATCAAGCACCTTCAGCGGGATGACATTGGCGCCAGGAGCTTCGAAGAACGTGACTGTCATCGTATTGATATTGTAGGTGAAGCCGATATCCACACTTTTCGACGCCCCGGCGATGGTACGCTTCACCGTCGCCGAACCTGCGATGATCCCGGTGTTGCTCGCCGCCAAAGCGCGGCTCTTGATGACCTCCACGGGGAAAGCCGCGGTGATATCGGTCCAGGCGGTGCCGGTTGAGGGCGTATAGGCGGCGTGCGCCTTGCCCCTTGCGTCGTCCGCCATGCCGACCACGTAAAGCGCGTTCCGGCTGATCCCCAGAGCCTGGCTGGTGGGGCCGCCCAGCGTTCCAAGATCGGTGCGCGTGAGGACCTTATAGGTTTGCGCGGCCGAATTGAGTTGCATAACGAGTGCGTGATTTCTGAACGAAGTAAGGTTGAGGCTCCAACCCACCGCATAGGCGCCATTTACGGCATCGGCGGCCACGCCGGCGACCGCGCCAGGGTTATTGAAATCCGCGTCCGTAAAATTTGCCGTCACCGTGGCGTCGTTCACCCAACCGGCGGTTGCTGAGGCCGCGCCGAATGTCGTCTGTCCGAAGGCGAGACCGACGCCGGTGGTGCCGAAATCCGTTGCCGCACAATGGCTAGGTGAGGCTGCCGCCGGGCACGGTGCATAGGTGATGCCGCCCACGTTGAAAATCGAGCCATTGCCCGCCGCGCCGGCACCTGCGGTTTTGAGCTTCACGGTCGGAGTCGCGGTGAAACTTCCGCTCGGATCCTGAACGAATCGGCGCAGCTCAGGGGCAGATGTATTGTCCTGGTCCTGAAAGACCACCCAGCCATTGTCGAGAGCGACGGTGAACTTGCCGTTGACGATCTTGACGACCGAATTGGCCGGTGCCCCAGCAGCCCAGGCCGGAATGGAACAGAGCAAACCGGCACCCAGCAGGGCGATCGAACCAGCTACCGCGCCATAGGTCAGGCGGGTATCTGCAAGGACTTTAAATGGCATGTGGACCCCCGATTATTACTAATGGCTGTTTACCGCCGAGTTGTTACGGTCCTGCGTCAGCCGCGTGACATGTCCGGAAAATTTCGACGACATCTGAAACGACTGCGGAGGCGCGTATGATTGGTGTTTAACCGGCATTTTCGTCGAACTGTCACATTGGCGGTGTAACAGCATGGGTGGAGTTGCGCTCAAACTGTGTAAGAGCGCTGGGACAGCTACGCCATGACGCATCCTATCGACGCCCTTCACGTTCTGCCGCTCGAAGGGAGGCCCGCGAATGTCGAAAGTGACGGCGTGTCCATTGGCCAGATTCTCAGCGTCCTCACCCGGCGTTGGCTGGCGCTGACATCGACGATCCTGGGCATCGCGATGGTGGGGCTCCTGATCGTGAAAATGCTGACCCCGAGCTACACATCGACCGCCATCATCGTCCTGTCCGCCCGGCAGGACAGCGTCGTGGACATGCAGCAGGCCTACATGAATTCCGCGACGTCGGATGCCATGACACGCAGCGAAAGCGATGCGTTGCAGTCCCGCACTCTGGTCGACCGCGTCGTCGACCGCGAAAACCTTATCGCCGACCCTGAATTCAATTTGTTCATCCGGCCGCCAGTGAAGAACCTCCTAACGCGATCGGGTCTGACGAAATATCTGCCGAAAGCGGTGCAGGTTCGCTTCGGGTTCATCCCGCCCAATCCCACCGGCCTCTCGGCCGATCAGATAAAATATAATGTGGCCACGCAGGTGCTTAATTCATACGCGGTCGCGGCGGACCCGAAGACCTACACCGTAAAAGTAAGCTTCACCTCGGTCGATGCCGTTAAAGCCAGCCGCATCGCCAACCGCTTCGCCGCGGAATACATGGCCAGCCAAGTCGATGAACGCGTTGCGGCCTCTGACCGCGCCGCCATATGGCTGAACCCGCATCTCGTCGAACTGAGCAAGAAGGTCGAACAGGCCGATCGCGCCGTCGAGGACTTCCGGCAAGCCCATCACATCGTCGATCTTCCTGGCGCCCAAGGCGACAACAACACGCTGGCGTTGCAGGAGGTCCAAAATCTCGCGCAAGGCCTTTCGACGGCACGCAACACGCGGGCGCAGCTTGAAGCGGCCCAACAGGAAGTGGCGCAGCTCCGCGATGATCCCGAGCGCGCTTTGTCGGCGCCGGCCGTTGCCGCCGCGCCGGTGGTCGAGAATTTGCGCGTTCAGGAATTGACCGCGGCAGCCCAACTTGCATCCCTGAAAGGCACTTATGGCGAGCGTCACCCGCTGGTGGTTTCCGCGACCAACGCCTTGCAGGAACTGCGCACGCGCCTGACCGAAGAGGCAAGCCGGGCGCTCTCCCAGCTCGATGTGCAAATGCACGCCGCACAAACCAATGAGGCCCAGCTCCAGACGCGCATGAACGAACTGACCAGCGTGCGCAGTGCCGAGACCCGGGTGCTTCCCCAATTGCGCCAGCTTGAATCGGAGCAAACGGCGGCAAAGACCGTGTACGACACCTTCGTCCAGGGTTTGTTGCGCGCAACATCCCAGGACGGTGTGCCCGTTCCCAAGGGGCGGATCATTCAACATGCCGACACGGTAGATTGGCCGACCTTCCCGAATGTTCCTATTGCCATGGCTATCATCCTCGTCGCGGGCGCCATGATCGGGGTCGGCGTCGTCTACGCTTTGGAGGCCGCCGACAAATCCTTCCGCAGCGCCGACGAGATCGAAGAGAACATTCGTCTTCCGGTTCTGGGATTGACCCTTCTTGCTCCGCGCAACATGGCCCGCAAACGCGGGCGGGTTTCGCATAATGTCGTCACCGAGCCCGTGTCTGCTTTGTCAGAGACGGTTCGTCAGGTTCGAACCGCCATCACGTTCTCGCGCGGCGACCGTCAACCCAAAGTGGTCATGGTCACTTCTGCCGTTCCTGGAGAAGGCAAGACGACATTCGCGTTGATGATGGCGCGGCAAAGTGCGCTTGCCGGCAACCGGGTCATCGTTGTCGAAGCGGAAATGCGCAAACCGACGTTCGATAAGGACCTCGACCCCATGCCCGCGAAAGGGTTGGGGCATTATCTGCTCAACCGCGCCACGCTGGACGAGATCGTGGGTATCGATTCGACAAGCGGCGTCCATTTCATCGCCGCCCGCGAACGAAGCGCCCTTTCGGGCGAACTTCTGGCCTCGCCAAAAATGACGACTCTTCTGCGCGAGCTGGGCACGCGCTACGATTTCATCGTGCTCGATACGCCGCCTGTGACAATTGTTGCAGACGCGCTGCAACTCGGCGCTGTGATCGACGCAGCCGTCCTTGTCGTCAAATGGAATTCGACACCGCGCTATCTTGTGGGCGATGCCGCGAAGAAGCTGCGCGCGGCCAATGTTCCCGTGGTCGGCGCGGTCATGACGCAGGTGGACGCGCGGCGATACAAATTCTACGGCCAGGGCGCGTTGCCTTACGAATATGCGAAGGCCTATTACACGCAGGCTTAGCGCTGACTCTCAAGGCTCCGGCGCCGATGCGCCGCGTCGCGCCAGTACGAGATTGGCGTATTTCGGCACATCGAACCGCGCCTGATAGGGCGCATTGCGTGTGACCATGGCGGCAAGCGAGCCTGGCAAAATGCGGTAGATGTCGTAATCGGGCAACATCTGCGTCAAAGCATGAAGGCTGAAGGCCGAAATGACATTCTGCTCGTTCATTTCGAGTTGAATGATGTCGACGCGGCCTTGCTGGAGGCATTCGCTGGCGCCTTCCAGCACAAAGCGCTCGAAGCCTTCCGTATCGATCTTCAAAAAATGAATATGTCCGATACCGCGATCCCGGCAATAATCATCGAGGGTTGCCACGGGCACTTCCGCCGCGTGCAGGTTCGACGAATCGTGATGAAGAATCGTTGAAAAGGTTTCGGCGATAAGCGACGCCCGCTCCGAGCCCTTTCCGCTTTTGAAATCGTAGAGAATCGCCTTGCCCGGCTTATCGCCCACACCGCACGCGTTGAGGTGAATGCGCGAATGTTCGCCATAGCGGGATTTCAGCCGCGCAAAGGTGGGCGGGTTGGGCTCGAAGAGATGGAACTCCGCCTGCGGCAGCGACGGAAGCAGCACACCGGTGAAGTCTCCTTCATTGGCGCCAATGTCGAACACAATGACGGGCCGTCCCTTGTGCGTCTGCGCCCAACCGGCCGCGAAGCGATCCTCCCCGTTCAGCTGCGAAATCCAATTGTTATAGCCAAGGCCCCAATAGCTGAGGTCATTCAGCCTTTGCCACAGCGGCTGCAATCCCCGCCGCGCAAGCAGCGAAGCCAGGCGATATCGGAATGGCGGACGGCTGATGAGGCTCACGCCGTACCTTCATCGGCACTGATCCGCGGTGGCCGGGCGGCTTCATGGCTAAAGGGAACTGCAAGACGGGACTCGGGCATTCTCCGATAAGCGATTTCCCCGGATCGAAAAGCCGCGGAGGCCCTATGCAGCGCCGCCTGAAGCGCAAGCAGACCGCCTATTTGCACCCAGAGCGTTAAGGTACTGAGATTGGGATTGGAGAAGACATGGATCACAAGCAGTCCGGCCAATCCCCATTGGAATGGCGACAACGCACGCGCAATCACCACCGGTCGATAGCGCATGCATTCCGCCGCCGGACGTGCGCGGAAGAGCCCGTAGATGAAGCTGCAGAACAGAACCAAACCTGCGATTCCGGTATTGGATAGAATCGTCAGCATGAGGCTGTTTGCCTTATGGCTGCCAAGGCTGACCCCGATGCCGTAAGTTTCGACGAAGATCTTGACCGCCAACAAATCGGCGAAAGCGCGTTGCTGGAAGGAGGTGCTTTCCGCTTTGTTGAAGAGAACATTGTTCAACATGATGGAAATGGCGGCCCAATTCTCCGCGGCATAGGCGCTGCCCAGCAGGATTCCCACAAAGACGAAAAGAACGCTCATAAGCTGTGTCGCGGACAGTTTTCGCGGAAGTATCCACGCCCGACCTGTCGCCAGGTCGAACACAGCAAGGCAGCCGAACATGAAGAGGCCGACAAACGCCGTCGTGGATGTCGAAACCAACATGCAGAAAATGCAGCCCGCGATCATGAGCCCGGAAAACGCGGAAGGAAGTGCCCGATACCGCAGCCAGGCAAACAAGAGAAAGCCGGTGAAGGTGTAGCCTAGCGTCGATGGCTCTTCGAACGGGCCATTGATGCGGAACAGCCCGACCATGGTCTGGCTGTCGGCGCGGCTGTATCCCGCATTGGAGTAAAAGAAATCCGCGGGGAAATAGATGCCGGAATAGAGCGAGACGAATTGCCAGGCGCAGACCAGCACTGCGAACAGAAGGCCGCAAATGATCGCCCGGTCCCAATCCCTCACGAGCGTTTCGAAACCCCGTCGCGCACCTTGATGGGCAAGGCTGTAGATCAGACAGAGATTGATGAAGAGATAGGCGATCTGGGTGTAGTTGTTCCGGGCCAAATGAAAGGGCTGTGTCGCGCCGGATTTGAAACCAGAGGTTCCCGGCAGAGTCTCCACCCAGCCTTGGAAGAAACAGAGCGCGGCAAACAGGACAACAAATGTGGTCGCCACGAAATAGAACAGCGGTCGCATGGTCCCCAAGACAAAACCATTCAGCACATAGCCTTCCGTCATCACTGAAACGAAGGTCCTGGCGATCAGCAGAAGGGCGAGAAAATAACCCGGCTCCAGGCCGAAACTGCCGACATTGACGACTGCTGCCGGCGACATCATGGCGAAAGCCATCAGAGCCGTCAGGCAATAGCGCCAAGGCAGGAAGATGAGGACCATCCCCAACGGGATCAGCAGCACACCGGTAATCGGAATGCTCATCGGCCGTTTCCCACTACCAGGTGATCGCGCTTGAGGTCATCGCATTCAGCCGCGCATTGTGGGGCCGATAGAAATTCTGGAGCAAAGCACGGGCTTCCGCGTCGGTACCGTCGTAGCGGCCCACATTCTGGGGCTCCCAATCGATCCGTTCGGCTTGCGGCAGCTTGAGAAAGTCGAACACGCGTTTCATCACCGCGGCCGGATCGGCGAACATGATCTCGCTCTGAACCACCAACAGATTCTCCGGCGCGAATTGCCGTTGCCAGCGCGCAACGGCCTCGTGATAAATGCCCCGCTGCACATAGCTCGGCCGCGGCGGAGGTCCGGCGGGTTCCGGCCCCCGTCCCGCTTCGAAGGCAAGTTCGGCTTCGCAGCGTTCGAGGTCGATCTTCAGCGCGTCGTCGAGCGTTCGCGTCTCGCGCCCCATCCGGCGGGCATGCCAATAGGCGGAAATAGCCCGATCGACGGGATTGCGCAGCAGAACAATGAATTTACGGGTCTCGATATCGGTCGCGATGCGTTTGGGCACATCCGCATCGAAGATATAGGTCGCGGTTGCTTCGAAGGTGAAGTGGGGCCGGCCATGACGGTCGTTCCGTCGCTCAATCGTGGCGCGCGCCGGAAAATTGGCGCCGTACCAGTTCAAACCGCGATGATAGTGGCGGTCGAAATAATACAGCTCTTTAAAGATCGGGCGGACGATCTGCGGGTGCTGCTTCAGATAGGAAAACATCGAGCTGGTGCCGGATTTCTGCGCCCCGATCAGAAGGAAACCCGGCATGGCACGCGGCACGCGCGTCATGCGCCGCGCTTCGAACAATGCTCTGCGGCCATTGACCGAAACGAAGTTTCTTAAAGCGGACATGCGGTTTCCATTTCTACGCGACGACTATGGCTGCACGGCGCAGCGTGTTCCCGCTTCGGGATCGCAATTGCCGAACCCGAGGATTTCTACGCTGATGAGCGAGGGCGCCGGCCGCGGTGCCGGTTGGGTGTTCTGATTTGAGGCCGCGGCCACCGCGTCGGCCGCCGCCTGCGCCGCCTGCCCTGCCACAGAGCTCGTGCTTTCAAGGCCGGCAAGATCCACGGTCGCGCTGGGCAGCGCGTTGTTGCTCAAACTCACCACCGCATTCTGCGCATTGACGATGACGAGCGCCGCGACATCGAGATTTCCGGACGAACGAACGCCCGCGTCGCCGAAATTCACCGTCCCGCGCGGCGCGACAAGGAAGGCCGACGCGATGGGCGCATCCGGAGTCGATTGGATGGTTCCGATACCCGCACCCGACACCAAACCGCTCAAATTGATGGTGCCCAGGTCGCGCGGATCGAAATTCACCGACAGCGGCTTGAAATCGACAGTCGTCTTGGCGCCGCGACCGGCATCGAGATCGGCGTTGGACGACCACATCAAAACATCGCCGCCTTGCACTGTCAGGATGCGGCTTTGGTTCACCAGCACGTTGCCGTCGGTGAAGATATCGATGACGCCGTTGTCCAAGGTCAGGATACCCAGTGCACTGTTGGTCAGCTTGGTATTGGTTTCCACCGCCGTGGTACCGACATTGATGTTGCCGCCAGGCCCAAGCACCATCACATCGCCGCCGACGACCTGGCCGATATCAGTAACCGACGCTTTGGCGGAGGAGGAACTGCCGGCTAACGCAATGCCGGGTTGCGTTTGGACGAGCGTGAAGGTGCCAGTGCCTTTGCCGACGGCGCCGACGCGCACACCTTGCGGCGCGCCCGCGATGATGGCGTTGCGCAGACCATTGGCAACGGAATCGGCCGTATCGCCGTCGACGGCAGTATAATTGTATTGGATGCCGTTGATGGTTTCCGTGGACACATCGCCGGCGGCGATCGCGCCGCCAATTCTCACCGTATGCTGGCCAAGGCTCGCGATCGTCGCATCGGTGCTGCTGAGTCGAACCGCAAAATCTTCCGAGCTCTGCAGCGTCTTGATCGTGGCGTGAAGCATCTCAAGATCACCAGTGCTAATGCGGGCGGAGGGTGCGGACGCGTAAATACCGAAGTTTCCGATTGACGGCGAGACAGAGATATCCGCGGCATTGCCTATTCCGCCCGATGCGGCGGGGCTGAGCGTACCGGACGTCCCATCCGCCGCCGCATCGGCAGGTTCGCGATTGTTGGTGTAACCAAACGACGCCGGAAACAGCGTCTCGATCATGGAATAGCCGATCGAGAAATCCTTGAAACAGCAGCCGGAGCTGTCGCCCGGGATGCGCAGTTCGTCGAAGAACACCTTGTCCACGAAGATATGCTGAAGTTCCGGCGATAACGTATCGAAAGCGCTCAGGACATTTGCGCGCCGCTCATCAGGCGTCTGCGAGAACTGCGTCCAGTCGTCCAGCGTGAATTTTCCCAAGGTCAGGAGATAATCCGCCAGCGCCGGAACATAATCGCGCGTGGGGTCCGAAACCTTGATGTATTTGTTGATCGCGGACTGATAGTCCACGCCATTCGCGACGCCGAACAGCGTGACGATACTGGCGCCCTGCTGCTGCAGCTTGTCGTTGGCGCCTTGCGCGAACGCGTTTGCGGAATCGGGATCCTGATCGCTCGTCAGACGCCGATTTCCCACCGCCACGGTATTGCCGAAGGTGATGATGCCCGTTCCCGTCGGGTCGGTCGGCGCCGCGGGAGTCTGACTGACGGCGATGTCACCCGCCGCCGTGACAAAGGGACCGATATTGCGGCCGGCTTCGATATCGAAGAAACCGGGACCGGCGAGGCTGAGGCCGCCTTCGTTCTGCGGGCCGGCGATACTCAAGGCCACCAATCCCGATGCACGCATCCGTTGCCATGCGCCAGTGTAGAAAATATCGCGTC
>DATLVC010000412.1:0-11827 GCA_035577685.1 Micropepsaceae bacterium | reverse complement strand
GTCATGCCCGGCGAGCCGTGCGACGCACGGCGAGGGAAGGGCACCCATCAGCTGCAGGCCTGCCACGGCCCGGATGTCCTCTCGACATTAAAGCAGCTCATGTTGGCTCCGAACCACGAGCGGCCAGGCTGTATAGTTTCCAGATGGGTCCCCTTCCCCCCGCGGCTTCGCCGCTCGGCCGGGGATGACAGTATTTCTAACCGACGATGCGAGAATACAGATCTTCCCAATTGGGATTGCCTTTCTCGATGAGACGAATCTTCCAGGCACGATTCCAACCTTTAAGCTGCTTTTCTCGAAGGATCGCGCGCCGCCCATCCGAATGCGGTTCAAACCATACCAAATCGTGGACGCGATAGCGGCTTGTGAAGCCCTTGAGCAGATCGTTCTTGTGCTCGTAAACGCGCTTAGGCAAATCATTCGTCACACCCGTATACAGCGTGCCGTATCGTTTGCTGGCCAGCATGTAGACAAAAAACGCGCAGGCCACTAACGGCGTTTCCCTCGGCCGCCAGCGTGGTGAGGCTGACGCGCCCGTGGCGTTTCCTCGCCCGCAAGGTCAAAGCGCAGACCGCCGGTCAGGGGCGCGGCCTCGGCTAGACGTACACGGACGGTATCGCCCAGATGGTAAATGGTCCCGCTCCGATCGCCGACCAGCGCATGGCGCTTCTCGTCATGCTTGAAGAACTCGGTCCCCAGCGCACGTATCGGCAGCAGCCCATCCGCGCCGGTTTCCTTCAGCCGCAGGAACAGACCAAAGCGCGTCACGCCGGTCACGCGGCCGTCGAAGACCGCGCCCACGCGGTCTTCCATGAAGGCGGCGACGTAACGGTCTACGGAATCGCGTTCCGCCGCCATGGCGCGCCGTTCCGTCATCGAAATGTGGTCGGCGGTTTCCCTAAGCTGCATGACGTCGGAATCGGACAAGCCGCCTTCGCCGAGCTTCAGCCCCCGAATGAGCGCGCGGTGCACGACGAGATCGGCGTAGCGCCGGATGGGTGAGGTAAAATGCGCGTAGCGCGCCAGGTTCAATCCGAAATGGCCGAGATTTTCCGGCGCGTAAACGGCCTGCGCCTGCGTGCGCAACACGACATCGTTCATCACCTCTTCATGTGGCGTACCCTTGGCGCGCGCGAGGATACGATTGAAGACGGCGGGTTTGATCACCTGACCTTTGGCGAAAGAAATGCTGATGGTCTTCAGATAATCGGCAAAGGCGTAGAGCTTTTCCTGGCTCGGTTCCTCGTGCACGCGATAGATCAGCGGTTGCTTCGCCTTCTCCAGCGACTCCGCGGCAGCGACATTCGCCATGATCATGAATTCTTCGATCAGCCGCATGGATTCGAGCCGCTCGCGAAATCCGATGGTTGCGATCTTGCCGTCCAGTCCGATCACGATCCGCCGCTCGGGAAGATCGAGATCGAGCGGCGAGCGTTCGTTCCGCTCGATAACCAATGTGCGATAGGCATCCCACAGCGGCTGCATCACATGGGCCTGCAAATGGGCGGTCTTGCCTTCCGGCTTCCCGTCAAAGGCGCGTTGGGCCTCGGCATAGGTGAGACGCGCCGCCGAACGCATCAGCCCGCGCAAGAATTCATGCCGGCGTTTCACGCCGTGCGCATCGAACACCATGCGCACCGCGAGGCAGGCGCGTTCCTGATCCTCGCGCAATGAACAGAGATCGGCCGACAATGCTTCGGGCAGCATGGGCACGACGCGGTCGGGAAAATAGACGGAGTTGCCACGCTTCTCCGCTTCGCGATCGAGCGCCGAACCGGGCCTCACGTAATGGGCGACGTCGGCAATGGCGACGATGACGATGTGGCCGCCTTTGTTGGCAGGATCGGGATCGGCCCCCGCCCAAACCGCGTCGTCGTGATCGCGTGCATCTTCGGGGTCGATGGTGACGAGCGGGATTTTGCGCAAATCCGTGCGCCCCGCGAGGCCGACCGGTTTGGCGTTCTGTGCCTCATCGATGGTTTCGCGGGGAAACTCCGTGGGGATGCCATGCGCGTGGATGGCGATCAGGCTGACGGTCCTGGGCTCGTCCATCGAGCCCAGCCGCTCCACGATGCGCGCAAACGGTCCTCCGCTGCCATGGTGTGACGTTGGTTCGGCCAGCACCAATTCGCCATGCTTGGCTCCGGCCAATTCCTTCGGATTGACCATGAAAGCGAAGCGCGTCTTGCGGTCTATGGGATCGATGCGCGGTGCCATCCCGGCTTCGAGTTTCAGCACACCGAGCACGCGATGGGCGCTGGCGCCAAGACGCTTGATGATACGGGCTTCGTAATGGCCGTCGTGGCTACGGGCGATTCGCGCCAGCACCCGTTCGCCGCGGCCGGGTGCGCCTGTTTCCTCGCGACCGGGAAGGATGAGCACCGACGGGGCAGGTCCCTCGCTTTTCCACTCGACCGGCCGGCCCAAAGGTTCCCCGTCCGGGTCTTCGCCGAAGATTTCCAGCACCGCCACTTCGGGAAGTTCGCCTGCTGGAACGAAGCTGCGTTTGCGGCCGCGTTCGATGGTGCCTTCCTCGGCCAGGCCTGCCAGAATCCGTTTAAGCACTTGACGTTCTGGGCCTTTGACGCCCAGCGCACGGGCGAGGTCGCGCTTGGTTTCGCCGGGATGGGCGGCCAGGCGGGCTAGGACGGCTTCCTTGGAAAGGCCAGTCTTCGAAACGGCAGAGCGGTCCTTGCGTCCGGGCTTTTTTGCCAAAGGGTCCTCATGTTCACGGATGCTTGAGCATAACGCTTATTTCGCGCGGGCGGACAGGATCGGCTTTGCCGCGGCCTGGTTTTGCCGCTAGATTGGCCTGGGTGATAGCTACCAAACTCTACAAGCTGCATTGGAGGACTAAGGGGCATGAGTACCGCGAATCGGTCGCATTTGAGTGTATTGACGGCGAGCCTTATGGGCACAGCCTTGTTTATCGCAGGCGCGCTTCCAGCAAGCGCGCAAGGGGCTGCCGCTCCGCAAGTCAAGGCCGATGAAATCGGCGGTGTCGTGACCGGCGCCAAAGGCCCGGAAGCCGGCGTCTGGGTCATCGCTGAGACCAAAGACCTCCCGACGAAATATGTGAAGATCGTGGTGACGGACGACCAGGGCCGTTATCTGATCCCCGGCCTGCCCAAGGGCAATTACGATGTGTGGGTGCGCGGCTATGGTCTCGTGGATTCGGCCCGGTCGAAGACCGCGCTCGGCAAGACGGTCAATCTGAAGGCGACTGCGGCTCCGAACGAAGCGGCCGCCGCCGAATATTATCCGGCGATCTATTGGTACTCGATGGTGAAGGTGCCCGAGACCAAATTGTTCCCCGGAACCGGACCTTCGGGCAACGGCATGCCGGTGTCACTGACGGACCAGGGCATGTGGCTGCGTTACATGAAGACCGACAGCTGCAATTCCTGCCACCAGATCGGCGACAAGGCGACGCGCGAACTGGAACCGCAACTCGGCCATTTCGAAACCTCGCAAGCCGCCTGGGAACGTCGTCTCCAGTCCGGTCAGGCAAGCGCGCTGATGATGAACGGTATCGGCAATTTCGATACGGCGCGGGCGCTCACCAATCTGGCCGATTGGACCGACCGCGTGAAGAAGGGCGAACTTCCCTTCGCCAAGCCGACGCGTCCCACCGGCATCGAGCGCAATGTCGTGCTGACCGAATGGGACTGGTCGACGCCGCAAACCTATCTGCATGACGAGATTTCAACCGACCGCCGCAATCCGACGCTCAATCCGCACGGCCTGATCTATGGCTCCCCGGAAGAAAGCTCGGACTTCATCCCGTGGCTCGATCCCGTCGACAACAAATCCGGCCTGATCAAATCCGAATATCGCGACCCCAAGACGCCCACCACCAAGACGGCGCCGCAATATGCGGATTCGCCCTATTGGGGTTCGGACGCGATCTGGGACAGCCACACATCGATCCACAATCCGTGGATGGACGAGAAGAGCCGCCTTTGGGTGACGGCGCGCATTCGTCCGGCGACGATGGAGCCCGCGTTCTGCAAGGCCGGTTCGAATCACCCGTCGGCAAAGGCGTTCCCGCTGGCCCGTTCGGGACGCCAGCTTGAGGTCTACGATCCGCAGACCAAGAAGGCGACGCCGATCGATCTGTGCTTCTCGACCCACCATCTGCAGCTCGACAAGAACGAAGTGATGTGGTTCTCGAGCGGCAACACCAATGACGAAGTGGTGGGCTGGTTCGACGTCAAGAAATGGGATGCCACGCATGACGAAGCGGCAAGCCAGGGTTGGGCACCGTTTGTCGTGGATACCAATGGCAACGGCAAGGTCGACGATTATGTGGGCCCGAACGATCCAGTCGATCCCAAGAAGGACAAGCACGTCAAGGTCGGATTCTATGGCGCTTCCCCGAGCCCGGCTGACGGCACCGTCTGGGCGTCCTATCTCGGCTTTCCGGGTGGCGTGGCGCGGTTCGATCCCAAGACGAAGCTGACCGAGTTCTATGAGGTTCCCTACAAGGACCCCAAGAACCCGCGCTCCGGGTTCAGCCCGCGTGGCATGGACATCGACAGCAATGGCGTGGCGTGGCTCGCGCTCGCGAGCGGTCACATGGCAAGCTTCGACCGCAAGCTCTGCAAGGGCCCACTGAACGGGCCCGTCGCAGCGACCGGCAAGGCATGCCCGGAAGGCTGGAAGCTCTATTCCATCCCCGGCCCGCAATTTAAGGGCATTGCGGTGACGGATGGCAGCGCTGAAGCCCCGTATTATGACTGGGTCGACCAGTTCGATACTCTGGGCCTCGGCAAAAACGTCCCCATCGCCACCGGCAATCTGTCCGATGCGCTGTTCGCGCTGGTCGATGCCAAATGGGTGACGATGCGCGTGCCTTATCCCATGGGCTTCTTCGCGAAGAACATGGACGGCCGCATCGATGATCCCAGCGCCGGATGGAAGGGTAAGGGAATCTTCTCGACCTATTCGGGTCGCTCTGCGCCGCATATCGAAGGCGGTAAGGGCCAGACCAGCAAGGTCGTGCACTTCCAGATCCGTCCGGACGCCCTGGCGGATTGATACACGCACGGTTTGTGTAGAAAGCGGGTCCCGTGCGAACGGGGCCCGCTTTTGTTTTGTGCTCACGCAATCGCGCCCGTAAGCGGTCTCGTCCTTTCGGCATGGATGCGCTATAAAAGCGCACTTCACCCGAACGCGTGGCGCGCGCTTGGCTCAGGATGATTGCCGGACGTGCGTTCTCGCTTTGATTGGTCGCATTTTCTAAGGCGAACCGGCAGCCATTTCGCCGGAAAATGCTAGAGGTTCAATCCTAACGCTATGAGGGACGGACACATGAGAACCAGAACAGCCAGCATCGGCATGCTGAGCAGCAGCGCAGCGGCGTTGCTATGCGCCCTGTCGATGACGACGCTCGCGGCAGGACCCGCGGCGGCTCAACAAGTACGCGTGGATGCCGATGATATCGGCGGTGTCGTCACCGGCGCAAAAGGCCCCGAGGCCGGCGTATGGGTGATCGCCGAGACCAAGGATCTGCCGACGAAATATGTGAAGATTGTCGTGACCGACGATCAGGGCCGCTATGTGCTGCCCGATCTGCCGAAGGGCAATTACGACGTTTGGGTTCGCGGCTACGGCCTGGTCGATTCGCCGAAGGTGAAAGCGACCCCGGGTAAGACGCTCGATCTCAAGGCGGTTGCAGCGCCGAGTCGTGCGGCGGCCGCGGAATATTATCCGGCGCAATATTGGTATTCGATGGTGAAGCCGCCGGCAGCCAATCTGTTCCCCGGCACCGGCCCGCAAGGCAACAACATGTCGCAACAGATGACCGATCAGGGCGTCTGGTTCCGCAACATGAAGACCGACGGTTGCGTCGCCTGCCATCAGTTGGGCGACAAGGCGACCCGCACCATTCCGGCAGCGCTCGGCCATTTCGACACCGGTGCTGCGGCATGGGAACGCCGGCTGCAATCGGGCCAGGCGAGCGGCCCCATGATGGGCGCCATCGGCCGTTTCGATACGCAACGGGCACTCGCGATGTTCGCCGACTGGACGGACCGCGTCGCGAAAGGCGAATTGCCGAAGAGCGATCCGCCGCGTCCGGCAGGCATCGAGCGCAACATTGTCGTCACGGAATGGGATTGGAATACGCCCAAGGCTTATCTGCATGACGAGATTTCGACCGACCGCAACAATCCGAGCGTGAACGCGCACGGCATTATCTACGGATCGACCGAAGCAAGCTCCGACTACATTCCCTGGCTCGATCCGGTCGACAACAAAGCCGGTCTCTTGAAGACCGAGTATCGCGATCCCAAAACGCCGACCACCAAGAACGATGCGATCTATGGCGAGTCGCCCTATTGGGGGAACGAGCCGATCTGGGACAGCCACACCAATGTCCATAACCCGATGTATGATAGCGAGGGCCGGCTGTGGCTGACCGCGCGCATTCGTCCGCAGAACAATCCGGCCTTCTGCAAAGAGGGTTCGCAGCAGGCGTCCGCGAAAGTCTTCCCGCAAGGAAGGTCCGGCCGTCAGGTGGAGATGTTCGATCCCAAGACCCGCAAGATCACCATGATCGATCTTTGCTTCAGCACGCACCATCTGCAGTTCGACAAGACGGGCATGCTGTGGTTCAGCTCGGGCGGCGGTAACAACGAAGTCGTGGGCTGGCTCGATGTGAAGAAATTCGACGCCACGCATGACGAGCAGGCGAGCCAAGGCTGGTCGCCCTTCATCATCGACACCAACGGCAACGGCAAACGCGATGCCGGCTGGGTCGAACCGAACGGCAAGCTCGACCCGACCAAGGACAAGCGCATCATCACCGGCCTTTACAGCGTGTCTCCGAATCCGGCCGATGGCTCGGTCTGGGGAACGGTGCTGGGCTTCCCGGGCGGTGTGGCGCGCTTCGATCCCAAGACGCAGCTGACCGAATATTTCGAAGTGCCTTGGAAGAATGCCAAGGCCGAAGGAATGGGCTTCTCTCCGCGCGGCGCCGACATCACCAGCGATGGCGTGGTGTGGACCGTGCTGGCGAGCGGCCATTTCGCGAGCTTCGACCGTCGCCTCTGCAAGGGCAAACTCAGCGGTCCGGCTCTGGCCGATCCGCAGAATCTCTGCCCCGAGGGCTGGAAGCTCTATCAGATGCCTGGGCCTGAATTCGAAGGCCTGCCCAAAGGCACGCCGGGCGCCGCCACCGAAGCGCCCTATTACAACTGGGTCGATCAATACGACACGCTTGGTCTCGGCAAGAACACTCCGATCGCCACCGGCAATGAATCCGATTCGCTGGCGGCTGTCGTGAATGGCAAATGGGTCGTGATGCGCGTGCCGTACCCGATCGGCTATTTTGCCAAAGGCATGGACGGACGCATCGACGATCCGGCAACCGGCTGGAAGGGCAAGGGCCTGTGGTCCACCTTCTCCGACCGTGCTGCCACCCATATCGAAGGCGGCAAGGGCCAGATGAGCAAGGTTGTCCACTTCCAGTTGCGCCCCGATCCGCTCGCGAAATAGCGGTAAAACAAGGCCTGTTAGGCGAAGGCGGTTCCACGATGGTGGAAACCGCCTTCGTTTTTGAGTAACCTCCGGGCCGGCTGGAGCTGGCTCGTTCCGCCTTGAATTTCAGCGTCACTCCTAACGCGATGAGGGAAGAGAATATGACGACGAAGAGAGCAGCCTGCCTCGGCATGATGGGCGCCAGTTTTGCGGCGCTGCTATGCGCCGCGTCTGCGACGAATGCCGTTGCTCAGCCCGCGGCAGCAACACAGGTGCGGATCGATGCCGACGACATCGGCGGCGTGGTCACGGGCGCGAAAGGCCCGGAGGCCGGCGTGTGGGTGATCGCCGAGACGCGCGACCTTCCGACCAAATACGTCAAGATCGTCGCGACCGATGATCAGGGCCGCTATGTGATCCCCGATCTGCCGAAGGGCAATTACGACATCTGGGTGCGCGGTTACGGTCTCGTCGACTCGCCGAAGGTGAAAGCCACGCCAGGCAAGATTGTCGATCTCAAATCCCTGGCAGCGCCCAATCGCGCGGCGGCCGCCCAATATTATCCGGGCATCTATTGGTACGCGATGATGAAAATCCCGCCCGCGAACCTGTTCCCGGGCACGGGCCCTTCGGGCAACGGCATGTCCGTGACGCTGAAGGATCAGGGCCAGTGGCTGCGCTTCACGAAAACCGACGGCTGCGGCCATTGCCACCAGCTTGGCGATCTCGCCACGCGCACGATTCCCGCGGACCTCGGCCATTTCAACAGCAGCGCCGAAGCCTGGGAGCGCCGTCTTGAATCCGGTCAGGCCGGCCGGAACATGATGGAAGAGCTCGCCAAGCTCGACGTGCAGCGGCAATTGAACTTCCTCGGCGATTGGTCCGACCGCGTGGCGAAAGGCGAGTTGCCCAAGAGCGATCCGGCGCGTCCCGTGGGCATGGAGCGCAATGTCGTCGTGACGGAATGGGATTGGGAAAATCCCCATATGTATGTCCACGACACGATCTCGACCGACCGGCGCGACCCGACCGTCAACGGCCATGGGCTGATTTACGGAGCCCCGGAAGTCAGCTCGGACAATGTTCCCTGGCTCGATCCGGTCGACAACAAAGCCGGTTTCATCAAGTCGGAATTCCGTGACCCGAAAACGCCGACGACCAAGAACGACCTTATCCTGGCGCCGTCGCCCTATTGGGGCAATGAGCCGATCTGGGATTCGCACACGATCATCCACAACCCGATGTTCGACGAGAAGGGACGCGTGTGGCTGACGGCGCGCATTCGCCCGCAGGCCAATCCGGCGTTCTGCAAAGAGGGTTCGGATCAGCCTTCGGCGAAGATCTATCCCAAGAACACGTCCAACCGTCAGGTCGAGGTGTACGATCCCAAGGCGCAGAAGATCACCATGGTCGATCTCTGCTTCAACACGCACCATCTGCAATTCGACAAGAACGAGGTGCTGTGGTTCAGCGCCGGCGGCAATTACGACGTGATCGGCTGGCTCGACGTGAAGAAGTGGGAAGCCACCCACGACGACAAGATGAGCCAGGGGTGGTCGCCGTTCATCATCGATACCAATGGCAACGGCAAGCGCGATGCGAGTTGGACCGAGCCAAATCAACCCAATGACGCAGCCAAGGACAAGCGTATGTTCCTCGGCTTCTATGGCGTGGCGCCCAATCCGGCGGACGGCACGATCTGGGGCGGCGTCACGGGCTTCCCCGGCGGCATTGCGCGGTTCGACCCCAAGACGCAGCTCACCGAGTATTATGAGTTCCCCTACAAGAACGCGAAGAATCCGCAATCGGGCTTCTCACCGCGTGGCTCCGACATCGACAGCAACGGCGTCTTCTGGGCCGTGCTTTCGAGCGGGCATCTGGCGAGCTTCGACCGCCGTCTCTGCAAGGGCAAGCTCAACGGTCCGGCGGCCAACGATCCGCAAAATCTCTGCCCGGAAGGCTTCAAGCTTTACCAGATGCCTGGGCCAGAGTTTGAGAACCTGCCGAAGGGTACGCCCGGCGCGTCCGCCGAAGCGCCCTATTATGTCTGGGTCGACCAGCACAATACCTTCGGGCTCGGCGAGAATGTGCCCATCGCGACGGGCAACAATTCGGACTCGCTGAATGCGCTCGTCGACGGCAAATGGATCGTGATGCGCATCCCGTATCCGCTGAGCTTCTATGCCAAGAATCTCGACGGCCGCATCGATGACGCGACGACCGGCTGGAAAGGTAAGGGGTTGTGGAGCCAATATTCCGGCCGCTCGCAGCCGCATCTTGAAGGTGGCAAGGGCCAGCAGAGCAAGGTCATCCACGTTCAGTACCGGCCCGATCCGCTGGCGAAATAGTCTGAACGCGGCGTAACGAAATGGGGTGGATGCCGATCGCGTCCACCCCTTTTTCTTTGGGCGCTCGCCTCCGTCGTTCGCGGTGCGCCGCGCGCGCCACAGCCGCCGCAAGGTGCTATAGTTCGTCGCGAAGGCACCAAACAGCGAGCGGACCATGACCCGATTTACCGCAGCCCTTCTCGCGACGTCTTTGATCACGGCGACTGCCGCAAACGCGGCACCCAATTTTGCGCCGACCGCAAGCAGCGGATGGTATTCCTATTCGCGCGCCTTTATGCCGCCGCCCAGCGGGCCCGGTCCGGTGATGCAGGACCCGAAATATCCGCTCGTCACAAATGACGATTTCCGCGCCACGGGCCGGCAGCCGACTTATCCCATAGGCGATTCCACCAACCCGATCCTCAAGCCTTGGGCCGCGGACGCATTGCGCAAAGTCAATGCGGAAACATTATCGGGAAAGCCGATCATCTCGCAGCACGCGGAATGCCGCCCCGTCGGTGTGACGTATTTCGATCTTGAACCGATGACACGGCCCATGTTTTTCGTGCAGGGCAAGAACGAAGTGGTGCTGATCCTGGAGAGCTTCAGCGACGTTCGGCACATCTATCTCAGCGACAAGCACCGCCCCGACCTCAAACCGTCCTGGTACGGAGATTCCATCGGCCGTTTTGAAGGCGATACGCTTGTCGTTGATACGATCGGCTTCAACGACAAGACCTATATTGACGGCTTCCACACGCCACACACGACACAACTCCATACGGTCGAGCGCTTCCATCTCGTGGATGGCGGGAAGGAGCTTCAGGTCGACATGCATGTGGAAGATCCGGGCGCCTTCACGACGCCCTGGAACGCGGTCCAGCGTTATCGGCAATATGAGCTGGTCGCGAGAAACGCGAAGACGTCGGGGGTCCAGCTTGCGGCGCTCGCAACACCGGAGGAGGGGCCGCTGAGCGAAGCCGTGTGCCCCGACAGTCCCATTTCGCTGCAATTTATTCCGGGTGCTTCCATCCCGCAGGCCAAGATGCCGGATTTCTGACGCCGCGTAAGTGCCTATTCTTTTTGCATGCCTTCGGTTTTGACAGCCGCGCGCTGTGGTTTACACTTGCGCCCAAGCGAGCTTTGAGGGACGAGAGATGGCGAAGAGAAGCGTTGTTTTGGCAGGTGCGAGCGTCGTATCGCTGCTCGCGGCGGGAATCGCGACTTCGGCTGTCGCCCAGCAGGTCGATGCAAATGACATCGGCGGTGTCGTTACCGGGGCCAACGGCCCGGAAGCCGGCGTCTGGGTCATCGTGGAGACGCGCGATCTGCCAACGAAATACGTCAAGATCGTCGCCACGGACGATTCCGGCCGTTACCTCATCCCCGATCTTCCCAAGGCCAATTACGACATCTGGGTGCGCGGCTACGGCTTGATTGATTCACCTAAGATCAAAGCAGCCCCCGGTAAGACGCTGAATCTCAAAGCAATGCCGGCGCCGAACGAAGCGGCAGCGGCGCAGTATTATCCGGCGATCTATTGGTATTCGATGCTGAAGATTCCGGACGCGAAATTATTCCCCGGCACCGGGCCTTCCGGTAACGGCATGCCGGTTTCGCTAAAGGATCAGGGTCTGTGGTTGCGCCATCTGAAGACCGATGGCTGCAATTCCTGTCACCAGCTCGGCGACAAATCCACGCGCGAGCTTCCCGCCCAATTGGGGCATTTCGACAGTTCCGCCGCCGCATGGGAGCGCCGTATCCAATCGGGTCAGCCCGGCGCGCTGATGGTACAGGCGCTCGGCGATCTTGATGGCGGCCGCGCGCTCGGCCTGTTCGGCGACTGGACGGACCGCATCAAGAAGGGCGAGTTGCCTTTCGCCAAGCCCTCGCGCCCCACCGGCATCGAGCGCAATGTGGTTCTGACGTTGTGGGATTGGTCGCAGCCGACCGCCTACATGCACGATCTGACTTCGACCGACAAACGCAACCCGACCCTGAATGTGAACGGCATCATC
>DATLVC010000411.1:0-2391 GCA_035577685.1 Micropepsaceae bacterium | reverse complement strand
TGCCATAGGCACCCCACATCCGCTTATAGGCGAGGCTATCGGCATCCAGCACGATGATGCGGTGATTGAAATAGCCGTCCGATAAGAACAGTTCATTGGCCTGGGCATCGAGCGCGATGCTGGCCGTACCGCCGAGCGCGGTGGTGTCCTGGCTGCCTGCGGTCGGTCCCTGCTTGCCGAATTTGGCGAGGAATTTGCCGTCGCGGCTGAATTTCAGCAGCGTGCCATCTTTGTTGCCGCTGCCGGTAAGCAGGATGTTGTTTTTCCCGTCCACGAATATGCCGTGCTCGACCTCCGGCCAATCGGGATTGTAGCCAGGCCCGCCCCAGGACGAGACTACATTGCCGTCCGCATCGAACTCCATCACCGAAGGGGCGGCGGCACAGCATTTCGATTGTTTCTTCGCGGCGAGATCGACGTCCTTGAGCGAGCGCGGACGCTGGAACACCCAGATATGATCCTGGGCGTCCACATTCATGCCGCCGATCTGGCCGATGATCCAATTGTTGGGCAGCTGCTTGGGCCAGAACGGATCGACCTTATATTCCGGTCCTTCGGCGAAAGCGGGCATGGCGGCGGCAAACAGGCCGAGTGCTGCAATCGTGCCGGCAAGAAATGTCTTTGTACGGTTCCTCATTGGTCCCTCCCTGGATTTTCCTCTCCCTTTGAGGGGGAGGCGACGATTCTACGGCGTCATGTTCGACGTGAATTTCTGGATGCGCTTTCCGGTATCGACTTCGCCGGTATAGAGATTGCCCTTGGAATCGATGCCCATCACATGCACCCAGTGGAATTGGCCGGCCTGCCGCCCGCCGGTGCCGAACGTGCTGAGCACCGTGCCGTCGCTGCGCCGGATCACGCGGATCATATTGTTGGTGCCGTCGGCGACTACGAGATAGGTGTTGTTCTTGTCCGGCCACAAAGCGAGGTCCCAGGTCGAGCCGGATTGGCGCGTGTCCTTGTCGTAGACGAACTCTTTCACGAAGGTGCCGTTCTTCTGGAACACCTGAATGCGGTTGTTGGAGCGGTCGCAAACATAGACCAGCCCGTCATTGGCGATCTTCACGCAATGGACGGGATTGGCGAATTGCGGCGAGGCGGGATTGTACATCGGGATGGAATCGTCGGACGGCGGTTTGCCATAGGCGCCCCACATGCGCTTGAACGCGAATGTATCGGCGTCGATCACCATCACGCGGTGATTGCCATAGCCATCGGCGAGATAAAGCTCGTTCGTGGGCGCGTCATAGAAAATATCCGCCACCCGGCCGACGCTGTTGGTGTCCTTGCTGCCGAAGGGCATGGCCAGCTTGCCAAGCTGCTTGACGAATTTTCCGTCGGTGGTGAATTTCAGCAGCATCTGGTCCTTGGCGCCATTGCCGGCGAGGTAGATGTTGCCCTTGCCATCGAGCCGCGCCGCGTGCTCCTGTTCGGGCCAGTCATAGCCTTCGCCCGGACCGCCCCAGCCCTTGAGAAAATTGCCCGCCGCGTCGAACTCCATGATCGGCGGTGCCGCCACACAGCATTTGGATTGCGGCGGGTTCTGCATGGCGCCCGCTTCGTCCTTGGTCAGCGAGCGCGGGCGCTGATTGATCCAGATGTGGTCCTGCGCATCCACGGTCAGGCCGCCGATCTGGCCCAGGATCCAATTGTTGGGAAGCGGCTTGGGCCAAAAGGGATCGACCTTGAATTGCGGCCCTTCCGCCGCAGCCGGATGCGTCGAGAATGCGACTCCGAGCCCTGCGACAAGGGCAAGCACAAGACGGTTGCAGCGATCCCATACGGCCACGGCGATACCCCTATTTCTTCCTGTGGAAATGGATTGTTCGGCTACGGGCCTCTTATCGGGCGCTTTCCCCGCGACGGCTGCGATCATAGCCGTTGGCGGCATCCAGATTCAAACGGCAAGTCTCGGTGAGGCACGCAATTCTCGCGCGCACCTGCTAAATTGACCGAAACGGAGTCACGCGTGTCCAGAGAAGTCCTGATCAACGCCGGAGCCGGCGAAGTACGAGTCGCGGTCATCGAGGATGGCCAGCTCGATCAACTTTGGCTCGAACGCACCATCGGTTTCGAAGAGGTTCCAGGCCGGAAACGCGATAGGGCCGCGAACGGCGCGGCCCGCAGCATTGTCGGCGACATCATCCTGGGCCGGGTGCAGCGGGTGCTGCCGGCCATGCAGGCGGCCTTCGTCAATATCGGGCTGGATCGGGCCGGGTTCCTGGCCGCCCGGGAGGCCCGGCCCCGCACGGCGATTTTCCGCGACGATCCGTATACGGAAGAGGACCGCCAGCTTCACATCTCCGATTTCGTCCGGGAGGGCGAAGAAATCCTGGTCCAGGTGGTGAAAGACCCGATCGCCGAGAAGGGCGCCCGGCTGTCGGCCAATAT
>DATLVC010000410.1:0-6837 GCA_035577685.1 Micropepsaceae bacterium | reverse complement strand
CGTTCGGCCATCGAAGTCGCGATCCACGCCATGGAAGCGCGGTTGGTCGAGGGCGGACGCCTTGTCTATGCCGGCGCGGGAACCTCGGGCCGCCTCGCGGTTCAAGACGGGGCCGAGTTGATGCCGACATTCAGCTGGCCGCGGGACCGACTGCTGCTGTTGATCGCCGGTGGAGACCAGGCGCTGACGCAGGCGGTGGAAGGGGCCGAGGACGAAGCCGAACACGCGCTAAGCCTCGTGGCTAACCATAATATCGGTCCCGACGACGTACTGATCGCAGCGGCGGCGAGCGGAACCACGCCATTCACCCTCGCCTGCCTGCGCGGCGCCAAAGCGGCCGGGGCGCTGACCATCGGTATCGCCAACAATCCGGGTACGGCTTTGTTGACCGAATCCGATTGTCCGATTTTCCTGGATACGGGCGCGGAACCCATCGCGGGTTCCACCCGCATGAAGGCGGGCACGGCGCAACGGATCACGCTCAATCTATTGTCCTCGCTGCTGATGATCCGGCTGGGGCGGGTCTATGAAGGCCTGATGGTCGATGTGCAGGCGACCAATCAAAAGCTCACCAAGCGCAGCGAAACCATGCTCGCCCATCTCACCGGCAAGAACGCGGCGGAGGTGCGCACCGCGCTTGCCGCCGCCGAGGGCAGCGTAAAGCTGGCGGTGCTGCTGCTTCAAGGCTGCGAACCGGATCAGGCCAAGGCCCTGCTAGTACGCTGCGGGGGACATTTGCGGGCCGCCCTCTCCGAATTTCGCGAAGGCCGGATCCGGCCCGATTGATCCGGCGCCATTGTTCGGTCCGGCCAAACAGTGCGTTTGTTGACGTTGCCCTTATCCAGGACGACCATTCGCTCCATATACGCGGGGACGCTTACTATTTTGGAGTAGCCGAAATGGCTCAATCGCAGGTCTTGACGCGGGAAAACACCGCAACATTGGAAGCCATTCCCGAGGTCAAGCGCGTAATGGAGGTCCGTAAGGCACCTCACGGGCACTGGGTGGGCGACGGCTTTCCCGTCCGCACGATCTTTGCCTATGACAATGCGCAACAGACCAGCCCCTTCCTGCTGATGGATTATGCCGGGCCGTATCATTTCCAGCCCGCCTATAAGCGCCGCGGCGTCGGCGAACATCCCCATCGCGGGTTCGAGACGGTGACCATCCTCTACAGCGGCGAGGTCGAACACCGCGATTCCTCCGGCGGCGGCGGCAAGATCGGTCCGGGCGATGTGCAATGGATGACCGCGGGTTCGGGCGTGGTGCATGAAGAAATGCATTCGGAGGCCTATACTGAAAGCGGTGGCCCGTTCGAAGCGATCCAGCTTTGGGTCAATCTTCCCGCCCGTCTGAAGATGACCAAGCCGAAATATCAAACGATTCTGTCGGCCGATATTCCAGACGTCCCGCTTGCCAATGATGCGGGCCGCGTGCGCGTCATCGCCGGTGCGTTCAACGGCGCCCAAGGGCCGGCTGAGACCTTCACCCCGATGAATCTATGGGATGTGCGGCTGAATGCCGGGCGTGGTGCGTCGTTCACCACAGCGGCCGGCCACACCGGAGCGGTCTTCGTGCTTAAGGGCAAGGTCACCGTGAACGGCACGGCGGCGCGCGAGAGCGAATTCGTTCTGCTCGACCGCGAAGGCGAAGGCTTCAACATCGATGCGGAAACGGATGCGGTGCTTTTGATCCTCAGCGGTGAACCCATCGACGAACCGGTGTTCGGCTATGGGCCTTTCGTGATGAACAATGAAGCCGAAATCCGCCGCGCCATGGCGGATTATCAAAGCGGCCTCATGGGCCATTTGAAGTAATTGCCAATCCCCCTCCCCTAAAAAGGGGAGGGGTTTATTTCGCGCGGCGTTCGGTGCGTGCGCCGCCCTCACGCACATTGCTTTTGAGGAATTCGATCAGCGCTTGCAGCGCTGCCGGGTTCTGCCGCCGGCTCGGATAATAAAGATAGAAGGCGTCGGGCGGCGGCAGCCAATCGTCCAGCAGTGAAACCAGTTTGCCCTGTTCCAGCAGCGGCTGGGCATAGGCATCCATCATATAGAACACGCCCTCGCCATCCGCGGCCAATCGCACCCCTATGGTGGGATCGTTGGTGATGACCGAACCTTCCACGGCGACTTCCACGCGCCTGCCTTTCTTTTCGAAGCGCCAGGGAAAGAGCCCGCTGGGAATGCGAAACCGGATACAATTGTGCTCGCGCAGATCCTGCGGGCGTTCCGGCGTACCCCGGCGCGCAAGATAACTCGGCGATGCCACCACGATGGCGCGAATGTCGGCGCTGACGCGAACCGCGACCATGTCGTGCTCGACCCGCTGGCCGACGCGGATGCCCGCATCGAACCGTTCCGCGACAATGTCCTGCAACGCCGGCTCGGCGGAAATTTCCAGGCGGATGTCTTTGTATTGCTGCAGAAAGCGCGCGAGGACCGGCGCCAACAGGAATTCGGCCGCAGGCGGCGGCACGGTCAGCCGCAAGGCACCGCAAGGACGGTCGCGAAAATCATTGATGGATTCGATCGCCGCCTCGTAATCGTTGAGCACCGGCCGCAATCGCGCCAGCAGTCGCTCGCCCACCGCCGTGAGGCCCACGCTGCGGGTCGTGCGGTTGAGCAGTCTTACGCCGAGGCCGTCTTCCAGGCTGCGGATCGCCTGGCTCAGCGTTGCCGTGGAAATGCCGAGCGATTTCGCCGCGCGGGTGAAGCTCTTTTGTTCCGCCACCGCCACAAAAGCCGACAATTCGGCAAATTGGGTCCCGCGCATTGTTTGGTCCTGACGAATAGGTCGTTCTGATTGTATGGAATTATAACGCGCATGCCCAGTCGCCATGTTCCTCCTGACAACTTCAGGGGTTACACATGAGCAACGTACTTTTCGTCACGTCCAGTCTGTTCGGCGAGAATTCCAAATCGCGCGGCTTGGCGCTCCATTTTCTCCAGGCTTGGCGCGACGCCCATCCCGGCACGCGCGTCACCACGCGCGACACCAGCACGCTCGGCCATTTCAATGGCGACACGCTGACGGCGCTTATGACCCCGGCCGACAAAAGAAGCGCCGAGCAGAATGATGCCGTCGCGCTTGCCGACTCGCTGATCGCGGAAGCCGAAGCGGCCGACACCATCGTCATCGCCGCTCCGATGTACAATTTCACCATTCCTTCGACGCTGAAGGCCTGGATCGACCACATCGCACGGGCGGGCCGCACTTTCCGCTACACGGCAAACGGTCCGGAAGGGCTGCTGAAAGGAAAAAAGGTGTTCATCGCGAGCGCCCGCGGCGGCTTCTATGCCGAAGGTCCGTCCGCGGCGATGGATTTCCAGGAACCGTACTTGCGCGCGATGCTCGGCTTCCTCGGGATCGACGATGTGACGTTCGTTCACGCGGACGGACAGGCTATCAGCGCGGAGATCGCCGCCGAAAACCTGCGCAAAGCCCGCGATGCGATCGCCCAACTCGTTCCGCTCGCGCGCGCCGCGGCCTAAGCGGCGTGGCGCGCTTCCAGCGACATAGCGATCAATGAAACGCCGCCGAACACAAAATCGATTCCGAGGAAAAGGCCCAGCGCCCATAGCGCGCCCACTGGCAGCAGCCACACAATGACAAGTGCGAGCACCAGATCAATGGCCCCGTTCAGGAACAGCCAGCCCCAGCGCCCCGACAAGGGCCCGCGATGCTGGTAGGCAAACATCATCGAGGCCACACCCTCGGCCAGCAGGTAGACAGCCAGCACAAGCGTCAACGACACCGCGCCCCCGATCGGCCAGCCGACCAGCAGCGATCCGGCCACGATGGTGACGATGGAAGAGAGCAGCGACCACCAAAATCCGATGGCGCGCCGATGCAGTATCGTCGTCACGGCACCGACAACCCCGCCGATGAGGAACAACCAGCCGAGGAACAGGGCAATCGCCAAACTCGCCACGACCGGAACGAGAATCGCCGCAAAGCCGAGCACGACCAGAACAATTCCCTCGATCAGAAAAAGCGTCCAATGCTCTTTGATCGATTCCGGCCAGATCGGCGCGGGCGTCGTGGGGTGTACGTCCACCATGGAGGGCTCCTGCAAGGACAAACGTCCGCGCCAGCAACGCCCGAATTCCTTTCGGGTTCCGCGTTTGTCGGAGACTTGCGGCGATTCAGCCCAATTTGCCGACGTGGCCTTCGAGCATCGTCCAGGCCTTGGCGCCCAGACGCTCTCTCCAGCGGCGATAGAAATCGGCCAGCGGCGGACGGAAACCGGTCGTATCGGCGGTATTGAAGATCATGCCGTGCTTCGTCAGCCCGTCCTGCAACGCCGCGTTCAACGCCACATTGTCGGCGCGTTGAAGCTTCACATATTTGATGGCGTTGCGCTGGATCGCGTCCTGCACATCCCCGGGCAATTTGCGCCATACGGCGAGGTTCGCGAGCAAATTATAGCCCGACCACATATGGGCGGTGAGGCTGACGTAACGCTGCACTTCATAGAGCTTGAAGCCGTCGACAATGGCGAGAGGATTTTCTTGTCCCTCCACCATGCCACTCTTCAGGGCATCATAAAGCTTGTTGGTGTTGACCGAGATCGGCTCCGCGCCGAGCGATTTGAAGCAATCGGCGAACATCTGGCTCGCGGGCACCCGCAAATGCATGCCCTTAAGATCGTCGACATTGCGGATGGGATGAGTCGAGCTGGTGATGTGGCGAAAACCGTTTTCGAAACAGGCCCGGGGAATGGCATAAATGCCTTTGGTGAGTGCTTCCTGCTGCAAGAGCACGCCGAGATCGCCGTCGACGGCGGCATAGACCTGTTGACTGTCCTTGAACGCAAACGGCATGCCCTGGATGTCGGCAATGGGCACCACCTCATCCAGGATGCCGCCCATCAGCGTGTAGAATTCCAGCTCGCCCGAAATGAGCATGTCGCGGGCCTGCGGATCGCCGCCGGGAATATTGTCATTTCCCGCATAGGTCTTAACGTGAATCTTGCCGCCGGTTTCGGCTTCCACCGCCGCCCACATTTCCTTGAGGCGCTTGTCGAGCGGCGTGCCTTCGGTCTGATTGTGGAATTGGCGCATCTCGATGGGCGCGGCGGCATTGGCGCGCCGCCGCGTTATCATCGCCGAAGTCGCGGCGGCACCCACACCGAACGCAAAGCTCCGCCGCGAAATGGATTTCATTCTGATCTCCAACGAAAAGGCTCAGGGGCGGATATAGACGTAACCCTGTTCCTGCAACTCGGCGACGCGAACAATACCCGCGGGCACAACACCGACGCCGGCAATCGGAACGACCTCGTGACCTTCACGCTTTTCGGCAGCCGCCTTGGCGTTGCCGCACATGCTGTAAACGATGCCGGGTATTTCCTTCTTCACCTCGGCGAGACGGTCTTTCACCGGCGATTTGTCTTCGCGGAACATCGTGATGCCCGGCCCGTAGGCCACGATCTCGACCTGGAACTGCTCGCCCTTTTGGTCGTAGATTTTCTTCGCGTTGACCGCGTTGCCGAGCGCCAGATTCATCCCCTCCACATCGTCGCGAGAAACCTGGATGACCATCTTGTGCAGCTTCGGTGTATTCTGCGATGACGCGGTGTGCATACCGACGAGAAATGCCGGTATAACCAGGGCTATGATTGCGATGGCGGCGCGAAATCTTTTGAACATTGTCCTCTCCCTTGAAACAGCCATGCCAAACTAGAAGCGGCTTCGCTAATCTACAAGCCTGAAGTGGAAATTGACGCTCTTTGATCCTATTCTGGGCAGAATTTCGGGGGAGCAGCATGACACGAAAAAGCAAGATTCTGGGGGTTCTGGTCATCGCGCTGTTGGGCGCGACAAAGGTGGCGTCAGGCCAGACTGGTGAGACCTGGCCGCAGCCCAACGCCGATTCACTGGCGCCCGGCGCGTGGAAGGACACCGTCCTCTACGGTCGCAAATTGTTCAACGAAACCTATAGCGTCATCGGTCCGGAAGTGCCGCAAGCCTCCATGCGCTATGCCGGCAACAATCTCTCCTGCCAGAGCTGCCATCTGCAGGGTGGGACACAGAAATTCGCCATTCCGATGATCGGCATCTACGGCGTGTTCCCGCTCTATATCGGCCGCGAAGACGAGGTGCGCACCTTGGAAGAGCGCATCGAAGGCTGCATGGAGCGCAGCATGAACGGGCGCGCGATTCCCATCGGCGGCAAGGAGATGAAGGCGCTCGTTTCCTACATCCAATTCCTGAGCACCAACGTGCCGGTGGGAAAATCGCCCGAAGGGCGCGGCTCGCCCAATCTGCCGCTGCTGACACGCGCCGCCGATCCCAAACGCGGCGCGGACGTCTTTGAGAAGAACTGCACGATGTGTCACCAATCGGACGGCCAAGGTCAACGCAAGGGCGCGCCGGGCTCGGCGTCCGGCTATGTCTATCCGCCGCTCTGGGGACCGGACAGCTTTAATGATGGCGCCGGCATGCACCGGCTGATCGCCTCGGCGAGTTTCATCCACGCCAATATGCCGTTCGGCACGCATTACGATTCGCCGGAGATCTCGGTCGAAGATGCCTGGGACGTCGCGGCCTATATCAACAGCCAGCCGCGCCCCAAACGCGCCAATCTCGAAGCCGATTATCCCAATCGGGCGCGCAAACCCGTCGACGCACCCTTCCCACCCTTTCTCGACAAATTCCCTCTGGAGCAGCATCGGCTAGGCCCGTTCCAGCCGATCACTGACGCGCAGTCCCAGGCCGCGCGTTGATCTCGCTGGCGGCTTTTTGGGCTCTCGTCTCGGGGGCAGCGGTTGGATTCTCGCTCGGTATCATCGGCGGCGGCGGTTCGATCCTGGCCGTGCCGCTGCTCCTTTAT
>DATLVC010000409.1:0-25787 GCA_035577685.1 Micropepsaceae bacterium | reverse complement strand
CTGCCAGGACCGTTGGCCGCTGTGTCGCGGCGATCTCTTCGTAGAAGATCGTCAGCGTTAGGTGGGGCCAAGTCGAGCGACCTAACGGGTCTGTCATGGTGCAGACGGCAGTGTGAGCGTCTTTGATCTCGACTCCCTCCTCTTCGAGCCAAGTGTTAACGAGGTTTTCAATACGATGGGCCCCGGTATTTGCTTCGTCCATGTAAATCTTGATCTTCATCTGCGTCTCCTTGGGTTATGGAATGGGATTCCAAACTCTGTGCAACGACTACATCGCGCCTAACGGACACGACATCCATCCAACATTTGTTCTGCACGTTCGGTGGCGTGTATTTGCGAACGGACGCGAACACACCCCTCTAAGGGGTGTTCGCCTGTTCGCTGTCTTGTCTGTCCGCGGGTTTAGGCACGAGGACAATCCATGCCCAACTACCTGCAGCCTCGACTAAGCCCTTTTCCTTGAGTTGCCTGAGGGCGCGTCGGAACGCCGCCTTTTGCGCTTCTGCGTTGCCTTCGCTGATCCCTAGAGCGGAGGCCTTGGCGCGCCACGCGGCTACCGTGACTATCCGCGTCGCCGCCGGCGGAGCAATATGGTCCTCTGGTCGGCTCACGCCTGACTCTTCCAGCGACTCTTGCAATGCCTTCAGAGCGACACAAGCCGCAGGCGTCAACGGACGCGCCTTAGCGTCAGCTTCCTCGCCCGCGTTACAGCTTTCGACGGGGACAACGACGCAAGTGGTGATTGGCTCGCCATCGCTGTCCTTGCCCAGGTCCACCACTTCAAGCCTGCTATAAATTTTCGTTCCTTCGTTACCGTCCTTCATCAACTCGACCTCAGCCACAATGAGGTCCTTGCCACGGTCCCGACGTACGGCAATCTGCGTGTCGAGAGCACCAATCAGCGAGGAGTGACCACGTGGCCGGTTCTTTTGGCTATGCCCCGAATGGTGCACGACCAAGACAGTACATCCAAAGAAATCGCGGATGTGGTCGAGTGCCCTAATGTAAGCAGCCATATCGTCATCAGACGATTCACTGCCTTGCATAGTGCGGTTTAGGGTGTCGATAACGATCAAAGCCGGTTCGACCTTTTGGGCTCGAATTTCCCACAGTAGCGGCCTAAGGTCGTCGGGCAGTGTGAGGGAGGTGGCTAGGACGTAAAGCTCTACTTTCTTGGCATCCACGCGGCAACGTTGGACAAGAGCAGCAACCCGATTCTCGAATGCCCGTTGTCCTTCGCAGGTGATATAGATCACCGGACCTTGAATGGTCCTCTTCCCTCGATAGGACAGCCCCGCCGCGATATGAAAGGCCACGTCGATGGCTACGAAGGTTTTGCCCTCCTTTGGCGCGCCGTAAACCACGCCCATCCCAGTCCCGGGGATGATGTCTTTGATTAGATACGAAGCCTGCAGGCTAACACTAACCGCGAGGAAATGTTTAAGTTGGAAGCGAAATTTTGTGCCTTCCCCAGCACCCGTGTGTGCGTTCACAGCCGCCCCCCATTTTCTGTCCTATTGTGGTTACTGCGGACAGAATCATCGCTAGTGCTGCGGCGGACGCGGGAGGCGAGCCACTCTTCAATATCCTCGTCGCGGTACCCGATCGCCCTACCTAGTTTTACGAATTTTGGGCCATGATTCGTCATCCTCATCTTCGCCAGCCAAGACACCGACTTTCCCAAGCGAACTGACGTCTCACGCGAACCACGAACTCTCCTGACACCGGGCTGTTCAGATTCTGGGCTGTTATGACTTGGTAGCTTCGTGAGCGGCATGTTTCCACCATCTAGAGGGCGCATTGGGCCCGGCTGTTTCGATGGCGCGAAGATGCGCTTCGCGTGAGCGCCACGGAATATGGTTTTAATCGTCGAATTGGTCGACTTTAGCCCCGGGGTATGAACGGCAAAGTTCTCGCACGCGGACTCCGTTCAGGGTGGTCTGAAACGCGACATTGGTTACAACCGCTGTCGTTCCGTAAAGTTCGGATCCAAACAGTGCCCGGTTCGCTCTCGTCAGGACAATAACAAATCCTCTTATACGGGGCTTGGATCGCTGGCGCTTTACAACTAGCCAAGGCGGCGTGGCCTTACGATATTGGTCGTAGGCGGCTGCGACCTTCATCATTTCGCGCGCAATGAAAATAAAGGCGGGACGCTTAGCATCCCTTCTAAGTGTTTCGATGAGCTCGTTGATCGCGTCCTGCCTAGCCTTTGCCTGCTTCGTAGATAATGTTTCGACACCGCTCAAAGCGACCTGCAATGCATTCCAGAAAAACCTTGCAGGAGCGATGTTCTGGGATAGCCGCCGTACTGGTGGCGAATCTTTCTCGAAGACGACCTCCGGGGCATTGGGTGTCTCTTCTTGAAGGAGAGGAACCATTTCGGCCACCGAGATACGAAATTTATAAGGAAAGAAATCCAAAATGGCTTTCGCGTTGGGAATCGTCAGAAGATGCTCGCCAATTCCGCCGAAGAACAGATCATTGAAGTTCGCATTGCGCAGAGGGCGGTCCGTTGTTCGTCCATCCAAACGCTTGTGCTTCGCTAATTCAGCCCACACCCCTTCCATGCGGTGATCACACGCAAGCCGCTCCACAAGCGCCAATGTTCCCGCGTCTTCTTTCCGCTTCACCATCGTTTCGTAAACCCGATTGGCTAGTTGGGCTGCTGTTGGTGGCACCCAGTCGGGTATCGAAAGTGCTTTGCTTTTCATTGAAGGGATTCTTGCGATAGCTGGGCGCAGTTGGGGCGGACGATTTGCGCAGCGCACAATAGTGGGGGCAATAGCCTCTCACTTTGTCTCACCTTTTCAGCCCAGGGATACGGACGCATGAGTCAACACTGTTGGTTTGCTCCCATTCGAGATGCGGCATTTGGTGATTAATCCCTCGGCGCCTCATCGGTGCCCATAACCAGATCCGCCTTGGGGCCGTTTTTTCAAGGGTTCGGTGCAAAAGCGCAGCCACCGTGAGTGGTTTAATTTTAAACTCCGGATTCCTTTTTACTGTTGCATATCTGTTGCACAACGAAACTCACAAACGTATGCTACCGGCCGATTGCCGTATAATATACTGAATTATAACCGAAATTTTGGCGAGCCCGGTTGGCTTCGAACCAACGACCCTCTGATTAAAAGTCAGATGCTCTACCCCTGAGCTACGGGCTCTCGCGGGGCCAGCATGTAAAGCCCTCGGAGGGTGGGGTCAACCTTGGGCATCATCGTCCCGCGAAGCACGATAATTGGCAAGGAACGCCTTGGCAAAATCGGTGGATGTTCCCTTGCCCACGGCCTTGCGAAGGCCGCGCATCAGGTCCTGAAAGAACGTCAGATTGTGCGCGGTGAGCAACATCGAGGCGATGATCTCACCCGCCTTCACCACATGATGCAAATAGGCGCGCGAATAGGATTGGCAGGCGGGGCATGCACACGCCGTATCGAGCGGGGCCCCATCCTCGGCATGGCGCGCATTGCGCAGGTTGAGCGGTCCCTTCCAGGTGAACGCCTGCCCGTTGCGGCCCGAACGGGTGGGCAGCACGCAATCGAACATGTCGATGCCGCGAAGCACCGCCCCCACGATGTCGTCGGGCTTGCCGACGCCCATCAGGTAACGCGGCCGATCCCGCGGCAGATGCGGCAGCGTCGCATCGAGCACATCGAACATTGCCGCTTGCCCCTCCCCCACCGCAAGACCGCCCACGGCATAACCATCGAAGCCGATGGCCATGAGCTCCCCCGCCGACCGCTGGCGAAGATGGGGATAGATGCCGCCTTGCACGATGCCGAAACAGGCATGCCCTTCCTGGGTGCCGAAGGCATCCCTCGAACGCTTGGCCCAGCGCATCGAAAGCGCGAGCGATTTCTCAATCGTGGCTTCGGTCGAGGGAAAGGGGGCGCATTCGTCCAGCACCATCTGGATATCCGATCCGAGCAGGCGCTGAATTTCCATGGCCCGCTCGGGGGAAAGAAAAAGCTCCGCACCATCGATATGCGAGCGGAATCGCACACCCTCCTCGGTAATTTTGCGCAGGTTTGAAAGCGACATCACCTGGAAGCCGCCAGAATCGGTCAGGATCGGCCGCTGCCAGTTCATGAATTTGTGCAGACCGCCGAGCCGCGCGATACGCTCGGCACCCGGCCGCAGCATCAGATGATAGGTATTGCCAAGCAGGATATCGGCACCCGTCGCAGCCACGCTTTCGGGCAGCATCGCTTTCACGGTTGCCGCCGTTCCCACCGGCATGAAGGCCGGAGTCTGCACGGTGCCGCGCTTCAGCGTGATGACGCCCGTGCGCGCCGTGCCGTCACTCGCGAGAATGTCGAAACCAAGGCCGCTCATGTCGAAGCCCGGAACAAGAAACACGCGTCGCCATAGGAATAGAAGCGGTAGCCCGCCGCAATGGCTTCCGCATAGGCGGCTTTCATCGCGGCCATGCCCGAGAACGCCGACACCAGCATGAACAGGGTCGAGCGCGGCAGATGGAAATTGGTCAGCAGCACATCAACGCATTTGAAACGGTAACCGGGCGTGATGAAAAGTGCAGTGTCACCAGAAAACGGATGCACGTGCCCCTCGTCGTCGGCCGCACTTTCCAGCGTGCGCAGAGCCGTGGTGCCGACGGCAACAATGCGTCCGCCCGATGCGCGCGTTTCGTTCAGCGTTCGCGCGGTTTGCGGTGGCAACTCCGCCCATTCCGCGTGCATCTTATGGTCCTTGGTGTCTTCGGCGCTTACCGGCAGGAATGTGCCAGCGCCGACATGCAACGTGACATGGGCGCAGGAAATACGCTTCTCTCCGAGCCGCGCCAGCAATTCCGGCGTGAAATGCAGGCCCGCGGTCGGCGCGGCGACAGAGCCGGCGCGTTCCGCGTACACCGTTTGGTAATCCTGCCGATCCTGCGCATCGGGCTTGCGCTTGCCGGCAATATAAGGCGGCAGCGGCATCTCGCCCTCCGCCGCGATCGCCGCGTCGAGCGCCCCGCCCGCTTTGTCGAAGCCGATCTCGATCTCGCCGCCGTCGCGCGCGGCGATCGTGCCCTCCAGCGTCATGCCCAGGCAAATCCGGTCGCCGGGTTTCAGCCGCTTGGCCGGACGGACAAAAGCGCGAAACGCCGAGGGCGAGACGCGCTTGTGCAGGGTAACCTCGATTTTTGCTCCCTCGGACGATGCATCCCGGCCCAGACGCCTGCCGGTCAGGCGAGCCGGAATGACCCGCGTATCGTTGACCACGAGGCAATCGCCGGCGCGCAACAATTCGGGAAGATCGCGCATTGTGCGATGCTCGCGCAGCCCGTCTTCGCGAACCACCAACAGCCGCGCCGAATCGCGTGGGTGAACGGGGCGCAGGGCGATTCTGTCATCCGGCAGATCGAAATCGAAGTCTTCGACCCGCATTACCCCACACTCTTCAGCACCGCGGCGGCGATGCGATCCTGTGTCGCCTCGTCGAGGTAGGGATGCATCGGAAGGCTGACGACGCGTTTGCTGAGTTCGTCACTGACCGGCGTCGGCGCCGACGGGTAATGGGCATAGGCGCGCTGACGCCCCAGCGGAATCGGATAATAAACCGCGGTCGGAATGGCCTCGTCTTTGAGGTCCGCCTGCAGCTTGGCGCGATCTTCCACCTGGATCGTATATTGCGCCCATACCGATTGCGCGCCTTCGATCACGCGGGGAACCATGATGCGATTGCTCTTTCCCAGCAGCAAATTGTAGCGCTTCGCAACCCGGTCCCGCGCGACGATCTCATCGGGGAATATCTTCAACTTCTCGATCAGCACCGCAGCCTGGATCGTGTCGAGGCGCGAGTTTAGCCCGATGCGCGCATGTTCGTAACGATCCGTACCCTGACCGTGCATGCGCAATGAACGCAAAATGTCCGCCAGACCGTCGTCGTTGGTGAAACAGGCGCCGCCGTCGCCATAGCAGCCCAGCGGTTTCGCAGGAAAGAAGCTGGTCGCGGCGGCATCGCCGATGGCGCCGGTACGCCGGCCGTCGAGAGTCGCGCCGAACGCTTGCGCAGTGTCGCAGAGGACTCTCAGGTTCTCGCGCCGGGCAATCGGCGTCAGCCGCCGGTAATCCGCCGGCTGGCCGAAAAGATCGACCGGCATGATCGCTTTGGGCTTCAGCGCCCCGTCGCGACGCACCATTGCGATGGCCGCCTCGAGACTCGCCGGGTCCATGTTCATGGTATCGTTGAGCACATCGACAAAAACGGGCGTGGCGCCGGCAAGCGCCACCACTTCTGCAGTCGCCGCAAAAGTGAAGGACGGCACGAACACCGCATCGCCCGGTCCGATGTTCCAGGCCCTCAGTATAAGGAGCAACGCATCGGTCCCGTTGGCACAGGCGACGGTATGTTTCACGCCGGCGAAGGCTGTGAGTTGCTGCTCGAGCGCGGACACTTGCGGTCCCAGAATCCATTGCCCTGCTTCGACGGCGTCTTGAATGGCGCGCGCCAGCGGCTCGCCCAGCCGCTTGCGCTGGGCCTGCAGATCGATGAAGGCAATGGGTTCGGACACGCGCTGGTTTTCCGCTTCGCTGAGGGGGGCGTCCCCCTCACATCAATCCTCTCCCCCTAAAGGCGGTGAGGGTGTCCGCGCAAATCACGCGATGTGACGTTTCGTTGCGCGGGGGCCGTGCTCACGGCAGAGTCATGCTGATGACCTTGTCCGGATCGATCACCGACCCGTTGTTGGCCTCATTGCCCTTCTTGATGGCATCGACATGCTCCATGCCTTCGATCACGCGGCCCCATACCGTGTATTTGCCGTCGAGCCAGGAGCTGTCGTCGAAACAGATGAAAAACTGGCTGTTGGCCGAATCCGGATTGTTGCTGCGGGCCATGGAACAGGTGCCGCGCACATGGGGCTCGCGCGAGAACTCCGCTTTCAGATTGGGCTTCTTGGACCCGCCCGTGCCGGTGCCGGTGGGATCGCCTGTCTGCGCCATGAAGCCCGGGATGACGCGATGGAAGACCACGCCATTGTAGAAGCCTTCGCGGGTCAGATCCTTGATCCGCTGAACATGGCCGGGCGCCAGATCGGGGCGCAGCTCGATGACGACGCGGCCGGACTTCAGCTCCATATGCACAAGGTTCTCAGGCTCGCTCATCTTGTTTCCTTTCAGGCCGAACCGGTTTCGGCGGCCTCACTACCCCCTCCCCCTATAATAAGGAGGTTTCAGGGAAATTACCGCAGTTTTCCTGGGTTTCCGCGGCGACGAACCCTTAGAATTAGGTGCGAATTGCGGTGCAATTGCGTCCCTTTGCACAACCAGCCGGATTACGCCTCCAGTCTACACCCGCCCGGAGCCATGAAGAGAAATTCATCGCCCCTTGGCAAAGCGCGCCTTAAGAGCCTTGGCAACATCGGGCGTGGTAAAGGCCGTGATGTCGCCGCCGAAGGAGGCGATCTCTTTGACCAGCCGCGAGGCAATCGCCTGGTGCCGGGGATCGGCCATCAGGAACACCGTCTCGATTTCCGGATCCAGCCGCTGATTCATGCCGACCATCTGGAACTCATATTCGAAATCGGAAACGGCACGCAGACCCCGGATAATAACACTGGCCCCAATCTGACGCGCAAATTGGATCAGCAACGATTCGAAGCTCTGCACCTCGATCTTCGCCCGTCCGTCCCCGGCCAAAGGCGCGGTTTCGCGGCGCATCATCTCGATACGTTCGTCGAGCGAGAACACCTGCGTCTTTGACGGGTTGTTGGCGATGCCGATGACGAGCCGGTCCACCAGCTTCACCGCACGCTTGATGATGTCGAGATGACCCAGCGTCACCGGATCGAAAGTGCCGGGATAAAGCCCGATGCGCTCAACGGTCATTCTTCGCTGTCCCCCGAACTGTCCGCGATGCGCTCCACCGAAACCACGCGTTCGCCCTCTTCCATGCGGAACAGGGTCACGCCCTGCGTGGAACGGCCCTTGATTCCGATATCGGCAACCCGCACGCGAATGGTTTGCCCCAAATTGGTGATCAGCATCAGATCGTCCGATTCCTCGACCGGGAAGGCCGCCCCGATGGCGCTGTTCTTGGCGCCCAAGCCCATGGCGACGATGCCCGAACCACCACGGCCTGTGACGCGGTATTCATAGGAGCTGGTGCGCTTGCCGAAGCCCTGCTCCGACACGGCAAGCACGAATTGCTCGCGCGCGCCCAACTCGGCGTAACGCTCCGGCGAAAGCACCGCTTCTTCCGTGCCCTCGTCGGCTTCCTCTTCAACGGCAATCTCCGGCTCCTCGCCAATGTTGTCACCTTGGGCTTTGCGCGCGGCGTTGGCCTGGCGCAAATAGGCCCGCGCCTCGGCGGCGCTTGCGTCGCCATGGGCGAGGAGCGCCAGACTCACCACCTCGTCGCCCTCCGCCAGCTTGATTCCCCGCACGCCAGTGGAATCGCGCCCCTTGAACACGCGCACATCGGTCAGCGCGAAGCGGATGCATTTGCCCATGCGCGTGGTCAGCAGCACATCGTCCTGATCGGTGCAGGTCTGCACGCCGACGATGGCATCGCCGGGTTCCAGCTTCATCGCGATCTTGCCGCTCTTGTTGATGCTGACGAAATCGGACAGCTCGTTGCGGCGCACGCCGCCCGATTTGGTGGCGAACACGACATTCAGTTTCTCCCACTGCGATTCATCTTCGGGCAGCGAGAGGATGGTGGCGATGCGTTCGTTTGCCTGCAGGGGAAGCAAATTCACCATGGCCTTGCCACGGCCCTGAATCCGCGCTTCGGGAAGGCGCCAGACCTTCAGCTTGTAGGCCATGCCAATGGAAGAAAAGAACACCAAAGGCGCATGCGTGGAGGCGACGAACAAATTGGTGACGTAATCTTCCTCGCGCGTCGCCATCCCGGCGCGGCCCTTGCCGCCGCGCCCCTGCACGCGATATTCCGCCACCGGCGTGCGCTTGATATAGCCCGCATGGGTGACGGTAACGGCAACGTCTTCGCGCTCGATCAGGTCCTCGTCTTCGACCTCGATCTCCGCTTCCATGATTTCGGTGCGCCGGGGCGTCGCGAATTCTTCCCGCACATCCGCCAGCTCTTGCTTGATGATGGCAAGCACACGCGGGCGCGAACGCAGGATGTCGAGATAATCGGCAATCGCGATCCCAAGCTTTTCCACCTCTTCGGAGATTTCGGCGATGCCGAGTGCGGTCAGGCGGGCGAGGCGAATTTCCAGAATGGCTTTGGCTTGTTCTTCCGTCAGGCGGATGGTGTTGTCTTCGGCAACCAGATGGCGCGGATCGGCGATCAGCGCCACCAGCGGCCCTACATCCTTGGCCGGCCAGGCGCGTTCCATCAGCTGGGTTTTGGCCGTCGCGGTATCCGGGGCCGCGCGTATCAATGCGATCACCTCATCGATATTGGCCACCGCGATGGCAAGCCCGACCAGCGTGTGGCCACGGTCCCGCGCTTTCTGCAGCTCGAAGCGCGTGCGGCGCGTGATCACCTCTTCGCGAAAGAGCACGAAGGCGGCAATCATCTGCTTCAGATTCATCAGCTCGGGACGGCCGCCATTCAAGGCCAGCATGTTGACGCCAAACGTCGTCTGCAGTTCCGAGAACCGGTAAAGCTGATTGAGCACGACCTGCGATGAGGCATCGCGCTTCAATTCGATCACCACGCGCATGCCATGGCGGTCGCTTTCGTCACGCAATTCCGAAATGCCTTCGACGCGCTTGTCGCGCACCAGCTCGGAAATGCGCTCCAGCATGCGCGCCTTGTTCACCTGATAGGGAATTTCGGTGACGATGATGGCTTCGCGGTCCTTGCGCAGCTCTTCGATATGGAGCTTGGCACGCATCAAAATCGAACCGCGTCCGCGAGCGAGCGCCGCACGCGGCGCATTGCGGCCGATGATCAGCGCGCCGGTCGGGAAATCCGGCCCCGGCACCATCTCGGTCAGCGTCTCGATGGAAATGGAAGGGTCTTCGATATAGGCCAAAGTGGCGTCGATCACCTCGCCCAGATTGTGCGGCGGGATGTTGGTCGCCATGCCAACCGCGATGCCGCCGCCGCCATTGACGAGAAGATTGGGAAAGCGCGCCGGCAGGACGATCGGCTCGTGTTCGGATGCGTCATAATTGTCCTGGAAATCGACCGTGTCCTTTTCCAGGTCTTCGGTCAGCGCATGCGCGGCCTTGGCACGGCGCACCTCGGTGTAGCGCATCGCGGCCGGGGGATCGCCATCGACGGAGCCGAAATTGCCCTGCCCGTCGATGAGCGGCAGCCGCATGGAGAAATCCTGCGCCAGCCGGACCAGCGCGTCATAGACCGCCTGATCGCCATGGGGATGATATTTGCCGATGACATCGCCGACGATGCGGGCCGATTTGCGATAGGACTTGTTCCAATCGTTCCCGTTCTCGTGCATCGAATAGAGAATGCGCCGATGCACCGGCTTCAGCCCGTCGCGCACGTCGGGCAGCGCGCGGCTGACGATCACGCTCATCGCGTAATCGAGGTAGGACCGCTTCAGCTCGGTTTCGATGGCGATGGGGCTGATGTTGCCGCCGGCAGGGCCACCGCCAAGCGGGCCGCCACCGGGCGGGCCGCCGCCTTCGCCACTATGATCGTCCTGAATGCTCAATCGCAAATCTCAAGGCCCGCGCGGACCTGCGCGGACATGCTTCTTAAGCAAGGGATTAGCACTTGGCTTTCGATTCGAACAGCCCGGCGAAAGGACACGAAACGCTTGACAAAGCCTGCGTCAGCGCGCTGCTGCGGGGCCTAAAAGTCGGTGCATTTCATCCATCACCAAGCCAATGTCATAGGCATACATGCGCCGCCCATCCGGCGCATCGCGATAGCCGAAAACGATACCCAGCACGGCACCCGTCCCCGAATCGACCACCGGCCCGCCGGAGAAACCGACCCCGGCATTGGCGTCGAACACGAGCGCCTGCTGTGCCCGGCAATCCGGACAGAGAGGCGCGACATATTCGCCGAGTGCGCGCACCCGCCCCTCGGCCTGCCGCAATTCGCCCGCGGCGCCGTTGCCGTAAGCGATAACAGGCTCGCCCAAGGAAGGCTGCGCAAAGGACGGTGGCGCGAGTTTTTCCGTGCGGAAGAAAAGCAGGTCAAAATCGGATTTGGCGAGAATGGAATCGGGCGGCAGCAGATTGGCATTGTGGGCATTGGTGACCGCGACATGCGGGGCAATCACGAAAGCAGACCCGTGCTGGGTGCTAAGCGCCTTGAAATCGAGGCTCCAATGCGAAAGCGGCAGATACGCCTCTTTAACCGCGCCATTCGCAATGCCCGAAGATGGTAGCCCCGCCGAGGCACAGCCGGCGACGATCAGCGCCGCGATAAAACCAGCGCCTCGCCGCACTGCCATTCCCGCCTCACAAAGCCGTCAACTCAGAATGGAATCTCGTCATCGAGGTCATTGCTGCGCTGGAAGCTGCGGGCCCCGCCTTCGGATGCCCCCGCCATGGCCGGACGCTCAGCCCGGTCGCCGCCGCCCTCGCCGCGCCCATCCAGCATCACCAGCTCGCCGCGGAATTTCTGCAGCACGATTTCGGTCGAATATTTCTCCGACCCGTCCTTGTCCGTATATTTGCGGGTCTGGAGCTGGCCCTCCAGATAGACCTTGGAGCCCTTTTTCAGATATTGCTCCGCCACTTTCGCGAGGTTTTCGTTGAAGATCACCACGCGATGCCACTCCGTCTTCTCTTTGCGCTCGCCGCTCGCCTTGTCGCGCCAGGATTCGGAGGTGGCAATCGAGAGGTTGACCACGGGATCGCCCGATGTCAGCCGACGCACCTCCGGATCCCGCCCCAAATTGCCGATCAGGACCACCTTGTTGACGCTGCCCGCCATCACCATCTCTCCCTTGACGAAATTCCAATCTAGCGCCCGCAAGGGGCAAAGACGACCCGCGTGGAAACTTGTCCACGCATTTGCGTCGATGGGGTATTCGTAGCATATGTTCTTTGTTTGTTCTAGTGCCCGAGTCGCAGCGTGACCTGCAACGGGCATGCCCTTGCGGCGCCCGTCGCGCCTCGCCATAGAGAAGAGCTTTAGGTTCGGGTCCGGAATGCAGAAAACGATCTCGGTTCGCGGCGCGCGCGAACACAATCTCAAAAACGTCGACGTCGACATCCCGCGCGATCAGCTTGTGGTCATCACCGGCCTGTCGGGTTCGGGCAAATCCTCGCTCGCGTTCGACACTATCTATGCCGAGGGGCAGCGGCGCTATGTCGAAAGCCTGTCGGCCTATGCGCGGCAGTTCCTGGAAATGATGCAAAAGCCGGACGTTGATCATATCGACGGCCTGTCGCCGGCCATTTCCATCGAGCAGCGCACCACCTCGAAGAATCCGCGCTCGACCGTCGGCACGGTGACCGAGATTTACGATTATCTGCGCCTGCTTTATGCACGCGCAGGGATCCCCTATTCGCCGGCGACGGGCCTTCCCATCGAGAGCCAGACCGTCAGCCAGATGGCGGACCGAATCCTCGCGCTCCCTGAGGGCACGCGGCTTTATCTGCTGGCGCCCATCGTGCGGGGCCGCAAAGGCGAATACCGCAAGGAATTGGCCGACCTGCAGAAGAAGGGTTTCCAGCGCATCAAGGTGGACGGCAAGGTCTACGATCTTGGCGACGTGCCGCCGCTCGACAAAAAACTGAAGCACGACCTTGACGTGGTGGTCGACCGCGTGGCGGTGCGGCCCGATCTGGGCAACCGGCTGCCGGATTCCATCGCGACCGCACTCGATCTCGCCGAGGGCCTTTTGGTGATCGAATTCGCTGATCAAAAAGAAAAAGGCCAGCCCAAGACGCTGACCATGTCGTCGAAATTCGCCTGTCCGGTTTCTGGATTCACCATTCCGGAGATCGAGCCGCGGCTGTTCTCGTTCAACAATCCCCACGGCGCCTGTCCGGAATGCGACGGGTTGGGCGCGAAGCTCTATTTCGACGCCAATCTGGTTGTGCCGGACGACAGCAAGACCTTGCGGCAGGGCGCGATTGCGCCGTGGTCGCGGTCGTCATCGCCGTATTATCTGCAAACGCTGGAAGCGCTCTCGCGCCACTACAAGGTCAGCGTGAACACGCCGTGGGCGGAACTGCCGAAAAAGATCCGCGAGGCGATCCTGTTCGGCACCGGCGATGAGGAAATCAAATTTTCCTACGATGACGGGGCCCGCCGCTACGACATCAAGAAGGCCTTCGAAGGCGTCGTCGCCAATATGGAGCGGCGCTACAAGGAATCCGATTCGTCCTGGGTCCGCGAGGAGCTGGAGAAATATCAGTCCGACAGCCCGTGCGAAGTCTGCAAGGGATACCGGCTGAAACCCGAAGCTCTGTGCGTGAAAATCGCCGGCAAACATATCGGCGAGGTTTGCGAGTTGTCGGTGCGCGCGGCGGACCGCTGGTTCGCCGAGCTTGATGCGCAGCTCAATGCGAAGCAGAAGGAAATCGCGGCGCGCATCTTAAAGGAAATCCGCGCCCGGCTGCTGTTCCTCAACAATGTCGGGTTGGAATATCTGACCCTGGCGCGTGCCTCCGCGACGCTTTCGGGCGGCGAAAGCCAGCGCATTCGTTTGGCGTCGCAGATCGGTTCGGGCCTTTCGGGTGTGCTCTATGTGCTGGATGAGCCTTCCATCGGGCTGCATCAGCGCGACAATGCGCGGCTGTTGGATTCGCTCAAAGGCCTGCGCGATCTCGGCAACACGGTGATCGTGGTCGAGCACGATGACGAGGCCATCCGCACCGCCGATTACGTCTTCGACATGGGTCCCGGCGCCGGGATTCATGGCGGCCATCTGATTGCCGAAGGCGTGCCCGAAGAAATCATGCGCAATCCGAACAGCATCACCGGGCAATATCTCTCCGGCGCGCGGCAGATTCCGATGCCCGCGGCGCGGCGGCGTGCCACGCATAATCGCTGGCTGAAAGTGGTGGGCGCCAGCGGCAACAATCTGAAGAACGTCACCGCCGAAGTGCCGCTCGGCACCTTCACCTGTATCACCGGCGTGTCGGGCGGCGGCAAATCCACGCTCACCATCGAGACGCTGTACAAAGCGGTGGCACGCCGGCTCAACAACACACGCGATCTTCCGGCGCCGCATGAAAAAATCCTTGGCCTGGAATTCCTCGACAAGGTGATCGACATCGACCAATCGCCGATCGGACGCACGCCGCGGTCCAATCCGGCCACCTATACCGGCGCCTTCACGCCGATCCGCGAATGGTTTGCCGGGCTACCGGAAGCCAAGGCGCGCGGCTACGGGCCGGGGCGGTTCTCGTTCAACGTCAAGGGCGGGCGCTGCGAGGCCTGCCAGGGCGACGGCGTCATCAAAATCGAGATGCATTTCCTGCCCGACGTCTATGTGCAATGCGATGTCTGTGCAGGCAAGCGCTACAATCGCGAAACGCTGGAGGTGAAATTCCGCGGCTTCTCCATCGCCGATGTTCTCGACATGACGGTGGAAGCCGGTGCCGACCTGTTCAAGGCCGTGCCTGCCGTGCGCGAGAAACTGGACACGCTGACGCGGGTGGGTCTCGGCTACATCAAGGTCGGGCAGCAGGCGACGACTCTATCCGGCGGCGAAGCACAGCGCGTGAAGCTGGCCAAGGAATTGTCGCGCCGCGCCACGGGCCGCACCCTCTATATCCTGGACGAGCCGACGACCGGGCTGCATTTCGAAGACGTGCGCAAGTTGTTGGAGGTGCTTCAGGAGCTGGTGGAAAGCGGCAACACGATCATCGTGATCGAGCACAATCTGGAAGTCATCAAGACCGCCGATTGGATCATCGATCTGGGACCCGAGGGCGGCGAAGGCGGCGGCGAGATCATCGCGGCCGGCACACCCGAGGACGTGGCCAAAGTGGCGCGGTCTTACACTGGGCAATATCTGAAACCGCTGCTGAAGAAACAGCTCCGTGCCACCGCGGCGGAGTGAGGCATTCACCGGTCGCAGCGAGCGGGCCGTTGACGTTGTCTCAAAATGACAAACCGCCGCTCACCACATCGAAGCAAGCGCGGTAAGTCTTTGATGCCGCTTAAGCCTTAACCATGGGGTCCTAACGGCCCGGTCCTTGCTGCGTTCGGCAGCATGTCCCAGAGCGGCCTCTTCGTGCTGATCGCGATGCTCGCAGCCCAGGCGCATCAACAGTCCGAACGGACCTGTATGGCGCAGGCCCTCTATTACGAAGCGCGCAGCGAAGGCGAGCGCGGCCAGGAAGCCGTCGCCGAAGTCATTCTCCACCGCCTGCGCGATTCCCATCGCTCGGATTCGATTTGCGGTGTGGTTTATGAACCCCATCAATTTTCGTTTCTCGACGATGGCTCGATGCGAAAGACGCGCGAGCCCGAAGCGTGGACGGCCGCGAACAGGCTGGCGGCGCGCATTCTCGATGGCGAGGTCGTCACCTCCATCACGCATCGCGCGACGCATTACCACGAGGTGCGCGTGCGGCCGCCCTGGGCCAAGACACTCCTCAAGACCGTGCGCATCGGAAAGCATGTGTTCTACAGACCGCGGCCCCCGAAAAGCACCAATCCGACCGCGAATACGCGTCCGCCTGACGGAAAGCCGCCTACGCCCCTCTTTGCCCGAACAGCGCTGCTTCTGCGGCCGAGCCAGGATCATGAGGCGCGTTGTCAGGGCGATTGGCCTTCGCGCCGGGCGGTTGACAGCGCTACCGGCTTCTGCCGAGGTGCTGGAGAAGACCGCTGACAGCAAAGGCACGAAGAGCGCAAGGGCGGCTTTTGGAAATAGACATGGCAACGCCCGGTTTTTACGTGCTCCGTTCGGATTGGGAAAAGGCGCCGCGGCCTTTGGCGCGGGACCAGGTCCTGTTCGCGATTGGCGACGTGCATGGCCATGCCGATCATTTATCGGCCCTACACCGCGTGCTCCGCGCAGAAATTGCAAGCCTGAACGAGGAGGTCGGCGTCACCGTGGTGAGGCTGGGCGACTATATCGACCGCGGTCCCGATCCTCTGGGCACGATCGATCTCGCCATAAAGGGCCTCGGCCTTGCGCGCGTTCGCGAGGTCAATCTCGAGGGCAATCACGAGCGGTATTTTTTCAACATCGCGGTCAATCCCGAAACGGATTTGGCCTTTCTCAATTTCTTCATCGACAATGGCGGCATCTCCACGCTTGCCCAATGCGGCGTTCGCTTGGCGGAGTTGTACCGGCTGGACATGGCTGAAATCCGGGCGCGGGTCGTCCAGGGTCTCGGCAGCGAGCGGATGGCCTTTCTCGAATCGCTCGCTCTTACTCATCGCGTGGGCGACTATCTTTGCGTCCATGCCGGTATCAATCCCGAGCGCCCGCTGGACGATCAGGACGATTACGAACAGCTCACGATCCGCGAGAAATTCCTCTATCCCGAGAAAGGCTGGAACCACGACGTCACGGTTGTGCACGGCCATTCGATCTCCGCGCCAGTGGCGACGGCCCACCGTATCGGCGTGGACACGGGCGCGTTCCTTTCCGGCGCGCTGACGGCCGTTCAGGTCCAGGGCGACCGGCTCCGTTTTCTCACGGTGGTGGATCGTGAAACCGAAACCTCCCAGATCCGAATCATCCGTGACGACGCGCGGCGGCGTTACGCGCCCGCCGTGCCGATCCTCTGATGGGACGCGCGGTTACGAATCTTAACCGCATCTCCTTAACGGACGCGATTTCGATCATTTGGACGGATAGGCTAAATATCCGCCGTGGGCTGTTCGGCTGAAGGGGCCGCCGCTATCATGCCGGCTGCTCGAAAAGGATGTGAAAATGTCCCGTCTGTTCCGAACCGTTGGGCTCTGTGCGCTGATGTCGGCGGCGATGGTGTCCGTCGCAACCGCTGACGTGCAGGAGAAGACGGCAACGCTCAACGGCATGATGCTGCACTACAAGGTGGTGCTGCCGAAGGATTTCGACCCCGAAAAAACCTATCCCGCCGTGCTCGCCTTCCCGCCCGGCGGGCAAGATATGGATATGGTCGATGCGACGCTGGAGCAAAACTATCGCGCCCAGGCGGAACAGCGCGGCTACATCGTGGTGGAGCCTGCAGCCCCCGACGGCGCGTTCTTTTTCGAGGCCGGCGCCGGCGTGTTTCCGGCATTCCTGACGAAGCTGACCACCGATTACAAAATCCTCGACGACAAGTTTCACGCCGCGGGCAATTCGAATGGTGGTCTCAGCGCGTTCCTGATCGCCTCGCGCTATCCGCAATATTTCTGGTCGGTGACGGGCTTTCCCGGATTTCTGCAGGATGCAACGCAGAAGCAGATCGGGGCGCTGAGCCGGATGTGCGTTCATATGTTTGCGGGCGAACTGGACACCGGTTGGCCGGACGAGATGCGCCAACAAGCCGCTCTGTTTCGTAGCTTTGGCTTCAACGTGACGTTGGCCGTTGAAAAGGGCCAACCTCACGTCATCCAGACGCTCACGGGTCCGGGAGCCAGCCGGCTGTTCGATCAATTCGACGCCGCGCGCAAAGGCCAATGCGCCAAATGAGGGCCGAGGTTTTGCCCCGCGGCAAAACCTATTCGTGCACACCAAAGAGGCTGTTGGCAAAAGAACGCTTAGCGCGCTCGGCGGACTGTCGGGCGGCTTCGGCGCGGGCCGCGTCCTGAGCTGAGGCTTGCGACGCCTGCATCGCCGCATTGGCCCGGTCTGCCGCATCCTTTGCCAATCGCGCGCGTAAGAGTGCCGCCTGCGCTTCTTCGGCCGCTTCTCTGGCCGCCTTCGCCTTTTCGGCTTCCTGCTTCTCCTGTTCAGCCTGCTGTTGCTCGGCCATGATTCGCGCGACTTCCGCCCGGACCTGTTCGGCGGTCTGCTGCGCGGCCTTGGCGCGGTCGGCGTCCTGCTGCGCGGCGACGAGTTTGGCGGCGGCTTCCGCAGCGGCCGCAGCCTGAGCCGCGGCTTCGGGTGAAAGCGGCGCCGGGCTGGCAATATTGGCGCCGGCTTGGGCTTGGACAGGCGCCGGTTTCGGCGTTTCCTTTGTTGCGGCCTTCGCAACGGTTTCGGTCTGTGTACGGACCGTTGTGTCCTTGGCCGTGGTCTGGGCGGCGGATTTTGGAGCGGGCAACGCCTTATCCGTCACCGGTTTCGGATTGGCTTTGCTGGCGACGTCTTTCTTCGCGTCGATGACATCTGCGGCTTTCGCCGTCTTGGGCGGCTCAACAGCCGCAGGCGTCTGTTCCACGGGAGCGGCCACGCGCGGCCGCGGGACAGTCTCGACCACAACCGGCGGGGCGTTCACCGTCGCCGTGGCGCTGGGCTTGCCGCTAATCAGAAACGCGGGGATCGCCACCGCCAATATCGCCGCTGCGGCAAAGGCGACGCCCATGCCCGCCAGACGCCCAAGCGCGATCTGAGGTTTGCGCGCCCAGCCCGCCTCGCCTGCCATCGTGGCACTGGCCAGTGTTTGCGGCGGGTGTTCCGGTGCCGGCTCCGGCTCCGCGCCGTTGAGCGCCTGCTCGACGGCAGGATTATCAGCAAGCCCCGCCGGAGCGGTGCCGTGCTCGATCTTATGGATCGTCATTTGCGAGGCCAAGGCACCCGCAACATGCTGCCGGCCAATCTGCGATGAACCGTCATAGGCTGCGGAAAAATAAGCGAGGCTGGCAATGGACCAGAGCGTGCGCGGCAGGCCACGCGATGCATCGACAAGCAGATCGACAGCATCCGGTGCCAAAAGTTCGCGCACGCCCCAATTGGCGGCGCGCTGCAAAAGATAAGCGCGCGTGTCGGACTGCGTAAGACGCGTCAGCTCAACGACAACGGAATCCGCCGCCGAGCCGAGACGGCGCACCGACGAGGGAAGACAGAGCAATATCGTCGTGGTGGCGGGTCGATTGCCGCCCGGTTGAAGCGTTTGCAGGATCAAATCCGTGATCGAGTCCGCTTCATCGACCAGCAGCACGTCGTATCTTTCGCTGCCGCTCACCATCAGGTCGCCGCGATGAATCTGCCGCACCGTGAGACCCATGTCGGAGAACGCGCGCTCCGCCATATCCGCCAACAAGGATTTTCCGGTGCCGGCACTTCCAGCCACGACGACGATGGGAGTCTCCAGCGCAGCCTGCCGGATGACTTCGCCCAATGCGGTCTGCAAAGGCCGTCCAACGCGCTCGCGTTTGGCACCGGGCACAAACGGGTTCGCGTCCAATCGAAGTCTTTCGGCAACAAGGACTGGCTGGCCCACCACAGCCTCCCCCGCTATGTCAAATTAACTATGATCCAAAATGACACGATTCTTCAAGCAGAAGTTGCATTTTTCAAAGCTGGTTTGGTACCGTGCCAAGCTTAAGCCGGATGGAGTACCCAAGATGTTTGATGATACGGCTACTTAGCGATGGTCGTTCGCTCCCGGTTGAGCCGCACGATAAGCGAATGCCGCACCGCTATAAAACAGCCCCGACGCCAGAACAAAGATCACCGCGCTGAAAATTTGCCAAGGCAAGAGTTTGGCATCCATCGCTTCATCGGCTTTCTGGAAAAAATCTGCCGGTGTCATGCGAAGGAGATCCGGCCCAAGCGCCGCACGCAACACCACGATTTCGCCTCCGAGCAGCAACAGCAAGAACGGAAGTCCAAGAGCGAGCGCGATTGCGAGTATGCGCCAGAAATTGCCCTTTGTCAGATCATGACTTCTGCGTAATCCCCCCTTGTCCTCGGCAACAATCGTCGCGGGAAGCATGAAACCCATCCGCAGGATCGTGGCGCCCGCATAAAGGAAAACCGCCCAGCCAATCAGCCCGGCAAGAATGGTGGCTGCCGTGGGGCGTATCTGATCCGGGGCTTCCAGTGGCGTACCGGAGAGCACAAAGGCAATGAGCGTGATCAGGAGCCCCAGCGCGAGAAGCGCTCCGGTGCCGAAAAGATAACGGACATTCGCCGCGAACATGCGCCACTCGGTCCGTCCGGCAGCGAAATAAAGCAGCAGCGTGCCAGGCGGACGCTCCTGTCCCAGGGCAATCCGCGTGATGGCGACCCCCACTATCGAGCATGCGAAAAGCACCACGATAAGGCTCGTCAGGGACAGCACGAGATAGCTGCCCGCAGCTTGGCCGTCGCCCGCATCGATCAAGGCACGATGTTCCGACTCGTAGAGGCGCGCGGCATAGCTCACCGCGGACGACAAAACAGCCGGAAGCCAGGCGATGCCGACGATGGTGCCGATCTCGGTCATGAGAAAACGATAGGCAGAGGCGATCGTTGGGCCGACCGGTATTTTTGTCATCAATGTTCCTGAACGCGAAGGCGGGCGATGCTAGGGGGTGACCGGAGGACTGACAATTGCCGGCCGCCTCATTAGCGCGTATCTCCTCCGCATGAAACCACTTCACATCATCGGCGGCGGCCTTGCGGGAAGCGAGGCGGCGTGGCAGGCCGCCCAGGCGGGCGCCGCCGTGGTCTTACACGAAATGCGACCCGTGCGCATGACCGAAGCCCACGCCACCACCGGTCTTGCCGAGCTGGTCTGCTCCAATTCGTTCCGGTCCGATGATTGGGAGAACAATGCGGTCGGGCTTCTGCATGAGGAGATGCGGCGGGCCGGCTCGTTAATCATGAATGCCGCCGATGCGCACAAACTGCCCGCGGGCGGCGCACTCGCGGTGGATCGGGAAGGTTTTTCCGTGGGCGTCCAGCGCGCGCTCGAATCCCATCCGCAAATCACGATTGTCCGTGAGGAGATCGCCAAGCCGCGGTCCGATTGGGACAATGTCATCATTGCCACCGGGCCGCTGACGTCGCGGGCCTTGTCCGAGAATCTGCGGGCGCTCACGGGCGAAGAATCGCTCGCCTTCTTCGATGCGATTGCGCCCATTGTGGAGCGCGATTCCATCAATCTGGAGATTGCCTGGTTCCAATCGCGCTACGACAAGAAGGGACCCGGCGGGGGCGATGCGGATTACATCAATTGCCCACTGAACGAGGAGCAATATCGCACTTTCGTCGCGGCCCTCGTCGCGGGCGAAAAGACCGAGTTCAAAGACTGGGAAAAATCCACGCCCTATTTCGAAGGCTGCCTGCCCATCGAAGTGATGGCCGAGCGCGGGCCGGACACGCTCAGCTTTGGGCCGATGAAACCGGTGGGCCTCAGCGATCCCAGAACCGGACGGCGTCCCTTCGCCGTGGTGCAGCTGCGCCAGGACAATGCGCTCGGCACGTTGTGGAACATGGTCGGATTCCAGACCAAGCTGAAGCATAGCGAACAGACCCGGATCTTCCGCACCATTCCGGCGCTGGAGAATGCGCGCTTCGCCCGGCTCGGCGGCATTCACCGCAACACCTTCCTGAATTCGCCGCGGCTGCTCGATGGCGAGTTGCGGCTGAAAGCCCGGCCTGCCTTGCGGTTTGCCGGGCAGATCACCGGCGTGGAGGGCTATGTGGAATCGGCGGCCATCGGATTGCTGGCGGGGCGGTTTGCAGCGGCCGGCGCACGTAACGAGACATTGATGCCGCCGCCGCCAACCACCGCACTCGGCGCGCTGCTCGCACACATCACCAAGGGCGCCGATGCCGAGACCTTCCAGCCGATGAATGTGAATTTCGGCCTGTTCCCACCCTTGGATACGCGCACGCGCGGGAAAGATCGCAAGAAGGCGATGGCCCATCGCGCCCTTGCCGATTTCGCGTCCTGGCTCGGAAACAAAGCGGCGGCTGAGTAAGCGTTACAACCGCCCAATCGTCATGGCGCGCAGCATTGCGAGCTGCCGCCGGTGAACCGACATTTCCGCGGAATCGCGGAACGGATTGAACGTAGGCCGCGTGAGAATCTTCGCGTAGAGCGGTACGGTTGCGGCGGGAAGCAGCGCCGGCAGGAACGCACGCGGGATTGGCGTTTTTCGCGCGTTCTCCAGACGATGCGCGGCGCGCGGAACCACCGACGCAAACAATGCCGTCACGTTCGGTCCCATCTCGCCCGCGAAAACCTGCTCTTGCGAAACCTCTGCCTCTCGCATTGCCGCGCCAGGCAACAGTAGACGTCGCCGCGAAGCGTGAAACGGAAATGCCCGCAGCAAACCCATGAGCGCGTAGGCGATTCCCGCCTCATGCGCGGCCTGGTCCAATCGTGACTCGGCGCCGAGAATGCGCGCGGCCAGGCGCATGACATGCCCCGAGGTCGCATCCGCATAGGTCTCGAGACTCCGCCAATCCTCAAAAGGCGCTTCATCGAGATCGCTCTCGCGCGCGTCGATCAATTCGTCCAACAATCCACGCGGCAGGTCGCGTGCGCGGACCGTTTCGGCCAAAGCCAGCACGATCTCATGATTGCGGGCGCGGCCGGCATAAATCTCCTCCACCGCCTCACGCCACCATTGCAAACGGATTTGCCCCATAACCGGCTGGCTCACGCTGTCTGCCGTTTTGGCGATTTCGTAATTGAAGGCGTAAAGCGCAAAAAGATGGCCGCGGAGATGGGCCGGCGCAAACAAAGACGCCAGATAGCGGTCGCGATCCGCTTTTCGAATCAGCGCTTCGAGGGATGCGAAACGATCGATGGATATCATTGCGGGCGCCGCCTCGTCCCAATCTAAAGACGTTCGGGGTCTACGCACCAAACAAAAAGGGCCGCCAACCCGGCGGCCCTTTTTTCGCGACGTTTGCTTCTAAAGATGCGAGCCCAGCACCATGCAGAACAGCATGGGCACGGACAGCATCGTGTTGACGCGGGAGAACTGCCCGGCCGTCCGGGCCGCCTTGGCCTTGTCTGCCGCCTGCAGATTCGGATAGGCGTTGGCGATATTCAGCGCCCGTTGCTGATTCGGCCAGATGATGAACCACACGTTGAACCACATGATGGTGCCGAACCACACGCCGATTCCCATCAGGATGCGATTGATCGCGACAAATCCTTCGCGTGCATCGAGCGTGTAGGCATCGATGATGTAGTAATAGGGGTCGGCGCTCACCAGCATGAGCATCAGGCCGAAAAACAGCGTCGACATCGCTCCCCAGCGGAACCAGAACAACGCTTCCGGCGCGATGAAGCGCGAGACGCCGCCTTTCAACTCGTCCGGGATTTTCGGCATGGTCGGGGTCTGGACGAAGTTGAAATACCACAGGAGGCCGATCCACATCACGCCGGACATGATATGGAACCAGCGCACGAAAAGCGGCCAGAATACAGACCCATTATACTCGTAGGCGAAGGCGTAAATCAGGAACACGATGAAGGCGATGATGAAGCCGCAGATCACCGTGTTCCGAAGATTGGAGAGAATGGTCGCGATCATAGAACTTCCCCCGAAGTTTCTTGAATGTATGCGCGAACTATAGAGCGCGTGGGCAAGAGCGAATAGCGAATAATCCCCATTCGCCGCTTTGCCATTCTACAGAACCAATGCCTTGGGCCGCGTCCGGCGGAGCCAGGTCACGACGATCAGCCGGGTCACCATCACCGCGGTGAAGAACGAGGTGATAACGCCCAAGCCCAAAGTCACCGCAAAGCCACGGACAGGTCCGGTGCCGACCGCATAGAGGATCGCGGCTGCCAGCACGTGGGTCATATTGGTGTCGATGATGGTGGCCGTGGCACGGCGAAAGCCTGCGTCGATGGCGGCGATCACGGTTTTGCCGCCATGCATTTCCTCACGGATGCGCTCATAGATCAGCACGTTCGCATCCACGGCCATGCCCATGGTGAGCACCATGCCCGCGATGCCCGGGAGAGTCAGCGTCGCCTGCAGCGCGGTGAGAACCGAGATCAGCAGCAGCATGTTGACGCCGAGTGCCAAGGTCGCGAACACGCCGAACAGGCCGTAGGTGGCGATCATGAAGGCGACCACGGCCAGCAACCCGCCGATGGATGCGAGCTTGCCGGCCTGCACCGAATCCGCGCCGAGTTCCGCCCCGACGGTACGCTCCTCGATCACCGACAGGGCGGCCGGAAGCGCACCCGCATTGAGCAGGATGGAAAGATCATTGGCCGTTTCGGCGGTGAAATTGCCGGAGATCTGTCCCGACCCGCCGATGATCGGCTCGCGGATCACAGGGGCGGAGATCACCTTGTTGTCGAGCACGATGGCGAAGGGCTTGCCGACATTGGCCTTGGTCACATCGCCGAATTCGCGCGCGCCGCGCGTGTCGAAGCGGAAATTCACCACCGGCTCGCCGCCGCGCGGATCGAAGCCCGAGCCAGCCTGTTCCAGCCGATCGCCAGACACCATCACGCGCCGCTCCACCAGATAGGGCGCGGTCGGTTGTCCTGCTCTGTCGGTCTCGTACAGCAATTCGTCGTCGGGCGGCACGCGCCCTTGGAGGGCCTCCTGAACATTGCCGCCGGTGTCGACCAGCCGGAAGGTCATCTTCGCCGTCGTGCTGAGGACGCGCTTCAGTTCCTCCGGGTTCTTCAGGCCTGGCACCTGCACCAGGATGCGGTCGTCGCCCTGCTGCTGGATGGTCGGCTCGCGGGTGCCCAAGGCATCGATACGCCGGCGCACCACTTCGATGGACTGCTTGACGATTTGCGCCTGCAATTGCCGCTGATAGGCCGGCGACAGGCGAAGGCTGAAACCGCCCATGCCGTCATCGGTCATGTCGTATTGGGCCGAGCCCAGCCCGAGAAAGGTTCCCGGGGGCGAGGCAATGTCCTGGAGGATTTTGCGGGACGCATCGATTTGCGCCGGATTGGTGATGCGCACGTTGACGCTGTCCCGCGCCGGGCCCAGCCCTTCAAACGTGAGGCGCGCCTTTCTCAGGCCGACGCGAATGTCACCGCGCACCGTCTCCAGCCGTTCCTTCACCACGCCCGGCATGTCCACTTCAAGCAGCAGATAGGAGCCACCCTGGAGGTCCAGGCCAAGATTGATGGTGGAACTGGGAACCCAGCCCGGCAGCGAATTCCTGACGCGCTCGGACAAGAAATTGGGCATCGCGAAAATCGCACCCATCAGAAGGATGAAAAGGACGGTTATCGTCTGCCAGCGGCCGATATAGATCATGACTTCAGCCCTTCCGCGAGAGGCACCCTCTCACCGTCTTAACCTTCGGATTTCTCGCCGCCCTTGGACCGCACTTCGGTCAGGGTACTCTTGATCACCCGAACCTGCACATTGTCGGCGATCTCCACCATGATCTCGCCATCGTCCTTGACCTTGGCCACCCGGCCAACCAGGCCGCCGGCCGTGACTACGGTATCGCCACGCTTGACGCTTTCCACCAATTGTTGGTGTGTCTTGAGGCGCTGCTGCTGCGGCCGGATCAACAGGAAATAGAAGATTCCGAACAACAGAACCAGCGGCACCAGGGTGGAAATAAAAGGATCGTTGAGGTTCATTTTATATCTCTTAGGGGGCTCTTCCGTGCGGCCCAGCCGGAATATAGCTGTCAGCCCCTCCTTTGCAACGGAAACCGGCCTGGGCTAGGCAATGGCATGACCAAGGATTTCGCCAAAATCGAGGCATTGCTGGCACGCATCGCCGAGGCGATGGAACGGGCCGGCGTCCCCTCCACAGCCCCCACGGACGCCGTGCCGGACGTTTCTGACGTCTTCGTCTGGGAGGCCGAGGCGGCGCAGCTTATGCCGGTGGCACAGATCGCGGCCGTTCCGCTTGGCCTGTTGAAGGGGATCGATACCGCCCGCGACACGCTGTTCGAGAACACACGTCGTTTCGCGCGCGGACTTCCCGCCAACAACGCGCTTTTGTGGGGCGCGCGCGGCATGGGCAAGAGCTCGCTCGTCAAAGGCGTGCACGCCGAAGTGAACGGCGGGGCCACCGGCGCGGCCCGACTCGCTTTGATCGAGATCCATCGCGAGGACATCGTCTCGCTGCCGCTTCTTCTGCGGCGGCTGCGCGGACAAACCCGCCGGTTC
>DATLVC010000408.1:0-17365 GCA_035577685.1 Micropepsaceae bacterium | reverse complement strand
AGCTGGGTCGACAAAGGCCAGAATCTCGAAGAAGCGGTCTCCATGCTCGAAAAGGCGCGGGCGCTGCGCCCGCTCGATGGCATGATCGCGGATTCCGTGGGCTGGGCCTATTACCGCCTCGGCCGCTATCCCGATGCGGCGCGCGCGCTGGAAGAAGCGGTGCAGCTTGCGCCCGGCGCGGCCGATGTGAACGATCATCTGGGCGATGCCTATTGGCGGGTCGGGCGCAAGATCGATGCCCGTTTCCAATGGCAACATGCGCTGCAATTGATGCCGGATGCCAAGCAGAAGCCCGTCATCGAACGCAAGCTTCAATTCGGCCTGGATCCGGTATCCGCTTCCGGCTCGTGACCGGGTATGTGAGTGTCTTCGCGCCGGCGAAGATCAATCTCTTCCTGCATGTCGGCGAGAAGCGCGAGGATGGCTATCACGCGCTTGAAAGCCTGGTGGCATTTGCGGAAACCGGCGACCGCCTGGAGATCGAACCGGGGGATGGGTTGTCCCTCGACATCGCCGGACCATTCGCCAACCGGCTCCTGCGCGACGACAACAATCTGGCGCTGAAAGCCGCCCGCGCTCTCCAAGGCATGAAGGGGAGCCTCGGTGCGGCCATCGCGCTGCAGAAAAACATCCCCGTTGCGGCAGGACTGGGTGGCGGCTCGGCCGATGCAGCGGCCACTCTGCGCGGGCTGAACGCGTTCTGGGATTTGGACCTCTCGGAAAGTGCGTTGCTGGAAATCGCCGCCACGCTGGGCTCGGATGTGCCGGCGTGTGTGCTGTCGCGCGCGTGCTGGATGGAAGGGCGAGGCGAGTTCGTAAAGGAAGTGCCGGCCTTGCCGAATTTCCCGATCATTTTGGTCAATCCGGGAGTCATGGTCCCGACCGGCCCGATCTTTGCCGATTTGAATGCGCGCACCGGTATCGGCGCCATGCCACCGCCAGGCGTGATGCAGAATGTGTGGGATCTGGTCGGCTATCTGGCAGACGCCGCGAATGATCTGGAAGCGCCGGCCTGCCGTTTCGCGCCGCTCATCGAGGATGCGCTGTCCGCGCTCGATCGCGAGCCGGGCTGCGTCCTCGCCCAGATGTCGGGCAGCGGCGCCACCTGCTTCGGGCTTTTCGAACAGGAGCAATTTGCCGTGGGCGCGGCCGAGCGGGTCGCCCAGGATCATCCCGAATGGTGGGTGCGCGTGACACGGATAGCATCGCCGAGGATCGGCGAACCTGTCGCCCGCTAATACGCCCGTTCCACCACGAAATCCGCGATGTCGGCGAGCGCCGATTTGATTTCGCTCTCCGCGCAAATGTCGAGCGCATCGCGTGCCGCGCGGGCATAGAGCCGCGCCCGTTCGATGGTTTCGCCGAGCGCATGGCCGCGTTCGAGGAATTCGATCGCGCGCGACAGATCGCCTTCTTCCTGCACGCCTACCTCGATGGTCTTGCGCCAGAAGCGGCGTTCATCTTCGCTGGCGCGCTGCAGCGTGAGAATGACGGGAAGCGTCACTTTCGATTCCCGGAAATCGTCACCCACCGATTTGCCCATCACGGCCTGCCGCCCGGAATAATCCAGCGCATCGTCCACCAGCTGGAAGGCGATGCCGAGATTGCGGCCGTAATCGCGCATGGCCTCGTAATGGGCCGGGGCCGCGCCAGCGGCCATGGCGCCGGCTTCGGCGGCGGCCGCGAACAGAGCGGCGGTCTTGGCCGTGATCACCTTCAGATAATCGGCTTCGGTGATGGCCAGATTCTTGGCCGAGCGCAGCTGCATCACCTCGCCCTCGGCGATGATGGCCGAGGCATTGGCTAGCACGTTCAGCACCGCGGGCGAGCCGGTTTCCACCATCAGCTGGAAGGCGCGGCTGAAAAGAAAATCGCCCACCAGGATGCTCGGCTTGTTGCCCCACAGCACGTTCGCGGCGGGCAGGCCGCGCCGGAGAGCGCTTTCATCCACCACGTCGTCGTGCAGCAGCGTCGCGGTGTGGATGAATTCGACGGCTGCGGCGAGCTTCACATGTGCGTCGCCAGCATAGCCATATTGGCGGGCGGCGGCCAAAGTAATGAGCGGCCGCAAGCGTTTGCCGCCGGAATCGACGAGATGCTGGCTGACTTGCGGGATCAGGGCGACCTCGCTGCCCATGCGGGCATGGATGACGGCGTCGACCGCAGCAAGGTCGGCACCGGTCAGCAGCGCCAGCCGCTCTACCGGATTGACACTGGATGGCAAAGGAGCGGTTTCCCGCGTATTCGTGGTCATAGCGGCGTGCCGCCTATTTTTGTTACTGCCTTTTAGGTAAAGCGGCAGGGTCGGGTCAAGGAACCTTCGATGATGGCATCGCAAATTCAGAGTGATCCACAGCAGGCATGAAAGAGCTCCTTCGCACCAACAACTTCGTCTACCTGTCCTTCGCGCAAGCCGTGCTCAAGGAGGCGGGCGTCGATGTGCTGGTGTTCGACAGTCACATGAGCGTGATGGAAGGCAGCCTTGGCGTGCTGCCGCGCCGGCTGATGGTGGCCGATGAGGATCTCGCGCGCGCCAAAAAAATTCTCGCCGACGCGGAGCCGCCGGAGCCCGCACCGGAGTCGGACTCGGCGTGAGCGGCGAGACGTCCACGCTCGACGGTTTTCTGGGCGGAAGACTTCGAATAGCGCAGCCCAAACGCGGTTTTCGCGCCGGCCATGACACGGTGCTGCTCGCCGCCGCGGTACCGGCGGAAGCTGGTTCGCGCGTGTTGGAATTGGGAGCGGGGGCGGGGGTGGCGAGCCTTTGTCTCGCGGCCCGCGTTGAGGGCGCGTCCGTCCTCGGCATCGAGATCGACCCGGATCTGGTGGCGCTCGCCAATGAGAATGCCGCCCGCAACGGCATGGGAACGCGGGTGAGGTTCGAGGCCGCGGACGCGGCGGCGATGTCCGGCGGTCCGGCATTCGATCACGTCTTTTTCAACCCGCCCTTCCATTCCCCGACCGGGCAGGAATCGCCCAATCCCGCCCGCGACCGCGCCATGCGCGATTCCACCAACGCGGTATCGGAATGGACGCGCATCGCGCTCGCTTTGACCAAACCGGGCGGAACGGTCACGGCCATTGCCGGCGCGGGGCGGGCCAGCGACCTGCTGGCGGCACGCGAGGGGGCGGTGCTGTTTCCGCTCTTTCCCCATCGCGGAGATGTGCCAAAACGCGCCATCGTCCAAATCGTCAAAGGCAGCACGGCGCCGTTTCGCGCCGCCACCGGGCTGATCCTGCATGAAGCCGACGGGCGGAACACGGAAGGCACGGAAGCCGTTCTACGCGAGGGGCGCGCGTTGAGGCTCGTTTGAATATTGCAACCGATCTGATCGGCTGGGGGGCGGCCGCCATTCTTCTCGCGACCCTGGCCCGGCAGGTCTACACCCAATGGCGCGACCGTACCTCGACCGGCGTCTCGCGCTGGCTGTTCGTCGGCCAATGTGCGGCATCGGTGGGGTTTGTCGTCTATTCCTGGCTGGTCGGGAGCTGGGTGTTCGTGGTCACCAACGTGCTGATCCTGCTGACGGCCATATCCGGGGAATTCATCTATCTGCGCAACCGGCGCGCCGCCGGCAAAAGCCGCGCTTGACGCTTCCGTTTCCCCGCGGCTATCTGCCCCGTCCCGCCGGAATCCGCCATGTCCAATATTTCCACCTTTCAGGGCCTGATCCTGACGCTCCAGAATTACTGGGCGGCGCAGGGCTGTCTGATCCTGCAGCCTTACGACATGGAAGTGGGCGCGGGCACCTCGCACCCGGCGACCACTTTGCGGGCGCTCGGCCCCAAGCCCTGGCGCGCCGCCTATGTGCAGCCTTCGCGCCGGCCCAAGGATGGCCGCTATGGCGAGAACCCGAACCGGCTGCAGCATTATTACCAATATCAGGTGATCCTGAAGCCTTCGCCCATCGACGTGCAGAACCTCTATCTGGACAGCCTGAAGACGCTCGGCATCGATCCCAAGCGCCACGACATCCGCTTCGTCGAAGACGATTGGGAGAACCCCACGCTTGGCGCGTGGGGGTTGGGCTGGGAGGTGTGGTGCGACGGCATGGAGGTGACACAGTTCACCTATTTCCAGCAGGTCGGCGGTTTCGATTGCGCACCGGTGTCGGCGGAAATCACTTACGGCCTCGAACGGCTCGCCATGTATGTGCAGGGCGTCGAGAACGTCTACGATTTGAAATTCAACGAGCACTTCCGTTATGGCGAAGTGTTCCATCAGGCCGAGATCGAATATTCCAAATACAATTTCGAATATTCCGACACGGAAATTCTGTTCCGCCATTTCGCCGATGCGGAGAAGGAATGCAAAAGCCTGCTCGCGGCGGGGTTGGCACTTCCGGCCTATGACCAGTGCCTGAAAGCGAGCCACAATTTCAATCTGCTCGATGCGCGCGGCGTGATTTCAGTGACCGAACGCGCGGCCTATATCGGGCGGGTGCGGACGCTGGCGAAAGCAGCCTGTGAAGCCTGGCTCGCGAGCGGCCAGGGCGACTACACCCCGAGGCGGGCCTGATGCCTGATCTTCTGCTCGAACTGTTCTCGGAGGAAATCCCCGCGCGCATGCAGGCGCAGGCAGCGAAGGATCTCGAGCGCTTGGTCGTCGGCGCGTTGTCCGACCGCGGCTTGCTGTTCGAGGCGGCACGCGGTTTTGCCGGCCCGCGCCGGCTGACGCTGGCGATTCAAGGGCTGCCGGTGAAACAGCCCGATGTCTCGGAAGAAAAGAAAGGCCCGCGCGTCGGCGCGCCTGAAAAAGCTATCGAGGGCTTTTTGAAATCGGCCGGGGTCGCGCTCGACCAATGCGAGAAACGCAGCGACGCCAAAGGCGAGTTCTATGTCGCGGTGATCGCGCGAAAAGGGCGCACCACGCTCGATGTGCTGGCGGAAATCCTGCCCGAGCAAATCGCCAAACTGCCCTGGCCCAAGAGCATGCGCTGGGGCGATGGCACGTTCCGCTGGGTGCGGCCGCTGCATTCCATCGTCGCCACCTTCGACGGCGAAGTGATCCCGTTCGAAATTGCCGGCGTCAAAAGCGGCAATGTCACGCGTGGCCACCGCTTTCTCTCCAGCGGCGAAATCACCGTTCGGCGCTTCGAGGATTACGAGAAGAAGCTGCGCGACGCGCATGTGATCCTGGATGGCGCGGAACGGCGCGAGATCATCTTGCACGAGGCCAGGCAAAAGGCGTTCGCGCTCGGGCTGGAATTGATCGAGGACGAGGCCCTCGCCAACGAGGTGATGGGTCTTGCCGAATGGCCGGTCGTGCTGGTCGGGCAGATCGATCCGGATTTCATGGATGTTCCGCCGGAGATTTTGCAAACCTCCATGCGCACGCATCAGAAATATTTCGCGCTGCGCGATCCGGCACGTGGCAAGCTCGCCAACCGTTTCGTGGTGGTCGCGAATATGATCGCCGACGATGGCGGCTACGAGATCGTGGCCGGCAATGAGCGCGTCTTACGGGCGCGACTGTCGGACGCAAAATTCTTTTGGGACCAGGACCGCAAGGTAAAGCTCGAAACTCGCGTCGATGCGCTGAAAGACATCGTCTTTCACGCCAAGCTCGGCACGCAATTGGAGCGCGTGGAACGCATTGAAGCGCTGGCGGATGAAATCGCGAAGATCATCGGCGCAGATGTGGAGAAATCCAAACGTGCCGCGCGTCTCGCCAAGGCCGATCTGACGACGGGCGTGGTCGGAGAATTCCCAGAGCTGCAGGGCGTCATAGGCCGTTATTATGCGCTGCATGACGGTGAGGCGCCGGAAGTCGCCGACGCCATCCGCGATCACTACAAACCGCTCGGACCGTCGGATGCGGTTCCAAGCGCGCCCGTTTCTATCGCCGTCGCATTGGCTGACAAACTCGACACACTCGTCGGCTTTTTCGCGATTGACGAAAAGCCCAGCGGCTCTGGCGATCCGTATGCTTTACGTAGAGCTGCCTTGGGGATCATTCGAATTCTCCTCGATCATGCCGTTAGGCTCAATCTTCTCGATATATTCCAGCAGCAGCTTAAAGGTGCAAATGTAAGCTGGGCGGCCCGACAAGAGGACTTGTCGCTGACACTTACAATCCATTTCCAGGGAAAGATTATCACCCAGGAAATCCGAAAGCAGGCGTCGGGGTTCGACGACACGCAGATTGGACTAGACGCTCGCGCCTATAAGGAATTATGGCTCAAAGAGACATGTGCGAGTCTTCTCTCCTTTTTTGCCGACCGGCTCAAAGTCGCACTGCGTGAAAAAGGTATTCGCCACGATCTGATCGATGCGGTGTTTGCGCTCGGCAATGAAGACGATCTCGTTCGTCTCGTCCGCCGCGTCGAAGCCTTGCAAGCGTTCCTCAAAACCGATGACGGGGCCAATCTTCTCACCGGCTATCGCCGCGCGGCGAACATCCTCAAGATCGAAGAAAAGAAAGACAAAAAAGAATATCGCGGCGTGCCGGACGGCCTGAAACAGGACGAGGAAATCGCCCTGCAACGCGCGCTGACCCACGCCAAAGTCGAAGCGGCCAAGGCCCTGTCGTCCGAAGACTTCGAAGCCGCCATGAAAGCGCTGGCCTCGCTGCGCGTGCCCGTCGACCGCTTCTTCGACAAAGTCACCGTCAACACCGACGACAAATCCTTGCGTGAGAACCGCCTGATGCTTCTCTCCCAGATCGTGGAAACGGCCCATCAGCTGGCGGACTTCTCGAAGGTTGAAGGTTAAGAACAACAACGTTCCGTCATCGCCGGGCTTGCCGGCGCTTCGTCCGGCCATGACGGAAATGCCACCCGTCCCAAAACGGGAGGCACGGGCTCTGCATCATCAGCGCAACGCTGTCGGTGTAATCGCTGCAGCGCGCACCTAAGTCTGTTCGGATGAACGGAAACGATGTTTATGGACAGGAGCGAGTCGCTGCACGCACCGAAATTGCACCGTTATTTTCACGGTATTTTCTTGTCTCCAGACGCAAAAACCCAGGGAAATATTGGAAATTTTCTTCCCGAACTCCCGTTTTAAGGGGGGAGGGGGGTAGCATCCCAAAAACGCTCACGCCACAATGGCCGCGTAGGGATGAAATGCCCCCGGACGGGACTTACAGCCATTAAAAAGGGAACCGGGGCGTATGACGAAGTGGGTTTACAATTTTGGTGCCGGGGCCGCCGAGGGCCGTGCCGATCTGCGCACGCTGTTGGGCGGCAAGGGGGCAAACCTCGCCGAGATGAGCAATCTCGGCCTGCCGGTGCCGCCGGGCTTCACCATCACGACGGAAGTCTGCACCTATTTCTATGAGCATGGGCAGAGCTATCCGCCCGATCTGAAAGCGGCGGTGGAAGCCGCGCTCAAACAGGTGGGTGAACTCGCAGACGGGCGGTTTGGCGATGCCAAGCGGCCGCTGCTGGTTTCGGTGCGCTCGGGCGCGCGCGCCTCCATGCCGGGCATGATGGATACGGTGCTCAATCTCGGGCTGAACCCCGACACCGTGGCGGGTCTCGCCAAACAGACCGGCGATGAGCGCTTCGCCTATGATTCCTATCGTCGCTTCATCCAGATGTATTCCGGCGTCGTGCTGGAAGTCGATCATTCCCATTTCGAGGAAATCCTCGAGAACGAGAAAGAGGAAAAGGGCGTCGAGCTGGACACCGATCTTGGCGCCGACGACTGGAAGCACATCGCCGAGCTTTACAAGGCCAAGGTGAAACAGGTTCTGGGCCGTCCTTTCCCCGATGATGTGAACGAGCAATTGTGGTGCGCCATCGGCGCGGTGTTCGGCTCCTGGATGGGGGCGCGTGCGAAGACCTATCGCCGCCTCAACAATATTCCCGAAGATTGGGGCACCGCGGTCAATGTGCAGGCGATGGTGTTCGGCAATCGCGGTCCCACCTCGGCGACCGGTGTTGCCTTCACGCGCGATCCTTCCACCGGCGAGCGCATGCTGTACGGCGAATTCCTCATCAACGCGCAGGGCGAAGACGTGGTGGCCGGCATCCGCACGCCGCAATCCATTACGCAGCGGGCGCGGATCGCGGGCGGCTCCAAGCGGGCTTCGATGGAAGAGGCGATGCCCGAAGCGTTTGCCGAGTTGTCGCGCATCGCGGCCAAACTGGAAGCGCATTATCGCGACATTCAGGACGTGGAATTCACGGTGCAGGAAGGCAAGCTCTTCATGCTCCAGACGCGATCCGGCAAGCGCACCGCGAAGGCGGCCTTGCGCGCCGCAACCGAAATGGTGCGCGAAGGACTCATCACCGAAGATGAAGCGGTGATGCGCGTCGATCCGGCGGCGCTCGATCAATTGCTGCATCCGACGCTCGATCCCAATGCGCCGAAGGAATTGATCGCGACCGGTCTTGCGGCCTCGCCGGGCGCGGCATCGGGCGAAGCGGTGTTCACCGCCGACGAAGCCGAGCGCGCGGCCAGCGATGGGCGCGACGTCATCCTGATAAGGCTGGAAACAAGCCCGGAAGACATTCACGGCATGCATGCGGCAAAGGGCATTCTGACCGTGCGCGGCGGCATGACGAGTCACGCGGCCGTTGTGGCGCGCGGCATGGGCCGGCCTTGTGTCACCGGCGCCGGTTCTTTGAAGGTGGACGCCGAGCGTGGCGTGATGACAGCAGGCGGCGTGACGATCTCGCGCGGCGACGTCATCACGATAGATGGCGCGGCGGGCAAGGTGTTCCGCGGCCGGGTGGCGACATTGAATCCGGAAGTGTCGGGCGATTTTGCCAAACTGATGGAATGGGCCGATGCGCGGCGGCGGCTGAAAATCCGCACCAATGCCGATACCCCGATGGATTGCGAAACCGCCCGCCGCTATGGCGCAGAAGGCGTGGGATTATGCCGCACCGAGCATATGTTCTTCGACGCCGAACGCATTCTGGCGGTGCGCCAGATGATTCTCGCCGACGATTTGGCAGGCCGCAAAGCGGCGCTGGCCAAGCTTCTTCCCATGCAGCGCGGCGATTTCCACAAGATCTTCCGCATTATGGCCGGGCTGCCTGTGACAATTAGGCTGCTCGATCCGCCGCTGCATGAATTCATTCCGCACTCGGATGAAGAGATCGCCGAAGTTGCACGGGCAGCAGGCAGCGAACCGGCCAAATTGCGCGCCCGCGCAATGGCGCTCGCCGAAACCAATCCGATGCTCGGTCATCGTGGCTGCCGCCTGGGCATCACCTATCCAGAAATTTACGAAATGCAGGCGCGCGCCATTCTGGAAGCTGCGCTGGATGTCGAAAGCGAAAGCGGCAAGGCGGTTGAGATGGAAATCATGATTCCGCTCGTCGTCTTCAAGAGCGAGCTCGATTTCCTGCGGGATCGTATCGCCGCCGTGGCGGACATGGTGGCGGCCGAGCGCGGCAAGAAGCCATCCTATATGATTGGCACCATGATCGAACTGCCACGCGCCGCGCTGATGGCGGCAAAAATCGCGGAAACGGCTGAGTTTTTCAGCTTTGGGACGAACGATCTAACGCAAACCGCACTCGGCGTTTCGCGCGATGACGCGGGAAGTTTCTTGAGCGAATATCTCGCGCGCGGCTTCATCGAACGCGATCCATTCGTCAGCATCGACCGCGAAGGTGTGGGCGAACTGGTGGAGATCGCCGTCAAGCGCGGACGCAGCGCGCGGCCGAATCTCAAGCTCGGAATATGCGGCGAGCATGGCGGCGATCCGGATTCCATACGGTTCTGTCATGAAGCGGGTTTGGATTATGTTTCGTGTTCGCCCTTCCGCGTGCCTGTGGCGCGGCTTGCGGCGGCTCAGGCTGCGCTCGCAAATGCGCGCGACACGGACTGAGTCTTCCGACGTACACGGATGATCCTTCTACAGACGAAATCGGGAACCTGACGCCGCGTCACGAATTGGCCGGTTTCGGGTTGACAGCCTGCTGCGCGCGCTGTTAGCAAGCTGGGACGAAGTAGGCCGGTCGTGCTTGCGAAGGGTAATGTCTGGCATGGTGAACCGATTTATGAGAGCCCATCGGCGCGCGGATTGTGCGGTCGTCGGTGCTATAGCTCTCATGGCGATCAGCAGCGTATCCGCTCACGAATTTAGTCTTTATACGAATGAAATGCAGTTGCTTGCGACGCTTCCGGATTCAATCACGGTGACGTCATCGCCGGTCGCTCTGGCAAAAGCCCACAATGCCGCGGAATCCGAATGTCTCGCCGAGGTGCTTTATTACGAGGCGCGCGGGGAAGGCATGGATGGCGAGAAGGCCGTGGCCGAAGTCGTGCTCCAGCGCACGCAGAACCCGGATTATCCCGAAACGGTGTGCGGCGTCGTCTATGATGGGGTTCAGCCGGACCGGCACGATTGCCAATTCTCCTTTGCCTGCGACGGCTCGTTGCGCAAGCCCAAGGACCGCGTCGCATGGCAGCACATGCAGGTGCTCGCGGAAAAAATCATGACCGGCGAGGTACGGCTCTCGGGTCTGACGCGGCGCGCCATCGCCTATCACAGCGTGGACGTGACGCCCGCCTGGGCCGATACGATGCAAAAGACCGCGCAGATCGGAAACCACGTTTTCTACAAGCGCGAAACGCTGGCGCAGGCCAAGGCCACGGATGTGCCGGCGACCCCGATTGAATCGTTGAGCGGATTTTTCACGGAAGCGGTGGGAATGTCCGCCGTGGTGCGTCCCTCAGAGGAAGTCCAGCCCCAGGTCCAGATTGCGGGCGCCGTGGGTAATGGCACCTGACGAAATATAGTCGACGCCAGACTCCGCGATCGCACGCACCCGCTCCAGCGTGACGCCGCCGGAGGCTTCCAGCGTGGCGCGGCGCTTGGTCATCGCAACGGCGCGCTTCATGGTTTCCGGCGGCATATTGTCGAGCAGAATGGCGTCGATGCCGAGGCCAAGCGCGGTTTCGAGCTGTTCCAGCGTATCGACTTCGATTTCGATTTTGACCATGGGACCGATGCGGCCGCGCAAGGCGCGCACCACGGCATCGATGCCGCCCGCGGCAGCGATGTGATTGTCTTTGACCAGCACGGCGTCATCGAGCCCGAAGCGGTGGTTCAGCCCGCCGCCGCACCGCACGGCGTACTTCTCCAGCACGCGCAATCCTGGAAGCGTCTTGCGGGTGCAGATGATGCGCGCCTTCGTTCCCGCCACGCGCGAGACCAACTCATGCGTGGCCGTCGCGACGCCCGAAAGATGGCCCATGAAATTCAACGCCACGCGTTCGGCGGTGAGAATCGCGCGCGCCGGCCCTTCCAACGCTGCGATAGTTTGACCCTTGGCGGCTTCGCTGCCGTCGGGAAGGCGTGGCGTGAAGGCGATTGCGGGGTCGATCAGCCGGAACGCGATATCGGCTGCGATGAGACCGCAAATCACACCCGGCTCGCGCGCAGCGATGACAGCGCGTGCCGTCTCGCCGAGCGGGATGATTGCATCGGTCGTGATGTCTCCAGCCCGCCCTAGATCTTCTTCGAGCGCGCGCCGGACAATGGGCTCGATCAGAAGCGGATGCGGCGGATTGGTGTGGACAAGGGCGAGCCGGCTCTCCTCCCCCGGTCGGCCGGCGCCCATCAGGCCGCCTCGCGCTCGAGCCGCCGTGTATTGGGCTTCACCCTTAGCATAGCCTCCACTGCGGCCCGGGCGCGCAAGGCGATGGCCGGGTCCACCGTGACTTCCGTGGTCATCGTTTCGAGCGCGTGCAAAATCTTCGGCAGCGTGATGCGCTTCATGTGCGGGCAGAGATTGCAGGGCCGCACAAAGGACACATCCGGAAATTCGACCGCGACATTGTCGCTCATCGAGCATTCGGTCATCAGCACCACATGGGCGGGACGCTTCTTTCCGACATAGTCGATCATGCCAGAAGTCGAGCCTGCAAAATCGGCTTCCGCCACCACCTCGGGCGGGCATTCGGGATGGGCGAGCACGACCAGATTGGGATTCGCGGCGCGAAGCGCGCGAATGTCGTCCACGCTGAAACGTTCATGCACCTCGCAATGGCCCTTCCAGGTGATGATCTTGACGGAGGTCTGTTTGGCCACGTTCTGGGCCAGGAATTCGTCAGGGATCATGATCACGGTATCGACGCCCCATTCCGCGGCGATCGTCTCCACGATTTCGGTCGCATTCGAGGAGGTGCAGCAAATATCCGATTCAGCTTTCACCTCGGCGGACGTGTTCACATAGGTGATGATCGGCAAGCCGGGATAGTTCTGCCGCAGCAACCGCACATCAGCGCCTGTGATTGATGAGGCGAGCGAGCAACCCGCCGCCATATCCGGAATGAGCACCGTCTTCTGTGGCGAAAGTATCTTCGCGGTCTCGGCCATGAAATGCACGCCCGCCTGAACGATGATCTTGGCGTCGGTTTTCGCCGCCTCACGGGCGAGCTGGAGCGAATCGCCAACGAAATCCGCCACGCAATGGAAGATTTCCGGTGTCATGTAATTGTGCGCGAGGACAACCGCCTGCTTCTGCCGCTTGAGCGTGTGGATCGCAGCCACATAGGGCGCAAAGACCGGCCATTCCATTTCCGGAACGACATGCGCGACGCGGGCGTAGAGTGGCGCCGTCGCGGCCGCAACCGCGGGGGTATAAGGGAGGTCTTGTATCATCCGCATGTTATGCTCCTTTTGAGCATATATATGGTGTCAAAAAAGGCCAGTTCAAGGCCGCTGGCGAGGCCACTTATGCTATTCTTGAGCATTAACCGTCAAGCCCTAAGGACGGGCTAACGCGTGCGACTGGGTGTCAGGCGCACGCCCGGGGTCGGGCGTTCGCGCAGGACCTCACGACGAAAGCGGAATTGCTCGGCCGGGCGGCCTCCTGCCTTGCGCGACAGGCGGCCGGTGCCTTCCACCAATCCCTGAGCTTCGACGAGGCGGCGGAAATTCTGCTTGTGCAGGCGGATGCCGGACAGGGCTTCCACCGTGTGCTGAAGTTCCAGAAGGGTGAATTCCGGAGGCATCAACTCGAACACGACGGGACGATATTTCATCTTCCCCCGCAGGCGGCCCATGGCGGTGGCAAGAATCCGCCGGTGATCGAACACCATGGCTGCGCCCAAAGGCGGCATCGGCCCACCGACCGGTGCCACTTGGCGGTCGCGTTGGGCTTCCCTGACAAGGCCCGCCTCGTAAAGGAGCTCATAGCGCTCAAGGACTTTTTCTTCGTCCCAGCCGATTCCATCACTGCCGAAGCAGAGCCGCACGCGGTCCTGCCGCGAGCGGCGCAATTCCGCATTCGGCGCACCCGCAACGAATTGTGCCAGCCGCGGCATGACGAGCGCGTCGATGATCGGCGGCTTCTGCTCGCGCCAATCCTCCCACGGGAAATAGCCGTACCAATCGCGCCACAGCGTTTCGGGTTCGCGATTGTCCTGCGGCCGCGTCAGCGCCAGATAGCCGACGGATAACACCCGCGGGCCTTCGCCAGGCCGCGTCAGATGGCGGCCGCGGTCGCCGAACGTGTAAAGCTGTTCCACATAGCCAAGCTGCAGGCGCGTCTGCTCCGCGACCCAATTGCGCAACCCCGATTCCAGCGTGCGATGCGATAGCGGATCGAATGTACCGAAGGGCAGGGCATCGGCGTCCTCGCCACGATGGACGATCAGCACCAGCGGGCGTTCTTCGGTGACTGAAACGATCGCAGCCGAGAGGCCGATCAGCACGGTGTGCGCTTCGCCTGCCGTCGTCTCGGCCGTCTCGGCCGCATTGTTGCGCGCCATCGCCATCACAGCTCATCCAGATCCAGGGGGAGCTCGACAACCTCACCTTGGAGGCTAGGGCGGCCTTCACCGATGGCCTCGACGGCGGCCACCATCCGGCCGCCGCGCGAAAGAAGCTGGTCGGCGTGGTGGATCATCAACCGGTTCGGTTGGGCATGAGGGGCGCGAAAACGCAGCGCATGCGCGATGCGCATCTCATGACCTGGCTCGTGCAGGTTGCAGAGCAGAATATAGGCCGCGGCCGTCGAACGGCTGATTCCGGCCCAGCAGTGAACCAGAAACGGCGCCGTCCGGTCCCAATCCCGCGCGAAGGCAAGCATATCCGCGATGTGGCTGCTGTCCGGCGCGACGGCACCTTCGGAAGGTTCAATGATGTCGTGCACGCCGAGCCGCAAATGACGGCCGGCGAGGATCGCCGCCGGCGTCTCCACGAAAGGCTCGACCATGAGCGTCACGAGATGCGAGGGACGGTGCCGGCGTACGGTCTCTTCGAGGGCGGCATAGGGGACAATCAGGATACGCGTCATGGGTTCAGTCTAGCAGCAAAACAAACCGGATCAGGCCGAAAGTCGCCGGAAGCGCTCGAGATACATCGCCTGGGCTTGGGTCGTAGGAAGCGGAACCAGCCGGGGTGGTGCCATTCCGGAAGGCGTACCGAAAAATTTCCGCGCTTCGGTGATAGTGAAGCCCGCCAATTGGGTCGCCTCGAAATAGGCCGAGATGCGGTCGGCGCGTTTGATGAGCGTGGTCTCTTCCATTGTGCTCTCCGCGGGCAGCCCGAAGCGGATATGGATGGCGCGCGAGAGACGGTTCTCGAACGCCTTGTAATCGAGTCCCACCGCCGCCTTGAAGGGGCTGATCAGGTCGCCGATCACATATTCCGCGGCATCGTGCAGCAATGCCGCCAAGCGTAAACCGCGCGCGGCCTTGGGCTTCAATTCGTGCACGATCCGCTCCACCAGCACGCAATGCTGCGCCACCGAAAAGGCGTGGGCGCCTTCGGTCTGGCCGTTCCATCGCGCCACGCGCGCGAGCCCGTGTGCGATGTCTTCGATTTCGATGTCGAGCGGTGAGGGGTCCAGCAGATCCAGCCGGCGCCCGCTAAGCATACGCTGCCAGGCGCGGGCCGTGCTTGCGCTGTCTTTCATTCTTGGCATCTCCCGGGTTTGCCTCCCTGTCGCTCTGGTCCGATAATAGGCGGCCCGCAAGCCGAGGACACCATGCCCATCGCAAAGATACTTGCCCCCGTTACAGGCGGAGCGCGCGACGCCGCCGTGCTAGCCAATGCGATCGAAGCCGCGCGTCCTTTCAACGCGCATGTGATGGCCTTTTTCGTGCGCCCCGATCTTGCCGAGGCATTGGCTTTTTTCACCGACGGGGTTTCCGGCGTGGTGGTGGAAGAGGTGGTGAAAGCCACCAAGGACGCCGGCGATGAAGCTGCTAAACGCGTCGACGCTGCGATCGACGCGATCTGTGCCGCCCATGGCATCGTCCGCGTGAAGCAACCGGTGCGCGGCCCCGCGGTCACGCTCTCATTGAGGGAAGTTCAGGGCAATTTCGGCGATCAGCTGACAGCCGCGGCCCGGCTTTCGGACCTGGTGGTCTTCGGGCCCATCCGCGAAAACGATCAGGCGGGGCTTGCGGAGGCCTTTGTGCAAGTCCTGGTGGAAACCGACCGGCCGGTGCTGCGGGCGACCGACGAGGCGCCGAAAACCTTCGCCCGCCGCATCGCCGTCGGCTGGGATGGGAAGACCGCTGCCGCGCAGGCCGTGAGCGCCGCGGTACCCTATCTCGCAAAGGCTGACAGCGTGGAGATTCTCAGTGTTCAGCGGCCGCCGCTGAAAGCCGAGGCGACGGAAGGGTTGAAGGAATATCTGTCGCTTCATGGTGTTCAAAGCACCGAAAGGCTGATTGATCCCGGCAATAAACGGATCGGCGAGGCGTTGCTCGCTGCCGCCGGAGAGGGCAACGCCGACCTACTTGTAGTGGGCGGCTATGGCCGCGGCCGCCTCAGGGAAAGCCTGATCGGCGGTGTCACGCGCCACGTTATCGCCCATGCCGGCCTCTCGGTCTTTATGGTGCACTAGGTAAGAGAATCAAGGGGTTGCCTAAGAAACAGGCAGAGTTTCGGTCTCCATCTCAATAGGCTGTTTAGAACTAGGCTGCTATCACATGCTGCGTTGCATTGTAGCGGTTCTATGCAGTTGGTCGAAGCGAACATCACGACGGCATCGCGCGAAAACGTGAAGGCGACGTTGGCTGCGCCGGTGCTGGATGGTTTCGCCCACATTGTGGGCCGCTGGACCTTCATCCTGTCGATCGTGCTGGGTTTCGTAGGGGGCTTTCTGCTGCTGCCCGTTGCCGGGCCCGAATTGATCGGCGCCATGGTGTCCATGGGCGCGATTGCCATCGCGGCGGTTGCCGCTCGCCATGCCCTTGCGCGCAAGAGCCAGATTGAAGTCCTGCAACAAAGATTGCAGGACGAAGCCAGCTACCACGCCTTCGTGGACGCGGCCATCGAAGGGTTCTTCCGTACCACGCGCGACGGATACTATCTCATTGTCAATCCGGCGCTGACACGAATCTACGGTTATGATTCCCCGGAACAGTTGAAGTCGGAACTGACGGATATCGGTCAATCGCTTTATGTCGATCCCAATCGCCGCGGCGAATTTCAGCGTTTAATGGCAGCAAACGGCCGGGTGAAAGACTTCGTTTCGCAAATCCGACAGCGCGACGGCACGCTGATCTGGATTTCCGAAAACGCCCGCAGCGTCACCGATGAAGACGGCCAATTCCTGTTCTATGAAGGCACCGTAGAGGACATCACGCTGCAGCGCGAATCCGAAGAGGCGACACGCCGCGCGCTGATCGAGACGCAAGAAGCCGCGCGCGCCAAGGCCGCGTTTCTCGCGGCCATGAGCCATGAGCTGAAGACGCCGCTCAACGCGGTGATCGGCTTTTCCGATTTGATGCGCCAGGAATTATTCGGCCCCGTGAATGAGCCGCGTTACCGCGGCTATATCGCGGACATCCATGACAATGGACGGCGGCTGCTGGGCATGATCAACGACATTCTCGATTTGTCGCGGGTCGAAAGCCATCTTCTCGATCTTGAGGATGACGCCGTGTCAGTCCAGCACGCAGTCGCCTCGGCATGCAGCGCGGTCCTGGAGGACAAATCCGACGCGGCGGCAATCAACATCGACGTTCCGGCGCATTTGCCCCTGCTCAGAGTCGATCCGCGGCGCTTCCACCAAATTCTCACCCATCTTCTTTCGAACGCGGTCAAGTTCACGCCGGCCGAAGGCCGCATCACGGTGCGGGTCAATGTGACGCGGAACGGCGCGATCGCGATCACGATTGGAGATACCGGCATAGGAATGGACCCCGGCCGGATCGGGCATGCCTTGGAGCCCTTCAAGCAGCTCGACGGCCGGCTCTCCCGCCGCTTCGAAGGCGTGGGGCTTGGCCTTCCGCTCGCCAATGCGCTGGTGCGCCTGCACGACGGCACGCTGGATATCGAAAGCACGCTGGGCGCCGGCACCATTGTGACCATATGTTTTCCGCCTGAGCGCAATATGGAAATGCAGCGCGCCGCCTGCGCCTGACATCTCGCGCTTTGCGCCGCTCTGCGCTACATCATCAGCCATGAGCGTGAAGGGCCGAAAGGCTTTGGTGC
>DATLVC010000407.1:0-12431 GCA_035577685.1 Micropepsaceae bacterium | reverse complement strand
CTCGCAATCTTTGGCACAGGCCTCGCAGATATCCGCGCACAGCCCACAGGCCCGGCTGTGGAACTGGCTTTTGTGCAGCATCAGATCGGCCGCCAATTGGCAGATGGCGGCGCAATCCATCATCAGGCGGTAATGCTGCGGCCTGACATGATCGCCGCCCATCTCCAGGCATTCGGTCATGGCCGTGGCCAAGCAGACGGCGTGGCACCGCAGAGCGTCCTCGATGCACTGGCCGGTTTCGACGGAGAATTGGTTCATGGGAGACTTGCTCCGGGATGGGTGCGACCCGTGAACGCCGGGTCTCGCGCTCGTGTTCCCTCAGCCCTCTATCGGCTTTGGCTGCGAATTTCGCTAGTTTGTGCGAAAGGCAAGGACACAGGCTAGGTCCATCGGAGGGCAATCATGGCGGAGCAGGATCAGTCGCGGGTCGGACGCCGCGGTTTTCTCAACGGCATGGTGGTGGCCGCCGGCGGGGCGGCGCTGGCCCCGGAGTTGCTGGCCGGCAATACCGCTCGCGCCGCGGAGCCGCCCGCACCCAAGGGCGAGCGTGGCTACACCCCGAAGCTCGCCAATTACGCCGCCGGGCTGCGTTACGAAGACGTTCCGGCGGAGGTGCGCCAGCGGATCAAGGACTGCATCACCGATACGGTGGCCGTCATCCTCTATGGCGGCAAGCTGCCCTGGAGTCAGATGGTCATCGCCCACGCCAAGCGCACCGGGCCCGGCGGCAAGAGCCAGATTCTCGGCACCGGGGGCGTGATGGTGCACGCGCCATCCGCCGCCCTCGCCCATGGCGCGATGACCCACGCCTTCGAGCTCGACAATCTGACCAATCCGGATTCGGGCTCCCATCCCGGGGCCAGCATGTTCTCCTCGGGCCTTGCCGTCGCACAGGAGCGCGGGGCCAGCGGCCTCGATCTCATCGCCGCCATGACGGCAGGAGCGGAAGTGATGATCCGGATCGGGCGCGCCGCCAAAGGCACCATAGAACCCCGCGGGTTTCATGCGCCCGGCACCACCGGCCCGTTCGGCGGCGCGGTGACCTGCGGCAAGCTCATGCAACTGGATGGGGCGCGTCTGACCAATGCGCTCGGCATCGCGGGCTCGCTATCCGGCGGGCTGATGGAGTTCGCCCATTCCAACACGGGCGCGATGGTGAAGAAATTGCATTTGGGCCGGGCCGCGGAATCCGGCGTGCTCGCGGCGAGTCTGGCTTCGGAAGGCTTCACCGGACCCGACACCGTGCTCGAAGGCGAGTCGGGATTTCTGCGCGCCTTCTGCAACGACCGCGACAGCACGGAACTGACCAAAGGGCTGGGCCAGGATTACGCGTCCATGTCCATCATGGTGAAGCGTTTTGCCTGCCACATCACCGCGCATCGCCCGGTCGAGGCGATGCTCGATCTGAAAAACGAATACAAATTCACCGCCCCCGATGTCGCGGCGATCACCGTCACCGGCAACAGCCGCATGGCGACGACCAACAACATCCCGGCGCCACCGGACGTGCTTCTCGCGCAATACAGCATTCCGTTCTCGGTGGCATTGTCGCTTTACCGCAATCCGATCGATCCGGATTCCTTCGATGACAATGTGCAGCGCGATTCCCAGATTCTGGCCATGGCGGCACGGGTGAAAATGCTGACCGAGCCGGCGCAGGAACGCGAAGACCTGACTAGCGTGGTCGCAGTGACATTGAAGGATGGCCGATCGTTCAGCCGCAAAGTGACGGAATTCACCGGTACGCCGGCGCGGCCGCTCAATCGCGACGGGCTGGCGGAGAAATTCCTGCTGTTGACGAAGCGCTTCCCGCGTGCCGACATGCAGCGCCTATTTGACCGCCTGCAAAATCTGGAAAACGAAAAGACATTGGATTGGATCGCCGTCTGATTGCGAATCCGACCTTGGGAGGACGTAACATGCGCAAATTTTGGATTGCTGCCGCGGCTGCGATGGCGTTCTGCGGCGGAGCCGCATCTGCTCAAGCTGCGGCACCGGCGCCAGCCAGCGATAAGGCCACCTATTTCGCCAATTCGGATCTGCAGAACATCTGGAAGGATTTGGAGGCGAAGCAGGTCCTGAACAAGCGGGTACTCGATGGCGGACCGTACAGTATCAATATCCGCATCGTGAGACCGACGGATGCTCCGCTTATCCATGCGCAGTCGCTCGACATCTGGCTGGTCACTGCCGGCACGGCGACCGCCGTCACGGGCGGCAAGCTTCTCGATATCAAGAAGCGGCCCAATTCGGACGATGCCGCGGGCACTTCGATCATGGGCGGCGTCGAGCAGCCCTTGAAAACCGGCGACGTGCTTTACGTCCCGGCCGGCGTGCCGCACGGTTTCAAGGACATCCAGGGCTTCCGGGCGTTCCTGATCCGCTTCGATACGAAGTGAGTGGTGCGGGCGGCCGGACTTGAACCGGCACAGGCCTTTCGGCCCTACGGATTTTAAGTCCGTTGCGTCTACCATTTCGCCACGCCCGCGCAGCGCAAGCTCAATCGCAACCGCGCCGCAGCGTCAAGCAGCTGTGAACGGCACACCGCCTATGACAGGACGGCCGCGCCGTGCTAGGCGTTTCGCCCCATGATTGCCGTCCTGATCCTCATCTTCAGCCTGGTGGCGCTTCTCGCGGCGGCGTTTGTCGTGTTGCCTTTGCTGCGGCTGCGCGAGAGCGCGGGCGGGCCGACGAAGAGCCGCGCCTGGCTCGCCATCGTGGCAGGGCTCGCGACCATGGCGCTCGGCCTCGGGGCTTACGCACTTCTCGGTCAGCCGCTCATCGCGCTGTCGGACCTCACCGGCCCGTCCCGCACCGATTACCGGGCGCTCATTACCACGCTCGCCCGCCGCATGCCGCAGCGGCCCGGCGACGTCGAGGGCTGGGCGCTTCTGGGACGCGGTTACCTCGCGCTCGGCAATGCGGCACAGGCCGAGAAGGCCTTTGGCCGCGCGGTGGACGCGGCAAAAGAGATCCAAGGCGGCGTCGCGCCGGATTTGCTGGCCAATTACGGGGAAGCGATGGCGGAGAATGCCGGCCAGGTGACGAAAGAGGCCGAAGCCGTCTTCCGCCAGGCGCTGGATGAAGATCCGACGAACCTCGTCTCGCGCTATTATGTCGGCCTGGCGCTCGCCTCGCGGGGTGACAAGGCCGGGGCCCTTCAACTCTGGGAAAGCCTCCTCGCCGATGCCCCGCCTAACACGCCCTGGCGCAGCGACCTGGTGAATCAGGTGGCGGCGCTGAGGGCCGAAAGCGGCGGGGCGGCCCCCAACCCCATGGCGATGGTGCAGCAGCTGGCCTCGCGGCTGGAGTCCAACCCGGACGACATCAATGGCTGGGTGATGCTGATCCGGGCCTATGCGGTGCTGGGCGACAAGCCCAAAGCCGTGGCGGCCCTCACCCGCGCGCGCGGAGTCTTTGCCAATCAGGCCCCCGCCCAGGCAGCCTTGACCAAAGTGGCGCAGGACAATGCCTTAAATTGAAAACGGCGGCCCAGGGCCGCCGTTTTGCGAATTCAGCTTTGCCGGTTCTAGCTGCCCGCAACGCGGCCCTGCCACACCGGCCAGCAGGAGGTCTTACCCGCCGCTTTGGCCGCATTGTAGAGCTTCATCTGCGCCTCTTCGGCATTCGCGCCTTCGGCAGTCGCGACGTAATCGCCTGTTCCGGAACACCAAACATAGAATTGGTGAGTGCCCTTGGCGAAGAAGTCCACCTGGCGATCCGAGGAGAAATTGCCGGCCGCAGCAACGCCTGCAGCCGCGAACAATACCCCACCGAGTGCCGCGGCTAGGACGCGTTTGACGATCATACGTTCTGCTCCTCGTTTGAGCTTATAAAAGGCCTAACAATGAAAGCCTGCCACACGCGCCGCTACGCGACAACCCTTAATTTGTTCCAGTGTGACTCTTTTATCCCAGTCTAACTTGATGAAAATGTTGATTTCATTTGGTTAAATCAAGATGACTACGACGAATTAATCTTACCCGCGGCTGTTTTCGGCCTCCGCGCCATGGGACCGCGCCAAGGCCTCGACCGCACGCGCGGCCGCCTCCACCTCGGCCCCGTCCCGCCCCCGGACCACCAGGGTCGTGCCGGACGAAATGGCACCCCCAGCGGGCGAATTTGACGCGAAAAATGGATAGCTTCCGATGCTGATGGCCGGGTGGGCGGCCTGGATTTCGGCCAGTTCCTGGGCGATTTTGCCCTCGGGCAGGCGAACCGTCAGGCTGCGGCTGATCACGGTGGCGCCCTGCTGCAGCCTGGGACCGACGTCCTCGAGCATGGCCTGCATGATCTTGGGCACGCCCGCCATCACAAAAACGTTTTCGATCTGAAAACCTGGGGCGGCCGAGACCGGGTTCTTGATCAGGCTGGCCCCCACCGGCATCCGGGCCATGCGCTGGCGCATTTCGTTGAATTCGCCGGGCTGATAGCGCGCCGCCAATAGCGCCATTGCCTCGGGATGATGCTCCACCGGCAAATCGAAGGCCGCCCCGATCGCATCGGCGGTGATGTCGTCATGGGTGGGCCCGATGCCGCCCGTGGTGAAAACATAGGTATAGCGCCCCCTGAGCGCGTTCACCGCGGCCACGATCTCGGCCTGGATGTCCGGCACAAAGCGGACTTCGGCAAGATCGATCCCGTAGGGGGCGAGAAAGCGCGCAATCGCCGCAACATTCACGTCCTGGGTCCGCCCCGAAAGGATTTCATCGCCGATAACCAAGACCGCGGCGGTGATCGTTACAGACGGATTCATTACGGTATCCTTAGAAGAGGCCTTGAAGCTGGCGCCCTCACGAGCCCAAGTGTAAAAGCAATGCTAACTTTATTCAGGCTAGAACCTGCCGGCGAGAACCTTAAAGCCCATGACCGAGACTTTTTCCGAACTTTCCCCCGCGCTCGTGCTCGATCGCGAATCCATCGAGGTCGCGCGCCGATCCGCGTTTGCCGTGGCGACGCACCGGCCGGAGGATTTCGAAGCGATGCGCCGCGCCGGACGGCTGGCGGCGGAGGTGCTCGATCTGCTGGTCCCCGAAGTGAAGCCCGGAGTCACCACGGCGGCGCTCGACAAGATCGCCTATGATTATGTGACGGCGCATGGCGCGCTGCCGGCCTGTCTGGGCTATCGCGGCTATCGCCACACGCTCTGCACGTCGATCAACCATGTCGTCTGTCACGGCATCCCCAGCGACCGCCCGATCAAGGATGGAGACATCCTCAATATCGATGTGACGGTGATCATCGATGGCTGGCACGGCGATACCAGCCGCATGTATTACGTCGGCGACGTGAAGCGCAAAGCCCAGCGCCTGGTAGAAATCACCTATGAATCGATGATGCGCGGCATCGCTACGGTGAAGCCCGGTGCCACCACCGGCGATATCGGCTATGCCATCCAATCCTTCGCGGAAGATCAGGAACGCTGTGCCGTGGTGCGCGATTTCTGCGGCCATGGCTTGGGGCGCATTTTCCACGCGCTGCCCAACATTGTGCATTATGGCCGGCCCGGCCAGGGCGTGGTGTTGAAGCCCGGGATGTTCTTCACCATCGAGCCGATGATCAATCTCGGCGGCTACGCGGTGAAAGTGTTGAGCGACGGCTGGACCGCGGTCACCCGCGACCGTTCGCTTTCGGCGCAATTCGAACACAGCATCGGCGTGACGCAGGATGGCTTCGAAATCTTCACGCTCTCGCCCAAAGGCTGGCACGCTCCGCCCTACGTCTGAGGAAGACTCCGGGAACAGCGAGGTTCCGCACTATCACGGCCACCGGCAGCGGCTGCGCGAGCGCTTCGCTGCAGGTGGGCCGGATGCACTCCCCGATTATGAGCTGCTGGAACTCTTGCTGTTCCTCTCGATCCCGCAGCGCGACACCAAGCCGTTGGCCAAAGCCCTGATCGCACGCTTCGGCAGCTTCGCCGATGTCATTGCCGCCGCTCCCGAGCGTCTGGCCGAGATGGATGGCGTCAAGGACGCCACTGTCGCCGCATTGAAAACGGTGGAAGCCGCCGCCCTGCGTCTGGCCAAGGCCCGCGTCATCGGCCGGCCGGTTCTCGCCTCATGGCAGGCATTGCTTGATTATTGTTCCGCCTCGATGGCACGCAGCACAAACGAAGAGTTTCGCGTGCTCTATCTCGACCGCAAGAACGCGCTGATTGCCGATGAGGTGCATCAGCGCGGCACCGTGGACCACACGCCGGTCTATCCGCGCGAAGTCGTGAAACGGGCGCTGGAACTGGGCGCCTCCGCGATCATTCTCGTGCACAACCATCCGAGTGGCGATCCGACGCCCTCGCGCAGCGATATCTTGATGACGCGCGAAATCGCCGACGCCGCGAAAGCGCTGAAGATCGAAGTCCACGATCATCTGGTGATCGGCCGCGGCAAACACGCGAGCTTCAAATCCCTTGGTCTGCTGTAGCCGGCGCCTTACACTTTAGCCGGCTGTTTCCGAGGTCTAGAAGGCTGGGGCGAACTGGAGGCCGGAATGCTGAAACTCGACAACAATGCGCTGTTGCGCGATGGCGCCTATATCGACGGCGAATGGCGCGGTGCCGCGTCCGGCGCGCGCTTTGCGGTGAAGAATCCCGCGACCGGCGATGTGATTGCGGAGGTCGCAGATTGCAGCGAAGCCGATGTACGGACTGCCATCGAAGCGGCCCATCGCGCCTGGGGGCCGTGGCGCGCCAAGACGGCCAAGGAACGCGCGGCCCTGATGCGCCGCTGGTATGAACTGATGATGGCGGCGCAGGAAGATCTTGCGCAATTGATGACCGCCGAACAGGGCAAGCCTCTCGCCGAAAGCCGCGGCGAGATCGCCTATGGCGCGAGCTTCATCGAATGGTTCGCCGAAGAGGGAAAGCGCATTTATGGCGATGTGATTCCAACCAATGCGCCGGGGCGCCGCATCCTGGTGATGAAAGAACCCGTGGGCGTCGTGGCGGCCATCACGCCGTGGAATTTTCCCAACGCCATGATCACGCGCAAAGTGGGGCCGGCGCTCGCCGCGGGTTGCCCCATCGTCGTCAAGCCGGCGCAACTGACGCCGCTATCGGCGCTCGCGCTTGCCGAGCTTGCCACCCGCGCCGGAATCCCGAAGGGCGTCTTCACCGTGGTGCCGTCGAGCCAATCCGCGCGCGTCGGAAAAGAGCTAACCGAAAATCCGCTGGTGCGGAAATTTTCCTTCACCGGCTCGACCGAAGTCGGCAAGCAGCTAATGCGCCAATGTGCCTCGACGGTGAAGAAGCTATCGCTTGAACTCGGCGGCAACGCGCCCTTCATCGTCTTCGATGACGCCGATCTCGATGCCGCGGTCAAAGGTGCGATGGCCTCCAAATTCCGCAATATGGGTCAGACCTGCGTCTGCGCGAACCGTTTCCTGGTTCAGGACGGCGTCTATGACGCGTTCGCGGAAAAATTGGCGAAGACCGTGGGCGCACTCAAGGTCGGCGACGGCATGATGCCCGGCATCGAGCAAGGTCCGTTGATCAATATGGCGGCGGTGGAGAAGGTCGAACATCTACTTTCCGATGCGAGCCAGAAGGGCGCCAAAATCACCCTCGGCGGCAAGCGCCACCGGCTGGGCCGGACGTTCTTCGAGCCCACCATCGTGCGCGACGTGACGCCCGGCATGGCCTTTGCGAGTGAGGAAATTTTCGGCCCCGTGGTGACGCTGTTCCGCTTCAAGGAAGAGGCCGATGCCATCCGCATGGCCAACGACACGGAATATGGCCTGGCTGCCTATTTCTATGCCCGCGATGTCGGACGCATTTTCCGCGTCAGCGAAGGACTGGAATACGGCATCATCGGCGTGAACGAGGGGATCATCTCGACCGAAGTGGCGCCCTTTGGCGGGATGAAGGAATCTGGCATGGGGCGCGAGGGCTCGAAATACGGCATCGAGGGCTTCCTCGAAATCAAATATGTCGCCATGGGCGGCCTCGGTATGGCATGACGTGCGCGCTCTGACGAGGTTGCCATGATTCCGCGCTATGCCCGGCCCGAAATGACCGCCATCTGGTCGCCGGAAACCAAATACCGCATCTGGTTCGAAATCGAAGCCCACGCCGCCGACGCCATGGCGGAGCTTGGGATCATCCCCAAGGAATCGGCTCGCATCATCTGGGAAAAGGGCCGCGATGCGAAATTCGATTCCGAGCGGATCGATGCCATCGAGCGCGAAGTCAAACACGATGTCATCGCGTTCCTGACGCATCTGGCCGAGTTCGTCGGCCCCGAAGCGCGCTTCGTGCATCAGGGCATGACGTCCTCGGACGTGCTGGACACGACCTTCGCAGTGCAGCTGTCGCGGGCCGCCGATATTCTCATCAAGGATGTCGATGCGCTGATGGCGGCGCTGAAGCGGCGCGCCTTCGAGTACAAATTCACACCCACCATCGGGCGCAGCCACGGCATCCATGCCGAACCCACGACATTCGGGGTGAAGCTTGCGGGATATTACGCGGAATTTGCGCGGGCCCGGGCGCGACTGGTCGCGGCGCGCGCCGAAATCGCCACCTGCGCGATATCGGGCGCCGTCGGCACCTTCGCCAATGTGCCCCCCGCGGTGGAAGAACACGTGGCCAGGAAAATGGGACTCACCGTCGAGCCCATCTCGACGCAGGTGATTCCGCGCGACCGCCACGCGATGTTCTTTGCAAGTCTTGCCGTGGTGGCAAGCTCGATCGAGCGGCTCGCCACCGAAGTCCGCCATCTGCAGCGTTCCGAAGTTGGCGAAGTCGAGGAATATTTTTCGCCGAACCAGAAGGGTTCCTCGGCGATGCCGCACAAGCGCAATCCAGTGTTGTCGGAGAATTTGTGCGGGCTCGCACGCATGGTGCGCGCCTATGCGATGCCGGCGTTGGAGAATGTGGCGCTCTGGCATGAGCGCGATATTTCGCATTCTTCGGCCGAACGCTACATCGGTCCGGATGCGACCGTGACTCTGGATTTCGCGCTTGTCCGCGCCACCGGCCTGATCGAAAAGCTCGTCGTCTACCCCGAACGGATGTTGGCGAATCTGGAGCGCGGCGGCGGGCTCGTGCATAGCGGGCGGGTCCTGTTGGCGCTGACGCAAAAAGGCATGGCACGCGAGGATGCCTATCGGCTGGTGCAGGAAAACGCGATGCGCTGCTGGCGTGGCGAAGGCAGATTGCTCGATCTCTTGAAGGCAAACCCGAATGTGACGCGCCTCTTATCGGCGGACGAACTCGCTGAGAGCTTCGATCTCGGCTACCACTTCAAGGAAGTGGACCTGATCTTTGCCCGCGTATTCGGTACACTTTAAGCGGAGCACGTCCCGTTAAGATCGCGAACGCTCGCGACCATAGAGGCGTGCTATTTTTGGCTTTTGAAGACCAGAAACATCAGCCCGAGCCCGACGACGGGGACGGCGACGAGCGCTGCCTGCTGGGCGAGTTCCGCCTGCCCCTCATCTGTCAGAAGCAGCAAAATTCCATCCACGACCACAATAATCGCCACGCCAATGAACCACGGTAAGTATCTATTGCGCTCCATTGCACCCCTCGAATGCCGTTGGTTCTAATGTATGCAAGATAGCGACGTCAGCGGCTTTGGGCCAAATAGAATTATCGTGTGGTGATTGCGGTGCGAGCGACTAGCTCCTGGCGCGGTGAAGGCAGACTGCTCGATCTCTTGAAGACAAACCCGAATCTGACGCGGCTCTTATCGGCGGACGAACTTGCTGAGAGCTTCGACCTCGGCTACCACTTCAAGGACGTGGACTTGATCTTTGCCCGCGTATTCGGCGCTGCGGGATAGCAAGACGTTACCCAGACATTTCCAAAACAACCAAAGCGTTAAACTTTGGTAATAATTGTCGCGACTGCGTATCAGACTGAAATGCAGCGCGTGATCTGTGCTAGCGGGCCCTGACATATGCCGGGAGGGGCTGATGACGATAAAAAAACAGCATGGGTTTACGGCACGGATTTGGCTTTGTTTTTTGTTCTTGGCTGCGCTCGGTCTATGGCCGGCTGCCGCGAACGCGCAAACCGACGAAATTCAAGTCTATACCGGCGAGGTCGCTCCCGTCGGCGTGTTCAACCTGACCTGGCACAACAATTACACGCCGAGCGGCCAGAAGAGCCCGGCCTTTCCCGGCGGCCTTGTTCCCAACCATACTTATAATGGCGTCACCGAGTGGGCCTTCGGCGTCACCGATTGGTTCGAGCAGGGCCTTTATTTGCCGCTTTACAGTGTGGCCAGCAATCGCGGCGGCACACTCAATGGCTGGAAGCTGCGCGAATTGTTTGCCGTTCCGCATGCGGAGGATCGCGTCTTCGTTTATGCGGTGAATTTCGAATTCAGTTTCAATTCGAAACATTGGGATCCGAAGGAGCATACCGCAGAGATCCGGCCCATCATCGGCTGGCACCTCGGGCAGTGGGACCTATTCGTCAATCCGATTCTCGACAGCTCCTATGATGGCGTCAAGAATTTGGATTTCGCACCCAGCGTACGCGTTGCCTATAATATTTCGAAAACCTGGGCGGTGGCCGCGGAGCATTACGCGGATTTCGGGCCCATCAGCCATTTCCTTCCGGGAAGCGAGCAATCCCACCAAATTTTTGCCGTCATGGATTATTCCGGGGAACCGTTCGATGTCGAGGCGGGCATAGGCTTCGGTCTGACAAGCGCCTCGGACAATCTGGTCTTGAAGTTGATGTTCTCGCGCGATCTAAATTGACGACCGCGAGCGGAACTGTCGCAGCATAAATATCGGGAGGATTTTGTGGCAAATCTGACGACCGCGCCGGGCTACGGCTTCTGGCACAAGAGTTTCCATTGGATCATTTTCGCACTGATCGCCGCCCAATATCTCGTCGGCTCGGTGATGCCCCATATCGGCCGCAACACGCAGGACGAAGGGTGGGTTGCCTGGCATTTCTCCCTCGGCGCGGCGATTCTGTTCTTCATCGTGTTGCGGCTGATCTGGCGGGTCATGCGGCCGGTTCCACTGCTCGAGATGCCGGGCTGGCAGACGCGCGTTGCAAGCCTCACCCATGCCGGGCTGTACCTGCTAATCCTAGTGATGTGCATATTGGGCTGGGCGGCGGTCGGCGACCGCGGCTGGTCGGTCTATCTGTTCGGATTTATTCCGCTGCCGGCTCTCGCCGCCAAGGGAACGCCTTGGGCGCACACCGCGGGCGATATCCACGACACGCTGGTCTATGTGCTGCTCGCCTTTATCGTGCTGCACATCCTGGCCGCGGTGTACCACCAATTCGTCCTGCGCGACCGGGTGCTGGCACGCATGCTGCCCTGAGCGGTAGGCCAAGCGCTATTTCGTGATTTCCGCCTCGATCTGGTGCTTGGCCATGTCCAGCAGCTCTTCCATCTTGCGCCGGATCATATGATCGGAGAGCGCGATCCCGCGCGCATCGAAGTCGTGCCGGACTTTCTGGAACACGTCGTCCTCGCCCGCGCGCACGAAATCGGCGGCGATGACGTCCTTGGCATAGCCATCGGCAGCCCCGCCCGTGACCCCCATTTCGGCGGCCGCCCAAAGACCTAACAACTTGTTGCGCCTGGCATAGACCTTGAACCGCAGCTCCTCGTCATGGGCCCATTTGGCTTCGAAGCCTTTTTCCCGCTTCTCGAACGATCCGGACATTCTGTAACCCTCTGATAAATAATCGTTATTCCGCCAACAAGCCCCGACGCAGCGCGACAATAGCGCGTGCAACGGGGCGGCGCGACACAGTTTTCGCCGCAGCGGCCATGTCTCGAGGTTAAGTTGCCCGAGGGGCGGCGCATCCGCTAAGTTCGCCCCCATGCGGGGTTGTCGCCTTCGGACGGCAAGCCCCGTTGCCATTTTGGCGCGGGCGCGCGTGCCAGAAGGCACGGGATTCGCCGCAAGAAGCGGCGGCCTCGGTTGCGCGAACGCGAAGGTACGGATTTTATGAAACGGCGCAGGACGATTTACGAGGGCAAGGCCAAGATCCTCTATGAAGGACCGGAGCCGGGCACTCTGATCCAATATTTCAAGGACGACACCACCGCCTTCGACGCCAAGAAGCGCGCCGTGCTGGAAGGCAAGGGGGTGCTGAACAACCGCATCTCCGAATATCTCATGACGCAGCTGAACGGCATCGGCGTGCCGACCCATTTCGTGCGCCGGCTGAACATGCGCGAGCAATTGATCAAGGAAGTGGAGATCATCCCCTTGGAGGTGGTGGTGCGCAATGTCGCGGCGGGCTCGCTGTCGACGCGGCTCGGCATCACCGAGGGGCAGGCGCTGCCGCGCTCCATCATCGAATATTATTACAAGAACGACGCGCTCCACGACCCCTGGGTCTCGGAGGAGCACATCACCGCGTTTGCCTGGGCAAGCCCGCAGGATCTGGACGACATCGTCAACCTGACCATTCGCATCAACGATTTCCTCTCGGGGCTGTTTCTCGGCGTCGG
>DATLVC010000406.1:0-2517 GCA_035577685.1 Micropepsaceae bacterium | reverse complement strand
CGGCGATGGTATCGTTGCGCCCAGGGCAGGGAGGAATCGGACCATGATGAAGCGCGCCTTCACGAATGCGAGCCTGGCGGCGCTCGCTTTGGCGGTATGTCCCTCGGTCGCCGAGGAGCAAAAGTCCGGTGCCAAACCGGTGGTTCCGATTTTCGAAGTGGACGCCAATTTCCCGACCATGGGGGATCATCTGCTGCTGGGCGGCGTTGGCGGCGCAACGGCGGACAGCCATGGCAATGTCTGGGTGTTCCATCGCCCGCACACGCTGGAAGAAGGCAACGCCACCGAGAACGGCTACAAGCCCGCGCCGCCGGTCGTCGAATTCAGCCCGAGCGGCAAATACCTTCAGGGCTGGGGCGGCCCGTCGAAGGACGGCGCCTATCAATGGTTCAATCGCGGCGGGCTGCATTCGGCCTTCGCGGAATGCCCATTGTGCACGGCCGAGCGGCGGCTCAATGGCGATGGCCGTCCGGGCAGCGGCGAACACGGCATCGCCATCGATGCGCATGACAATGTGTGGTTGACCGGCAATGGCGATGGCGACGGCGAAGTCCTGAAATTCACCAAGGACGGGAAGTTTCTTCTGGCCATCGGCCGCGAAGGCGTGGGCGTCGATTCCAATGACACCACGCATTTGAGCCGGCCCGCCGGTATCACCGTCTATGACAAGACCAACGAAGTGTTCGTCGCCGATGGTTACGGCAATCGTCGCGTGATCGTGTTTGATGCCAATACCGGCGCGTTCAAGCGCTATTGGGGTGCTTATGGCAACAAGCCCGACGACAAGGCTTCGAAAGCGCGTCAGGCCACCGGCCCCGGCCCGCAGCAATTCAACACACCGCACGGCATCGAAGTTTCCAATGACGGCATCGTCTATGTGACGGACCGCGCCAACAACCGCATCCAGGCCTTCACGCTCGAAGGCAAATTCCTGAAGGAAGGATTCATCAAGCGTGAATCGCAAGGAACTGGCACGGCGTTCGGCGTCGGCCTATCGGCCGACCCGGCGCAGCGCTTTCTCTATATCGCGGACGGTTCCAATGAGCGCATCGCGATCCTCGACCGCACCTCGCTCGAAGAGGTCGGCCATATCGGCGGGCCGGGGCGCAAGGCCGGCGAATTCTTCCATCTGCACAGCCTGGACGTCGATCCGCAGGGCAATATCGTGACCGGCGAGTCGCAGGGCTATCGCGTGCAGAAATTCGTCTTCAAAGGACTGTCGACCGCCGCGCGGTAATTTTTCCGCGTTATTGCATCACTGCGAAGGTCCACACCGAACCGCCGGTCGGCATTTTCTGCGACGCGTAGCGCGTGGCGAGAACCCCGCCGAGCCCCGATGCGACGCTCACATATTGTCGCCCCTTGTGCGTATAGGTGATGGCTGTCGCATTGACGCTGGAACCCGTCTGGAATTGCCACAGCGTCTGGCCCGTGTCCTTGTCCAGCGCCAGGAATTCGCCGGTCAGCTTGCCGGTGAACAACAGGCCGCCGCCGGTCGCGAGCATGCCGGCCGAGCTCGGCAAATCCATCAGCGGCACTTCCCATTTGCGCTTTCCCGTGAGCGGATCGAGCGCCACAAAATAGCCCATCGCCTCGCCGGGTTTCTGTTCCGGCTGGCGCGCCACCACGCCGGTGGATTGATCGCCGATCTTGATCGGCCGGGGTGCGGCCAGCTTCTGCAGACGCGGCACGTTCCAGGGACTGGCATAGAGCAACCCGGTCGTCGGATCGAACGCGGCCGGCACCGCATTGGTGCCGCGCGAGGGATAGATTTCCACTTCCTCGCCGGCGGCGAAGCGTTTGTAGACGTCGGTCAGAACCGGCCGGCCGGTTTGCATGTCGATATGCGTTGCCCAATTGACCTTGGTGTAGGGATTGGCCGCGATCAGCTTGCAATTGGTGCGGTCTAGCACATAGAGGAAGCCGTTCTTGTTGGTCTGGATCATCACCTTGCGCATCTGACCGTTGACGCGGATATCGGCGAGCACCTGCTCGTCGGTGGCATCCACGTCATACACATCGTTCGGCGTGTATTGGTAATAGCAGACCAGCTCACCCGTCTTCGGGCGGAAGGCGAGCACACTGTTCGTATACAGACTATCAAGGCCTTCGCGCGGCCGGGGATCGTAGGGCTCGGCGTTGCCGACGCCCCAATAGACGAGGCCCAGTTCCGGATCGTAGGACCCGGAACGCCAGGTCGGGCCGCCGCCCTGCAGATAGGCATCGCCTTTCGGCCAAGTCTCGGAGCCGGGCTCGCCGGGCGCGGGAATCGTATAAAGGCGCCACAGTTTCTTGCCTGTGTCGGGGTCCCAGCCGTCGAGGAATCCGCGCGTGGTGGATTCACCGCCGGCGACGCCGGAGATGAGCACGCCATCGGCGACAATCGGTCCGCCGGTCGCGTAGAAGCCGTCATGGATTTCGGCGAATTTCTGATTCCAGACCTCCTTGCCGGTCTTCATGTCGAGCGCGACGACGTGATTGTCGATCGTCACGCGGAAGAGTTTGCCGTTGTAGATG
>DATLVC010000405.1:0-2526 GCA_035577685.1 Micropepsaceae bacterium | reverse complement strand
GGTATCGTTGTGCTGCTGGCGCTGCCCATCGCGCGGGGCTTGGCGCAACAGATCGGCGCACCCAAGCCGTCGGCGGAAAGAAGCTGAGCGTGAAGCAGGTCTTCGGTACGCCGGTAACGGACTATCTGCCGGCCTTGGGTCTTCTTGCACTGACGATTTTCTATCTCGCGACCGCCTATCAATATAGCGCGGACGCCCGCGCGGTTCCCGCAGGCGTCGCCTGGGTGATGCTGATTCTGGTCATCCTCGATCTCGTCTCGCGCACCCGCACCGCGGTCGGTGAGACGCTGATGCATTGGCTCAATCCGGCCGGCGATCCCGACAAGCTGGCCGAGCGCAAACACTACACCGCAATGAAGCAGATCGGCGCGGTGCTGTGGATCGCCGCGTTCGCCGCCGCGATGGTGTTGATCGGCATTCTCTACGCGGTGCCGCTTTATGTTTTCGCCTCGCTGTTCTTTCGCGGAAAGCGTCCGCTGCTGCTTGCGATTGCTGTAGCCGCCGGCGCCACGGCAATGATTTGGTTGCTGTTCGTGGCCGTGCTAGGGCTCGAGCTCTATCCCGGCATGTTGTTCAGCGGAAGTTAAGACGCGCATGAGTGAAGCGGAAGGCGGCAGGATTTTCTTCTCCAGCAAGGGGCGCACGCTGGAAGGCGAGGATGAGATCGTCATCCTTTCTGTGGGCGTCGATATCGGTTCGTCCACCTCGCATCTGGTGTTCTCGCGCATCGTGCTGGAGCGGCTCGACAGCCGCTATGTCGTGAGCCAGCGCGAGACGTTCTACGAATCCGATATTTTGCTGACGCCGTACACCGAAGAAGAAACCATCGACGCCGAAAAGCTCGGCGCCTTCATCAAGAAGCAATATGATTTCGCGAAGGTCCAGCCGGACGAAATCGACACCGGCGCGCTGATCCTGACCGGCGTCGCCGTGCGGCGCAAAAATGCGCGGGCCATTGCCGATTTGTTTGCGAGCCAGACCGGAAAGCTGGTCGCGGTCAGCGCCGGCGATTCGCTGGAAACCGTGATGGCCGCCTATGGCTCCGGCGCGGTACAGCGTTCGTCGCGCGACAAAGCGCTGGTGATGAATATCGACATCGGCGGCGGCACATCGAAGATCGCGATTTGCGCGGGCGGCAAGGTCGTGGATTTGACCGCCGTGGATGTGGGCGCGCGGCTGGTGGTGACGGACCGCGAGGGGCGCATCACGCGCATGGAAGAAGCAGGCCGCCAATTCGCGGCCGAGCTCGGATTGGATGTGAGCATCGGCGCGGCGCTGAAGCCCGACGATGCCCGCGCGCTGGCACGCGCCATGACGGATCGACTGTTCGATGCCATGCAGGGCGGTTCCCCGAAAGTCGGCGCGCAGTCGCTGTTGCGGCTCGATTCCCTAGGCGCGCACGGCGCGATCGGAGAGGTGACGATTTCCGGCGGCGTGTCGGAATTCGTCTATGGCCGCGAAAAAGGCAGCTTCGGCGATTTGGGTCCGCTGCTGGCCAAGGAAATCCGCGCCCGCATCGAGGCTTGGGGGCCGAAGCTGGAAAAGCCGGCCGAAGGCATCCGCGCCACCGTCATCGGCGCTTCGCAATACACGACGCAGGTCAGCGGCAGCACGATCTATGTGTGGCCGATGGAGATTTTGCCCTTGCGCAATGTGCCGGTGATCGCGCCGGAGATGCATCTGGAAGCGGAGGACATCGACTCCCATAAAGTCGCTGCCGCGATTTCGGGCGTTCTGAAACGGCTCGACCTTGCCGATGGCGAAAAGCCGGTGGCACTGTTTGCGCCCTGGCGCGGTTCGGCGACCTTCGCGCGGCTGGATGCGTTTTGTGAAGGCGTTGTGGCCGGCCTGCAAGCTGTGCTCGCCCACGGCCACCCGATCGTGCTGGTCGGCGACGGCGACGTCGGCGGATTGGTGGGCATCCATTTCCGCGAGGAGATGAAGCACCATTACCCCATCGTCTCCATCGACGGGCTGGAGCTGAAGGAATTCGATTACATCGACATCGGCGCGATTCTGGATTCATCCGGCGCCGTGCCGGTGGTGATCAAATCGCTGATCTTTCCGTCGACGGCTGCCCTCGGCAAAGCCGGCGGCTGACGCCACGAATTGATCGCATTTCGGCACATCGCTCTATTCTTTGGAGAAGAAATACAATGCCCCTCGGCCAATGCCATAAATGGTAAGCGAAAACAGTAACAGCCCCACGATTCCCGTAAGCTAGTTCTCCCGAATGGCGCAACTGCGAGCGTAAAGGCCGCCAAGGCGGATATTGCGAATGCCGCCCAATAGATGACTTGGCCTAGGCGAACGAGCATTAGTTGCGGCCTTATCTCCAGTTTGCTTAAGGAGAATAAGCACCGACTCACCGATGTCTAGCGGATGTTTAAGCGTCTGTGGGCGGTTGCGACTACCCCTTCATCTTCGCTTCCCATAGGCCGATGACGCCGCCGGTCGGGTCCTGGATGATCGAGAACGAGCCCATATTGGGGACTTCCGAGACGTCCTTGATAACAACGCCGCCGG
>DATLVC010000404.1:0-11949 GCA_035577685.1 Micropepsaceae bacterium | reverse complement strand
CATCGCCCGCAGAGGCGGCATCACCACCCAGCGCAGCCGTCCCTTTCCCTGTTTCCAGATGTCGGCCAGCCAGCGATTGTAGCTGCGGCAGAGGGCGACTTCGACGGTCGGGTCCTGGGTCCAGGCGCGCAGGAAAACCGTGGGATAGAGCACCTGCACCGCGATATCGAGCGCGTCCATGTGGTTGAGACGCGCCTGGACATCGCGCATCTCGCGCGACACATCCGAGGTGTTGGAGCCGACATTGTGTTCTTTGGGCTGAAGCCGCCCGTCGATGATCCAGAATTCCTTCTGGATGCCGCCTTCATTGCTGCGCGCATGCTCGCCTTCGACTTGGCGCACGACGCGGGGTTTCAAATGGCGGAATTGCGGCTCAATATAGTCGAACGTCGTCATCGTCTCGATGACGTGTGCATCGGCGTCAATGGTTCCCATCGGTTCCTCAGGCGATTTATCGTTTGCCGCCACAATAGCGGCGATATCGCCCGGGACACAATGCGCCGGCTGACGGCCACGGGCCGCCTCGGCGCGTTCAGAGCTTGAGCAGGGATTGCAGGAACGCGCGCAGTTTCGGGCTCATCCCCACCGCAAAGCCGGCGAGCAAAGCCGCGATCAGGCCGCCGCCTGCATTGGCATCGGCGAGACCGCGGATTTTGCGCCCTAGTTCCGAGCCCAGGCCGGCGGCGTCTTCGGCGTCTTCCAGGGACGGGATCGCTTGGCGCCGCACGTGGCGTGGCCTCGTGGCCGCGCGCGCGATTGCGATCAAGATCAGCGCCAACACCAGCACCAAGAGTCCCGTCAGCAATGCCGCGGCCGGCGGCACGACAAAAGCCAGCAGGAAAAGATAGAGCGCAAACACGAAATAGCCGGTCGCGACGATAGCCGCGATCAGCGCGATCAGTACCATCGCCAGCGCAATGGCCAGGCGCATGAAGAACCGGGCTATCACGGGCTTACCGGCGGCCGCCGAGCAGAATCCCGAACAGCATGCCCGCCACGAACACCGCCGCTGCCGTTCCAAGCGGACGCTCTTCCATTTCCTCGAGGACCGTCTGGGCTGTACTCTTGGCGTCATTCCAGCCCCGCTCGGCGGTGGCCCGCAGCTTGTCGGCCGCCTCGGCACCGCGGTTGCGGGCGGTGTCTTTCAGGAGTTCGCCGATCTTCACAAAATCCGCGCGCAAATTCTTCAATTCGGCGCGAAGCGCCTGAATGTCGTCGTCAGAGGCTAGGTTTCTCGTGTCACTGGCGTGTTCGTTCATGATGAAATCCCTCTTCGATCGGAGCCGACCCTGGGCCCGATATGGCGCCTGCTTCCAATATCCGTCAATAAGCCAAGCCTGCCCAGGGGCATCAACGCCATAGGTGGCAAAAAAAGAGCCCCGGCGGGGGCCGGGGCCTTGAGTGGATGTGGCAGAAAACGGGAAGGGGTAACTGCCAAGGCAATACTAGCGAATTCGCCCGGCCGAACATTGATCTTTGTCAAAATCTAAAGCTGCTCGTCAAACTCCTCGCAGCTCTCGCCGAAGGCAGCCAAGCCCTCATCCAGATAGTCCCCGAGCAGGGGCAGCTTGAGGAGATATTCGGCAGTCCGCTTGTTATGCTCGGTGCGAGCCACGCTGAGGGCTTCGCGCCATTCGCTGATGTCATAGGTGCCGCGGCCGACCCAGGCCAGGGCCACCAGATTGATCTGCTCGTCCTCGTCGAGGGCGCGGATGAACTCCAGCAGTTCGAGCCGGGTGGCATCGGTGGCGTCCGGCAGGTCTTCCAGGGCGTCGGTCATGCCGTCGTCGGCAGCATTCGATCCGGAATCGGGGTCGCTGATGTCTTCCTTGGCGTCGAAGGCGCGCGCTTTGGTGATGATGTGGCAGACCTTGTCGGGATTGATGCCGAGTTCAACCCCAGGTGGGAGCTCGGTTTCGGGCGTGATGGTCTGGGTCATGGGTCCTCCGCGCGAAAGGCCTCGGCGCCGCTTGCGCTTCGTGCTGGTTACGCGTGGCCGCGAATAAGGTTCACAGGAAAACGAAGGTGCGCCCGCGGAAGTGCGTCACTTGCGGCTGAGTTCGGCCGCTTTCCCCTCCACGGCGCGCATGACGCGCAGCGCGTTGCCGCCCCAGATTTTGGCAATGTCGACTTCGCTGTAGCCCGCCGCCAGCAGACGCTTGCTGATCTCCGGCAATCCCGCCACATCCTCCATGCCGGCAACGCCGCCGCCGCCGTCCCAATCGAGCCCGATACCGACATGGTCGGGACCTACCAGCTTCAACGCGTGCAGCAAATGCGCCATCACATCGTCGATGCTGCCTTCGGGCAGCCTGTATTGCGCCTCAACGGCGTGACGCTCGGCCATATAGGCTTTCAGCTTCTCACCCACGAGCGTGCGGAATGGACCATATTTCATGCCCAGCACTCGCATGGCCGCATCGCGTGCCGGGGCGGCCGGCTTGGCCACCAGATAGTCGCTGTAGGAATTGATCTGGATGACACCACCCGCCGCCGCCAGCTTCTGGATGCGGGCATCGTCGATGTTGCGGGGATGGTTGAACACGGCCCTGACACCGGAATGGGAGAGGATGATCGGCGCCGCCGACAGCGCCAGCATCTGATCGAACACGTCATCGGAAGCATGGCTCGCGTCCAGGATGATGCCGAGCCGGTTCGCCTCGGCGACGAATTCTTTGCCGAGCGGGGACAGGCCGTGCCATTCGGGTCCCTTCGGGTCGGTCGCGGAATCGGCCAGGTCGTTGTTGGTGAAATGCACTGGGCCCGCCATCCGCACGCCCAGTTCGTAGAATGTTTTCAGCAGGGTCAGGTCTTTGCCGAGCGGATAGGAATTTTCCATGCTCATATAGACGATGCGTTTGCCGGATGCGGCGATGCGGGCGGCATCGTCGGCGCGCGTGGCAAGGGCGAATGTATCGGAATGGCGCGCCACCATTTCATGGATTTCCACGGCGCGTTTCAGGGCCGCGTCGCGCGCAGCCGCAAAACCTGCCGGCGTGCGCGGGCCCTGCGGCGTGTAAATCGCGAAGAAGCCGCCATCCAGCTCGCCTTTGACCATGCGGGGATAGTCGACCTGGGAAAGGTCGGCATCGAAGCTGTGCGCATCCATGATGTCCCACCCCGGGCGCGCGAAATTCATCGGCGTGTCCATATGGGTATCGAGTCTCAGGATGTGCGTCTCGGCCGCGAAGGCGGCAGGAGCAGCAGCGAAAAGAACCGCAGCAAACCCTACACTCCAAAGCCATTTACGTCGCATCGTTGCCGCCTCGAAATCCGGACTGGAAAAGAAGTGTAACGGATTTGCAGTCGCCCCGTCATTCGCCTAGATAGGGCCCTCTTTGCGAAGGAATGGCTTATGGATCGGCGCAAGCGCGCGCTCGTCACCGGGGGGGCAACCGGAATCGGCCGGGCAGCGGTGCTGCATCTCGCCCGCGCCGGCTTCGACGTGGCGCTGAATTACCGCTCCAGCGCGGATGCGGCGCATGCCGTCGCCGCCGAGGCGGAACAGGCCGGCGCCAAGGTGCTGCTGTTGCCGGGCGATGTCGCTGACGATGCGCAGGTGCGCGCCATGCTGCGGAAGACCGACGAGGCATTCGGCGGGCTGGACGCGCTTATTAACAATGCCGGCACCACGATTGCGACGCCGCCCAAGGATCTGGAAGCGGTCAGCGTCGAAGATTGGGATCGTGTCTTTGCCGTGAATGTGCGCGGGCTGTTCCTTGTGACGCGCGCAGCCGTGCCGCTGCTGAAGCGCGGGCAAAATCCCTCCATCGTCAATACGGCAAGCATTGTGGGCCTGCGTCCCGGTCCGCAGCCGCTCCCCTATGCCGCGAGCAAGGCAGCCATCGTATCGCTGACCAAACAATTCGCCGGCGCGCTAGGCCCGGACATCCGCGTCAACGCGGTCGCGCCCGGCTGGATGGAAGGCGAATGGATGGAGCGCATGCTGGGCGACAATTACGACCGGCTGATGGAGCGCCGCGCCAAGGTCACACCTTTGGGCCGCTGCGTCACGGCAGACGATGTGGCGGAGGTGATGCTCTCCCTCATCCAGTCCAACCGCTTCGTGACCGGCGAGATCGTCGTCATCGACGGCGGCTTCTCCAGCACGACCTGACATGCTCCCCGGGGTTGTTCCTTTCCCTCCCGAATTTGCGGCCCATTACCGGGCGAAAGGCTATTGGGAAGACCGCACCATCGCGCAGGTGTGGGAAGATTATTGCCGCCGCTATGCCAGCCGTATCGCGGTGATCGACGGCCAGGTACACGCCAGCTACGCCGATATCGATGCGCGCGCCACCAATCTCGCGCTCAATTTGCTTGATCTCGGCATCCGGCCGCTCGACCGGCTCGTGGTTCAACTCCCCAACCGCATCCAGTTCGTCTATCTCTATCTAGCGCTGCAGAAGATCGGCGCGATTCCGGTGATGGCGCTGCCGGCGCATCGTTATCTCGAAATTTCCCAATTCGTGCAGATCGCCGGCGCCGTCGGATGCGTCATGCCGGACCGGCAGCGTGATTTCACCTTCACCGATCTGGTTGCGCGCATCCGCAAAGAACAGCCGCAGCTCCGCCACGGAATCATCCTTGGCGAAGCGCCGCCGGGTTTCGTGTCGCTGGACGAATTGATCGCGTGCAAATCCACGCACGACGCGGCCGAACTGACGCGCATCAAGATCGATCCCACCGATCCGGCGCTGTTCCTGCTGTCGGGCGGCACCACCGGCGTGCCGAAGCTGATCCCGCGCACGCATAATGATTATGTCTACAATTCCAAAATGGCCGGCTCGGTGACCGGCATCGCGGACGATTCAGTTCTGCTCGATGTGCTTCCCATCGCGCACAATCTGCCGCTCGCCTGTCCCGGCCTTCAGGGCTTTGTCTTCAAAGGCGCCAAAGTGGTGCTCTCCACCGACACGGCGCCGGAAACCATCTTCCGCCTCGTGGAGAAGCACCGCGTCACGCATATCCATGTCGTGCCGGCGCTTCTCATTCGCTGGATCAACGATCCGTCGATTTCCAATTACGATCTCTCTTCGCTGCGTGTCATCCAGAGCGGCGGCCAACGGCTTCAGCCCGAAACGCGCGCCAAAACGCATGAGCTGATCCCCAGCGTCATCGTGCAGGAAAATTTCGGCATGGCCGAAGGCGTTCTGATGTTCGTGCGTCTGGACGATCCTCTCGACGTGCGTCTTGAAACCGTCGGCCGGCCCATCTGCCCCGATGATGAGATCATGCTGCTGGATGAAGACGACAACATCGTCCCCTTCGGAGAGACCGGCGAATTCTGTTGCCGCGGTCCCTACACGTTGCGCGGCTATTACGGGGCCGAAGAGCACAACAAGCGCGCCTTCACGCCGGACGGCTTCTACCGCTCCGGCGATCTGATGCGTCAGCACCCATCGGGCAATTACATGGTGGAGGGGCGCAAGAAAGACCTCATCAATCGCGGCGGCGAAAAGATCAGCGCGGAGGAAATCGAAAATCTCATCCTTTCCCATCCCGCTGTGCAGAATGTCGCCTGCGTGCCGGTGCCGTGCCCCGAATTGGGCGAGCGCATGTGCGCCTGTCTCGTGCTGCAGCCGGGGCAGGGCCTGACATTTGACGAACTCGTCCGTTTTCTGGAAACCAAGGAGATGGCGAAGATCAAACTCCCCGAACGGTTGCTGATCCTCGACGAATTGCCGCTCTCCAATTTCGGCAAAGTGTCGAAGAAGAAGCTTTCCGAAATGGCCGCGGAACATGGCGTCGTCCGTGCGCGCGCGGCACGAGGCTGACATGCGCAAGATCGATCTCCACGCCTATCCGGGCACGAAAGAATGGATCGACTGCCAGGGTCCCTATGTCGATGCGCTCGCCACCTATTGGAAGCGCGAATGGAAGCCCAAAGCCGAAGCCGATGTGATCGCTGAATTTGAAGCCGCCGGCGTCGATGTCTGCCTGGTGGCGCTCGATCTTTCGACCACCATCGCGACGCCGCCCTGCTCGAATGATTATGTCGCCGCGATGCGCGACCGGCACAGATGCACGGTCCAGGCCTGGGGCGCGGTCGAACCGGCGAAAGGTCAGGCCGCCATCGACGAAGCCCGCCACGCAATCCGCGATCTGAAGATGCAGGGCTTTCACTTCCATCCCATCATGCAGCATTTTTCGGTCGATGACCGCCGCTATTATCCGCTGTTCGAGGAGATCGCCGCGCTCGGCGCACCGGTCATGATCGATGTCGGCATGACAGGCATGGGGGCGGGAATGCCCGGCGGCATGGGCGCCAAGACGCGCCACGCGCATCCGTCCTCCATCGATGCACTGGCGGCGGATTTTCCGAATCTCGCCATCATCATGGCGCATCCCGGCTATCCCTGGATCGACGAGACCACGACCGTCGCCCTGCACAAAGGCAATGTCTATTGGGAAATGTCCGGCTGGGCGCCGAAATATCTGCCGCCCTCCATTGTCCGCGATATGCGCGGCCGGCTGCAGGACAAGATGATGTTCGGCAGCGATTATCCCAGCATTCCCTATGCGCGGCTGTTCAAGGAATGGGAGGAACTCGGTTTCTCCGACGCGTTCCTGGAAAAATTCTACCACGCCAACGCGGAACGGGTTCTTGGGCTATAGCTTTGGGTGTCATGCCCGCGCAGACGGGCGTCCAGATGGGCAGTGATGAACGGCAACAAAGGGTAACGTCATGAACGAACCACTCGACGTGGCGATGGACACGGCCGGAATCGCGCAAGTGACGATCAACCGTCCCAAACGCGCCAACGCCATCGATCCGGCGCTCGCCGCCGCGCTGCTCGAAGCGTTTGACTGGCTGGCCAAGGACCCCAAGCTGCGCGTGTTGGTCCTGCTGGGCAATGGCCGCACCTTCTGCGCCGGGCTCGACCTCAAGGCGATGACCGGGTCCGCCTCGGATTCCTTCGAGGACAATTACAAAGATGCCCTCGTGCTCACTAAGCTGCTGCACCGGCTGAACACCATGCCGGTGCCGACGCTTGCGGTTGTGCCGGGCGCCGCCATCGGGCTCGGCGTCGGGCTCGTTGCGGCCTGCGACGTGGTGCTGGCTTCGGAATTAGCGACGTTCCGCTTTTCCGAAGTGCGGCTCGGTATCATCCCGGCCGTCATCTCGCCCTATGTCATTCCGGCCATCGGCGCGCGCGCCTGCCGGCGCTATTTCCTCTCGGGCGAAAGCTTCGATGCGGCCGAGGCGCTGCGGCTTGGGCTGGTCCATGCCGTAGCCAATCTCGATGACCTCGGCGCCAAGGCCGCCCAGCTCGCCGCCGAGTTGCACGCGGGCAAACGCGAGGCACAGCGCGCGGCCAAGACGCTTATCGAAGATGTCCGTCTGGCGCCCTTGACCGAGGCGTTAACCGAAGAAACCGCGCGGCGCCTCGCCGAAATCCGCCGCACGCCGGAAGCCCAAGCCGCGATGGCGGAATTCCTCAAAGGGTGACCACCTCACCGAGGATTGACCGGCGCTTTTTTGCGTGCGGTGCATGCTGTGGCCGCGGACTTGACAGCCGGGGGAAGCCTATGGGACGGCTCTTCGTGCAGTCCGGTCGCGCCAAAAATGGCGGCAGAACCGCCTGCCGATATGCGACATTTTGAGGAGGTGTTCCTTGGCGGAAGGCGATTCGACGACCACGGCCGATCGGCCGAAGGGAACAGCGGGACCCGGCCATAACAGCGGCACCGAAGAGACCGTCGTCTGGGAGCGCTGGACCAAGAAGCGCACCTTCGTACGCGCCCTGGAAGGGACCTATGGCGAGCTGGTGCATGAGTTGTTCTCCCAGCCCCGCGTCTATCATTCCTCGGATCTGAAGTGGAAAGGCGGACCGCAAAACTTCGGCAAGAAGGTCATCAATCCGGGCTCGGCCAAAGTCGCCCAATCCATCGAATGTCACATCGATTGCTTCGCGCCCGGCGGCTATGGCCAGCGCCACGGCCATATGAACAGCGCCGTCTTCTATGTGCTGAAGGGCAAGGGCCACGACATCCACGACCGCCGCCGCATCGATTGGGAAGCGGGCGATGCCTTGATCGTCGAGAATGGCTGCGTCCACCAGCATCTGAACGATGACCCCAACGAAGAAGCCATCGTGCTGGTTGCCAAGGCCAAGCCGCTCTTCCTCTTCATGCATCTGATTTTTCAGAAGGTCGCCGCCTGGCCGCCGAAAGAGGCCGAGAGCCAGGCCCAGCGCGATTATCTGCCCCCAACGGATCTGTAAAAGCCCGATCTGTAAGAGAGACGAAACCGAACATGAGCAAATCCATCGACCCGCGCGAGCGCGAGAGATCCCATGCCGAAGTCGCCGAGGCGGATTTCTACACCCAGGCGCTGAAGGCCTCGGAGCAGTTCCGCTCCGATTATCAGGGGCGCCTGAATGTGGTGAAGGCGAGCCAGATGCCGTTCGAGCGTTCGCCGCAAGGACTCATCAAGCACATCATCCACGAGCAGATGAACACCAAGGAATATTGCCTGGACATGTACCAGCAGTTCCTGCCGCCGGGGAAAGCCAGCGGCAAGCACCGCCATCTGTCGGAGGAGGTGTTCTACGTCATCGAAGGCAAGGGCTACGATCTGCACTGGGACGTGCGCTTCGATTGCGACCACGAGATGGAATTCAGCTGGGAGGAAGAACCCAAGCGCTTCGAATGGGGCCAGGGCGATTTCGTCTATATTCCGCCCTACTGCATGCATAAGCACTTCAACGCCGATCCTGCGAACGAGGCGCGGATTGTCGTGATCAATAGCCGCATCGTGAAGGCGATGGGTTTTGACTGGTACGAGCAGATCGAGGACGCGGAAGGGTATTGAGCCGCCTGTGCAGGGCGGCCGCCGAGGAGAAGACCACATGCTGAAGCGTTTGCCGGCGTTGCTGATAGGCGCCGTTCTTCTCTGGTCCCCGCTGGCCGCGAATGCTGCGGATATGGGCCAATTCCGCGGCAAGACCATCACCTACATCGTGGCGACCAGCCCGGGCGGCGGCTACGACACCTATGGCCGGCTGATTGCCCGCTATCTGCAGAAATATCTGACCGGCTCACGCGTGGTGGTGCGCAATGTTCCGGGCGCCGGGCACATCGTCGGCGCCAACACGATCTACGCCGCCAAGGCCGACGGGCTCACCATCGGCATGTTCAACACCGGCCTGATCTATGATCAACTGATCAAGAGGCAGGGCGTGCTGTTCGACCTCGACAAGTTTTCCTGGATCGGCAAGGCCGCCGACGACACCCGCGTGCTCATGGTGTCCAAGTCGACCCCCTTCAAGACCATCGACGACATCATTAAGGCGAAAGCGACGATCAAGTTTGCGTCCTCGGGTGTCGGCTCTGCCGCCTATAACGACACCAAGATTTTGGCCGATGCGCTGCATCTCAATGTTCAGATCGTGCCGGGATTTTCCGGCAACGAAGCCGAAATGAGCATGCTGCGCAACGAGGTCGTGGCCGAAGTCGGCACGGCGGAATCGATGGAGCAATTCGTCAAACAAGGCCACGGCTTCTTCGCGCTGGCGCTTTCCGGCGATCCCAAGGCGCTGCCCGGCGTGCCGCGCGCCCGTGACTATGTGAAGGACGAGCACGGCAAGCGGCTGTTGTCCCTGGTCGAGACGCTCTCGGAAATCGGCCGCTTGACGGCCGGCCCGCCGGGCATTCCCGCCAATGTGCTCGCCGCCGAACGCGAGGCCCTGGACGCGACCATGAAGGACCCGCAGTTCCTGGCGGAGGCCAAGAAGCTGGACCTCGATATCGATCCGGCCCCCGGCGATGTTGTGGAAATGCGGATCAAGGCCGCGCTCAATCAGCCGCCGGAGACTGTCGCCGCTCTCAAATCCGCAGCCGGCGGGTGATATAGATCGGGGACGCTGGCGGCGTTTCGCTTTCGCCGGGGGGAAGGACGGGCCATGCATCTCGATGTCGCTTTCTCGACGCTGTTCGATTTGCTGACCACGCCGCGTCTTCTCTTCCTTATGGTTATCGCCGTGCCGATGGGCGTGTTCTTCGGCTCGACGCCGGGCCTGGGCGGAAAGCTAGGCCTCGTTCTGCTGATTCCCTTCGTCTACAACATGGATCAGCTCACCGGCGCGGTGTTCCTCTGCGCCATGCACGCGGTGGTCCATACCGGCGGCTCAATCCCAAGCATCCTGATCGGCGTTCCCGGCGACGGCCCGGCTGCGGCCACCGCCCTCGACGGCTTTGCCATGACCAAGAAGGGCGAAGCGGGACGCGCGCTGGGCGCAAGTTTCGGCGCCTCCACGGTCGGCGGGCTTTTGGGCGCGATGTTCCTCGGGCTGTCGCTGCCGATATTGGAACCGATCATTCTGAATTTCAGCCCCGCGGAGTTCTTCCTTCTCGCCATTCTGGGTATCACCTTCATCGCCACGCTTTCGGGCGATTCCTTCATCAAGGGCATGATCGTCGGACTGTTCGGGCTGATGTGCGCCTTCATCGGACTGGACCCGTCGACCGGCGCGCCGCGCTTCACCTTCGGCCAGATCTGGTTGTGGGACGGGCTCTCCGTGATCGTCGCGGTGTTGTCGATGTTCGCGGTGCCGGAGATGATTTCGCTGGGCGTCCGAGGGCGCTCCTACGATATCTCGGCCGAAACCGCCTCCAAGCTGCACGATTCCGCGCCGATCGCCGAGGCCGCGTCCCGCAAGGTCAGCTACGCGCAGATCTTTCAAGGTTTGTGGGACGTCACCCAGCACAAATGGCTGGTCTTCCGCTGTTCGCTGTTGGTGGCGGCCATCGGCGTCATTCCAGGGCTTGGCGGCGATGCGGCGGCCTGGATGGCGTATGGCCACACCGTGCAGTCCTCGAAGCATCCTGAGCGCTTCGGCAAGGGCGAAGTCGCCGGTGTGATCGGCGCGGAAACCGGAAGCTGCGCCAAGGAGGCGGGTTCGCTGCTGCCGACTCTGTTCTTCGGTGTCCCCGGATCGTCCGGCATGGCGATCATGCTGGGCGCGTTCCTGATGCTCGGAATCCAGCCCGGCCCGACCATGCTGACCGATCACATCAACATTGTCTGGTCGCTGATCTGGGCGCTGGTGATTGCCAATGTCATCTGCGTCATCTTGCTGATCGCCTGCGGCCCGTGGATCGGCAAGCTCGGTTCGGTGAAGGCGAGCTTTCTCATCCCCTATGTTCTCTTATTTGCGCTGCTCGGCTGCTACCTCTATGGCGGCAATTGGCAAAACCTGATCCTGGTCATGGTGATGGGCAGCCTCGGCTATCTCTTCAAGCGCCACGATTGGCCGCGCGCGCCTTTCATCATCGGTGTCATTCTCGGAAAGATCGCCGAGGATTCGCTTCAGAAGGCCATCGCGATCTTCGGAGCCAATTTCTTCCTGCGGCCGATTTCGCTCATTCTGATCGCGCTGATCCTGGCCAGCATCGGCTTCTATATGTGGCGCTCGCGCCGGCCGAAGATCGTGCCCAGCCATGCTTGAAGCCAGCCATGCTTGAGGGCCGCCTGCTTGTCAGCGCGATTATGGTCGCGGTGTTCGCTATCGCGGTCGGGCTCTCTTTTACCTATGCCCCGGAAGCGCGGCTTTTGCCTCTGGTCATCGGCATTCCCGGTCTCCTGCTTTCAGCCATCCAACTCGTCACCGAGCTGCGCGAACGCAATCCGGCTCCAGTGGTGACCACCGAAGAACACAGCCGCGAAGGGCGCATGTTCGTCTGGTTCATCGGGTTTGTGGCGGCGCTGGTCCTGTTCGGTTTCCTTTATGCGGGTCCTGCCCTGGTCGCCGCCTATCTTTATTTCTCGGGACGCGAAAGATGGTATGTGGCGCTGGCGGGCGCGGGCTTTGCCTGGGCGGTCCTGTACGGCGTGTTCGATTGGTTCCTCGGTTTGCCGCTGTTCGAGGGGCTCGTCTTCCAATATCTGTTCGGCTGACCCGGCCCTGACGGCATCGAAACTGAGTGTGGAGTAGCCCATGTGTG
>DATLVC010000403.1:0-10036 GCA_035577685.1 Micropepsaceae bacterium | reverse complement strand
CGAAGCGCATCGACAATTCGTCGAAGAAGGTGAGGTCGAGATAGACCCGCGAATCGCGCGGGCAATAGAACGGCCCCATCGCGGATTCACCAGTGCCGCATTGCGTGCCCGTCGCTTGATCGTACAGCACGAGCGGGTTCGGCGGCTGATAGGTTCGGCCCATTTTCTGGAATTCGGCGCTCCAGACATCAGTGGTGGACGAGAGAATCGTGTCGACGAACCGCCCTAGCCGGTCCTGCGGCGTGCCGGTGCGCCCTTCCTGTTCGACTTGCGGCGCCAGCTGATTGGCGGCGTCCATGATGACAAGCGGGTTGATGCCGAAGAAGAAATAACCGACCAGCCCGAGCACGGCCGCGCCCAAACCGCCGCTGGCAAGACCGATGCCGCCCATGCCGCGGCGGTCTTCAACGTCGCCGTAGCGGTTGCCTTCGTCCCAACGCATGCCGGCAAATTCTCCCTTCCGTCAGGTAACGTCTCAAGCCCACAACCCGGCATTATCCGCCCGGAGATTTTTCGCCTGGCGTCCCAGGAAGCCCTTCACGCCCGCTCCTGAGAGGGGCCGTCGCGACAACGTCGTCATACCAGCGTCATCGCGAATCGCATATGTTTGATCAGGGGTTGGCGGAAGCCGAGGCTCCGGCTACAGTCCGCCCCGTTCTTGGTTTCTCGCGCCTCAAAGGAGAGAGACGCCTTCAGTACGGATGCCACATCGTGCTAGCTGCCGAGCGTGTCCCCGACAATTGCCCGGCCCTCGTGCTCAACGCGGATTACCGCCCGCTGAGCTATTTTCCGCTGTCGCTATGGTCCTGGCAGGACACCATCAAGGCGGTGTTCCTCGACCGTGTGAACATCGTGGCGGAGTATGACCGCACGGTGCGCTCGGCGAGCTTCCAGATGCGGCTGCCCTCTGTGGTCTCGCTCAAGACCTATGTGCGCCCCACCCGCAATCCCGCCTTCACCCGGTTCAACGTTTTCCTGCGCGACCGCTTCCAGTGCCAATATTGCACCTCGAAGGAAGACCTGACCTTCGATCATGTCATCCCGCGCTCGCGCGGCGGGCGCACCACCTGGGACAATGTGGTCGCGGCCTGCGCGAGCTGCAATCTGATGAAAGGCGGGCGTCTGCCGCATCGGGCCGGCATGCATCCGCGCAATCCTCCGCATAAGCCGTCCGTCGCCGAGTTGCAGAACAATGGCCGGATGTTCCCGCCCAACTATCTGCACCAGTCCTGGGCGGACTATCTTTATTGGGACATCGTGCTGGAACCCTGACGGGTTTTGGCCGGCCGCCACATGGCATAGACGGGCGGCGCATCGGCGCGGGCTTTGACTTCGCGGGTGACCGCAAAGCCGGCACGTTCGTAAAGCGTCAGATTGCGCGGATTGGAATTTTCCAGATAGGCGCTCGCGCCCGCCGCATCGGCGCGCCCGAGTGTCTGGCGCAATAGCGCCGAGCCTAGCCCTGCACCTTGCATGCGCGGAGCAACGGCGATGAACGCAAGATAGAAATATGGCCCTTGCGGATGGGCGTGCTCCATCGCGGCCGCCATGGCCGCACCGCGCGGCAGCCGGGAAAGCCCGGTGAGGCGCAAGATCACCGGCAGCATGCGCAAATCATCGAGACGCGACGGCGTCATGTGCGCAAAGGGCGGGATCCACGCCGCAGCGGCATCGCCTTCGGCGGAAATCCAGGTCTCGCCATGAGGCACGGTTCTGCGCTCCAGCACCCATCCGAAGAACCGCTGCAGCGCAAGCTGACGCTTGTTCCCGGTGCGTGTCAGCCAATCGAACAGGGGGTCGCGCGCGAAGGCCGCGGCAAACAGGCGCGCCAGACGCGGCACGTCGGCCACCGTCGCGCGCCGGATCGGCGCTTGCGGGCTGATGTTCATAGCCGCTCCGAAAGCGCTATCGCCATTCGGCAGGAAAGCCTGATCGCCGCGGACAGCAACGGATAGGCCAGTGCCTCACGGGCGCCTGCCTCCAGGGCTGCGTCCCGATGGGCGCATTCATCGGCGTGAAATTTCGCAATCGTTTGCTTCAATTCCGGCTCGCTGTCGCCGAGACGTTCCATCTGCTTGGAATAATGCTCGTCTATGACGTCTTCTACCGCGACGGTGCACGCCATGGCAGCTTTCTGCCCCATCAACGCGGTGGCTGCGCCGAGGGCGAAGCCGGCGGCCCGCCAAACCGGTTCGAGCGCGGTCGGCCTGACGCTGCGATTCCGGACCATCGCATCGAAGGCGTCGAAATGGACCTGCTCCTGCGCGGCCATGTGACGGATGGATTGCACATCATCGGCGGCGCCGCGCTTGCGCGACAGCACCGCAAGCTGACCTTCATAGATGCGCAGCGCGCCCAACTCGCCCGCGTGATCGACACGGATCATCGCTGCGATATCGGAGGTGCGCGGTTCTTGCATTCCTGGTAGAGCCGGCCGCGCCCCGCGACTCACATCCGCCCCCGCCGCAGCAAGGAGGCGCCCAAGGCGGCCGTGCCGAGGGAGATCAGGGCGTTGTAGCCGGCAAGTGAAATGCCAAACAGCCGCCATTGCGCCTCATCGCAGCGCACGATCTGCAACGGCTTGAAATCGTCGCGCCCCGGCACATAACCGAACCCGGTGCATTCGGACGGTCCCGGCCAGAGCTTCCATTCGACGCCGGCATGAAAGACGCCGATGGCGCCCGAAATGGCGATCGCCGCGATTGCCAACACCGCAAGCGGCTTGGCGAGGCTCGCGGGCAGCACCTGGCCCATGACCAGGCCGCCGCCCACCAGGCCGAACAGAATCGCTGCCCCGTGCGGCCAACGCTGCCAGATGCACATCTCGCAGGGGGCCAGCCCGCCCAGATATTGGGAGGCGAACGCGCCCAAAAGCAGCGCCGTACTCACCCCGCCCACGAGCAGCGCAGGCGTGCCTTCACCGGCCAGATTCAAGACTTGGTCTTTGCTGGAAACGATCGTCATGGGCGAATATTGGCCTTTCTCAAGGCTCTATGCCAGGGCTCCGTTCGGCGCGCAATTTCCGCATTTGTCCGTACATCGTTCGTATTTCCGAACGAGGGACTGCAAATTCCCTTTTAAATTTGAAAACTGCTGATTTTTCAAGCAACTAAGAAAGTTAAACGGAACCTAATTTTTGGGCTTGTTTGCTGCGAAGGGCAAGGTTTAATGGCGCTTGCCGAAAGGATTTCGCCAATGGCGGAGCAGGCGAATCGGGACGGCGCTACAGGAAATCTGGCTTGATTGGGCACGAATGGGATTCGTGGGTCATCGGGGACAATTATGATCGGTATGCACAAAAAATTCCGCGATGATGCGAATGCAAAACCGGCACGGCGCATCAAGCGCGAGCTATTGAAGATCGACGGCAAATCCATCGAAGTGATTCTTCGCACCAATCCGCGCGCGCGGCGCTTCATTGTGAAAGTCGATCCGGCAACCGGTGAAGTCTCCGTCGTGTCTCCGTCGTCGCGTTCCTTCGATCGCGCGCTCGATTTCGCACGCAAGGAAAGGGATTGGATCGGACGCCGCCTCGCCGACGTGCCCGAACCGGTGCAGATCGATCTCGGCTCCACGATTTTGTTCAAAGGCGCGGAACATGTGATTCGTCCCGGTGAAGGAAAGGGTCCGGTGTGGATCGATCGCGATGCGTTGCGTCCGACCATTCGGGTCGGCGGCAGGCCCGAACATGCGCCGCGTCGGCTCATCGATTGGCTGAAGCGCGAGGCGCGGAAGAAAATCGACGAACGTGTTGCCGAACACGCCGCGCGGTTGGGCGTACGGCCGAAGCGCATCACCATTCGCGACACGTCAAGCCGCTGGGGTTCCTGCTCGTCCGCGCGCAGCCTTTCTTTTTCGTGGCGCCTCGTGCTCGCGCCGCCTTCGGTGCTCGATTATGTCGTCGCGCATGAAGTGGCGCATCTGCGCGAACTCAATCATCGTCCGCGCTTCTGGCGGCTGGTCGAGCTCCTGGTCCCCGATGTCGAGAAAAGCCAGGCCTGGCTTTCGGAACATGGCGCGCTGCTGCATCGCTACGCGCCGCGCACCACGCCGGCCGAATAGTTCACTTCGCCCGTTCGCCGAAGATCGCGGTGCCGACGCGCACATGCGTCGCGCCGAAGCGGATCGCCATCTCGAAATCATCGCTCATGCCCATGCTGAGATAGACCAGGCCGCATTCGCGCGCGATGTTCTTTAGCAGCGCGAAATGCAGCGCCGGTTCCTGATCCGTAGGCGGAATGCACATCAAACCCAGCACCGGAAGGTGCAGCGTATCGCGGCAATGGCGCACAAAGGCGACCGTCTCCTTGGGGGCGATGCCCGCTTTCTGCGGCTCCTCGCCTATGTTCACCTCCACAAAAAGTTGCGGGATCTTTCCTGTCTTTTCGATTTCGGCCTTCAGGGCTTCGGCGAGTTTCGGCCGGTCGAGCGAATGGATGGCATCGAACAGCACCAATGCCTCACGCACCTTATTGGTCTGCAAGGGCCCGATCAGGTGCAGCTCCACGCCCGAAAACCGCGCGCGCAGTTCGGGCCATTTGCGGCTCGCCTCCTGAACGCGGTTTTCGCCGAAGATGCGATGGCCCGCCTCAAGCACCGGCAGAATGCGCTCGGGCTCGTGGCCTTTGCTGACGGCGATCAGGCGCGTTTGCTCGGCTGGCGCGATGGCGGCAGCCCGCGCAGCCGCAATCCGGGCAAGAACTGCCTTGAGATTTGTGGCCGGATCGACGGATATGGTGGCGGCTTCGGAGATCACATCATGGCATCTGCATGGGCGCGCGCGAAACTAGCAAGGGCGGCGCGCCTGCTCAACGCGAAGCTCTCCGGCCTACCGCCTTTGATCCTGATGACAGATGAACAGCGGCTGCCCAATCCGCTTGCCGCCGCGCGCGCGTTGCCAAAGGGCGCGGCCATCATCCTGCGCCACACCGATGCGCGCGTCCGCGCGGAATTGGCGGAGAGTTTGCACCGAATCGCCCGCGCACGCGGCCTTCGTCTCTTGGTTGCCGGCGATGCCGCACTCGCCGCGCGCATCGGATGCGATGGGCTGCATCTTCCCGAAAACCGCATATGCGAGGCGGCGCATTGGAAGGCGCTGCATCCCTCATGGCTGATCACGGGTGCCGCCCATTCGGCTCGCGGCATCGTCACGGCAGCGCGCTCGCGTTGCGACGCGGCGCTTTTCGCTCCGGTCTTTGCCACCCGAAGCCATGTCGGACGTGAAGCCATCGGCGTTTCGCGCTTTCGCCTGGCCGTCACGCGCGCGCCCTTGCCAGTCTATGCGCTGGGTGGCGTCAATTGTGAAACAATTCGGCGACTTGCCGGCGCGCGGCTTGCCGGCATCGCTGCGATCGAAGCGTTGGCGCCGGCTCACAGCTCATAGGTGAAGGCGAGAAATCCCGCATTCATCTCGATGCGCGGCAGGCCGTTGTAGAACGTGCCGAGATTGCGCCGGTAATCATACCATTGCCAGCCGCCGGTGATCTGCAGATTGTCGTTAACCTTATATCCCGCCGAAATTTGATAGCCGTGGATGTCGTAATCGGTGGGACCGGTCACTTCGGCCAAAGAATATTCCACGCCGGCAATCCATCGATTCCATTCCGCAGTTGCCGACAGATGTGTGGCGTGCGTTCCGCCATGGGCAAGGGCGGAATCGATCTGCAAGAGATAGGTATTGCTTTCGCGATAGGCGGCGCCCACGGACAATTTGACATCGGAGAGCATGTAAGCGAGCTGCGCGCCCAAAGCCCAATCGTACAGATTGTCCGCTCCCGGCGTGCCGTTTTTCAGTGACCCTTGCGCATATCCGGCCGACAGGCCGAGCGCGAAATTCGAGACATAACCCGTATAGCTCGCGGCCACTTCCCAGATGTTGTGCTGCTGATCGGCGTCGCTGACGGGATTGCCGGTAAAGGGAAGCGGCGTTCGCACTGTCTCCGGCGTGAAGGAGGCGCCGATTTGAATCCCGAACAGGCGCGGTGTCATGTAATTGATCTTGGCGAAATTCTCCGTGCTCTGCACGGTCGCGACCAGTTCGAAGACGCGCGCGAAGTTCTCGCCGGTGATCGGATCGCGAAACAGCGAGATCTTGCGGTTTTCCAGCGTTACCTCGTCATTGGTCGTAGGCCCGGTCATGCCCAGCGTGAAGCCGGCGCCGTCCTGTTCGCCGATCTCGACGCGACCGAAGCCGGTTTGCGCGAAGACGAAGGCTTTTTCGACAAAATCATTGCCGTATTGATCGCCGGACAGGCTGTCGTGAAAGAGGAGGAAATTGCCGCCCGCACCCAGGATCAGCCCATTGTCGAAGATGTGCTGGGCGAGAATATGCGCGCGCCCCTCGCCACCGGTGCGCGCGATGTCGTAGCCGCCCGGAAAGCCGGGACCTCCGGATTGATGCGCATCGAAAAGGACGCCGCCGGCAAATCCGCCAAGCTTGACCGTGATATCGCCGATATCGAATTCCGGCGGATCGAGCGCCAGAGCCTGCCGGATGTCGCCGGAATCCTCGGCCGCACGCGTGTCGAACGCTGGGAAAAGGGCGCCGGCCGCCGCCACGGCAAGGAAAATCACGCGAAGATTTTTGTGATGAACCATGCGGATGCCTCGAATCGCCTGCGCACACTAATGCGCGGCCATCGGGCATCGGCAAGGCCGCCACATTGCGAATCCGCCCCACGGCAGTATAAATGTCCGTGGCGCGCGAGTACCGCGCCTCCAACGGCGGGAGCTTGAGATGCGTATTGTTTCAGTCGTCGCATGCGTCGCGTTCGTGGCGGGAGCTGGCTTCGCGGGAACTGGCTCGGCCTTGGCTGCGGATTGCAACAAGGGGATGCTGTGGCCGTTCGTGCGCACCGCAGGAGATTGCCTGACCGATGTCGAAATCGCGTCGGGCAAGACCGGCGTCTATAGCGGTCCGGTGAATACCAATGTCGATGTCAGCGCGATCAAACCCTCCGCGACTCCGGTGCAGAACTCCGGTTCGAGTGGCAGCGGCATTTTCGGCACGTCGATTTTCAGCGGCGGCAGCGGTGGCAATAACAATGGCGGCGAATTGATCACCACCACGTCGATATTCGGCGCCCAACCGCCGGACAGACCGGCGGGCATTGCCTGTAACAAAGGCACCTTATGGCCGTTCCAGCGCGAACCCGGCGATTGCCTCACGGAAGCTGAGAAAAAGGAAGGCAAGACGGGCGTCTACGGTGGCGGCCCTGGTTTAATCCAAGCCAGCGCCACGCCGGGTGATGTGCCCAATGCGACCCAGGCTCCGACCGCCCCGTCTTGTCAGCGCAGCTGGCTGTGGCCCTTCGTGCGGGAAGCTGGCGACTGTCCGACGGCTGCGGAGAAAGGAACCGGCGTAACGCCCGCGAGTGCGCAGATGAGTGCCGTGACGCCGGCTGCGCCCGTTCCAGCCGCAGCGCCAAACAACGGCGCAGGTGCGCCAGCGCCGGCTCCGAACCGCGCTCCTGCTGCGGCTTCCTGCCAGCGCGGCTTGCTCTGGCCCTTCGTGCGGGAATCCGGCGATTGTCCCACGGATACGGACAAAAAAGCGGGCGTAACGCCCACGATGGCACAGATGTCGGCCGCCACTCCTGCACCACCCACCCTAACGGCCGCAGAATCGAACGGCACCGGCGCGCCAGCTCCAGCTTCCGCCTCGGCTCCGAGCAATGCCACTGGCGCGCCCGCCTGCCAAAAAGGCTGGCTGTGGCCATTCGTGCGGGAATCCGGTGATTGTCCGACGGATACGGACAAAAAGAACGCCGGAGAGAAATAGAAACGTCGCGGTGGCGGGCGATATGTGGCTTGCCGCGCGGGCGTGAGGCGTTGCGCCCCCGCCTACGTCTCATTATAAGCCAAACCAATGGGGCTTTGGGGCTTGTATTCCGTGGCGGCACGGCCCGCGAATAAGGGCTGACGCTCACGGAGTTCATAGGGACGATATATGCGGATTGTGATCCTCGCCTCAGTTGCGTGTCTGCTTGCCGCCTGCAGCTCCGATGATTCGATGCAAAGCGTTGCCGCCAGCACCGCCTCGACCAGCAGCAGCGGTGGTTCCTGGTTCTGGCCCTTTGGCGGCAGCGGCGACGACCAGACCGCCACCGATATGCCGCAGCTTGGCGTCAACTCCTATCTGTGGCGCGCGACGCTGGACACGCTGAACTTCATGCCGCTAGCCTCGGCCGATCCCGTCGGCGGCGTCGTGATCAGCGATTGGTATGCCGCGCCTGATAAGCCCGATGAGCACATGAAGGTGACGGTCTATATCCTGGACAAGCGCCTCAGGGCCGACGCGGTGAAAGTTTCGGTGTTCCGCCAATTGCGCAATCCCAATGGCTGGGCGGATGCCGCCGTCAATCCCGACACCGGGATCAAGCTGGAAAACGCGATCCTGGCGCGGGCGCGCGAGCTTCGGCTTGCGACCACACCGCAATAGACGATAGCTAAGGCCCGGTTCGAACGCCCCCCAACCGCCTTGGCGCTGGTAAGCGGGGGCGGTTAGGCTTCGAACCGGATTCGGGGGCTTCGCGTGGCGCGCTACAACGCAAAAGAATCGGAAACGCGCTGGCAGGATGTGTGGGCTGCGCGCGATGTCTTCGCGGCGTCGAACCAGTCTGCGCTTCCCAAATGCTATGTGCTCGAGATGTTCCCCTATCCCTCGGGCCGCATCCATATGGGCCATGTGCGCAACTACACCATGGGCGACGTGATCGCCCGCTTCAAGCGCGCGCAAGGCTTCAACGTGCTGCACCCGATGGGCTGGGATGCTTTCGGTCTACCGGCGGAAAATGCCGCCCGCGAGAAGGGCGTGCATCCGCGCGAATGGACCTACGCCAACATCGCCTCCATGCGCGAGCAGTTGAAGGCCATGGGCTTGGCCATCGATTGGTCACGCGAATTCGCCACCTGCGATCCGGAATATTACGCCAAGCAGCAGAAGCTGTTTCTCGATTTCTTCCGCATGGGGCTGGTCTATCGCGCGGAAGCCGACGTGAATTGGGACCCCGTCGACGGCACCGTTCTTGCCAATGAGCAGGTGATCGAAGGGCGCGGCTGGCGTTCGGGCGCGCTGGTCGAACGGCGCAAGCTGTCGCAATGGTTCTTCCGCATCACGCAATTTGCCGACGATCTGCTGGCGGGCCTCGACACGCTCGAGCGCTGGCCGGACAAGGTCCGCATCATGCAGAAGAACTGGATCGGGCGGTCGGAGGGCCTGCGCGTCGCGTTCGAATTGAAACAGGCCCCCGTTCCCAATGTCGAAGTTTTCACCACGCGCCCCGACACTCTGTTCGGCGCGAGTTTTGTGGCGCTGTCGCCCGATCATCCGTTGACGGAGCAATTGGCGGCCTCCGATCCGAAGCTCGCCGCGTTCGTTGCGGAATGCCGCAGGGGCGGCACGGCGGAAGAGACGATCGAAACCGCCGAAAAGAAGGGCTACGACACCGGCCTCAAGGCGGTGCATCCACTGGACCCGAATTGGGAGTTGCCCGTTTATGTGGCGAATTTCGTGCTGATGGCCTATGGCACGGGCGCGATTTTCGGCTGCCCGGCGCATGACCAGCGCGACCTTGATTTCGCGCGCAATTATCGCCTGCCGGTCACTCCTGTGGTGATTCCGGATGGCGCCGATGCCAAGGCCTTCGCGATTGGCGAGGAGGCCTATACCGGCCCCGGACATCTCGCGAATTCGCGGTTTCTCGACGGGCTGGATGTGGACAGCGCCAAGAACGCGGTTGCCGGGCGGCTCGAAGCCGCAGACACGGCCAAGCGCGAGGTGCATTACCGCCTGCGCGATTGGCTGGTCTCGCGGCAGCGTTATTGGGGCTGCCCCATTCCGATCATCCATTGCGAGATGTGCGGCATGGCGCCGGTGCCCGAGCGCAATCTACCGGTGACGCTGCCGGACGATGTGCGCTTCGACGTTCCGGGCAATCCGCTCGATCATCATCCGACGTGGAAGCATGTGAAATGCCCGATCTGCGGTGGCAAGGCGACGCGCGAGACCGACACCTTCGACACCTTCGTCGATTCG
>DATLVC010000402.1:0-5368 GCA_035577685.1 Micropepsaceae bacterium | reverse complement strand
GATCGCGCCATCCGTGCTGACCGGCGCACTTCTCGTTTTTGTCGATGTGATGAAGGAATTACCTGCGACTTTGATGCTGCGGCCCTTCAATTTCGATACGCTCGCCATTGCCGCCAACAATTATGCCTCCGACGAAAGATTGTCCTGGGCGGCCGCACCGTCCCTCGCCATCGTCGCCGCCGGCGTCATTCCCTGCATCGTCTTGATCCGCAGCATCGCCTCGTCCGCCCATGGGGGCAACGAGCCTCCGCCAGTGCCGTAATAAGAAAACGCTGGATTCCCGCAGGTGCGGGAATGACAATTGAAAGATACGGAGGAACCCAAACCATGCGGCTCTCAAGGTTTGTGCTTGCCGGTTTCCTGGCGCTTGGATTTGCAAAGGGCAGCGTCGCCGCGGATGCCGTCCCCGCCGATTGGATCGAGGTCGCGGCCGGGCCGATGTTCACCGTAAAGGCGCCGCCCGGTACCACATTCGAACGCATCCGAACCGGCGACGCTTTCGCGGGTACCTTCCATGGTCCAGGCTTCGATCTGCCGGTCGAGTTCGGCTATCATCGCGACGCGGTGAAATTGCCCGAAGGCGCCAAGAACACCACCGAGACCAAGCTGGTCGTCGATGAAAAACCCGGCGCGATCACTAATGCGGCAACGGCCGATCCGGCGCATCCTTATTTTGTTGGCCTCTATGTGCCCGCCGTGGAGAACGATCTGCTCGGCCCGTTAAGCCTCATTGTCGGGGGATCGGTGGCGAAACCCGATGATGCAGCTTTGGTGGAGCGCATCTATCAAAGCATCAAATTCGGCTACAAAAACTAACCCTGTTTTCTGCGGCCCGGCGGTTAACCACCCTTCCAAACCTTCTCTTCATATCTCGCGCCCACTGTCCCAGGCGTAGGTCACATATCGGGTGGAAAATGTCCGTGTCTTCGATTGGCGCAGCAGCGCCACCCCAGCAGCATCACGCGCCACAGGCAAAGACCGAAACTGCGCACAAGCAGCCGGCAAAACCTCAGACCGAGGCGAAATCTTCATCGCCCGCCAAGCACGCCCACAAGGTCGATGTGAAAGTCTAGATCACCGCCAGCCGGCGCGGTCGAAGATCGCTTGCGCCTGGGCCTGGTTCTGCCCGTAGAACGAGACGTTCAAGGGATCGGTCTTGAATTTGCCCAGGGTCTTCAATTCGGGCGTGATCGGCATGCTCGCTACCGCGGGGAATTCATAATTGGCGCCCGCGATGATGTTCTGCGCCGCGTCGCTCGCCATGAATTCGAGGAACTTCACCGCAATCGCCTTGTGCGGAGCTGAGGCCATCACGCCCCCGCCCGACACGTTCACATGCGTGCCGAAACCGTCCTGGTCCGGGAAGATCGGCGTCAATTTCTTGGCCGCGTCCCGCTCGGCCTTCACCTTCGAATTCACCAGCCGCATGAAATAATAATGATTGGCGATGGTGACGCCGCATTCGCCCGCCGCCACGCTTTGCAGCAGCGTGGTGTCCGCGCCCTGCGGCGGCCGCGCGAAATTCGCCACCACACCCTTGACCCATTGTTCGGCCTTGGCGGGTCCCATATGCGCAACCATCGCGCCAAGGAGCGACAGATTATAGACCGCCGAACTCGACCGCATGCAGATCTTGCCCTTCAAACGCGGATCGGCCAGCGAGTCATAAGTCTGCACCAGTTGCGGATCGACCTTCTTGGCGTTCACAAAGATCAGCCGCGCCCGTGTGGAAAAACCGAACCACAAATTCTTCGGGCTCTTGAGGGAGGCCGGAATCCGTGCGTCCAGAATCTTGGATTGCGCCGGCTGAAACAGATTCTCCTTCTCGGCCAGCCAGAGATTGCCCGCATCGACCGTCAGGAACACGTCGGCGGGGGAGTTCTTCCCTTCGGCCTTCATGCGGGCCAGCAGCTCCGGCCCGTCGCCCTCGATGACGTTCACAGGAATGCCGGTCGCCTTCTGGAAACCGTCATAAAGCAGCTCGTCCGAATCATAGTGCCGGGCCGAATAGATGTTCAGCGCATCCGCCGCAACGGCAGGTCCAGCCAGGGCGACAACGCCAAGGGCAAGCACCGCAATGGAAAAACTAAAACGCATGGGCTTGGTTCTTATATGCGAATGATTATCATAAGCATTATGTCCGGCCGCGCAATCGCAAAAAAGAGGCCTTATGCCGACGTATTTTCGCCGTCATGGCGAGGGAGGCTGGCAGCGACCCTGGGAATTGGGCTTTCCCTCTTTCTATTGACCGCTTAAGGAACTTCATGAGCCGCCACACCCGCATCGAGCTGATCGTCCTCGCCGTCATTCTAGTGGTTCTGGCGACACCTTTTTTGATCCCGCTCAACTTTTACCGTGCCCGCATCGAAGGCGTCGCGAGCCGTGCTTTATCGCGTGAGGTCCATATCAAGGGGCCGCTGCACCTAACCTTTTACCCGGATTTTGGACTGTCGCTCGCCGACGTCGCGATCGGCAATGTGCCGGGCGCGCGCGACCCGCAAATGATCACGGCCGAAAAATTGGTCGTCGGCGCCAAGCTCATGCCCCTGTTTTCGGGCGACCTCAAAGTCACCGCACTGACGCTGGAGAAGCCCACGATCCACCTCGAGGTCGCGAAGGACACCACGCCCAATTGGTCGTTCGGAAAGGCCCCCCAGTCGGGCAAGCCCGCCGATGCCGCAGCGCTCGACCGTATCGGCTTCTCGCATCTCAACCTCAGGGACGGTTCGGTCAGCTATTTCGATGGGACCAGCGGCAAAAGCGCCGTGCTGACCAATGTGTCGCTTTCGCTCGACATGCCGGATAGTTCGAGGCCGACTTTGGCGCTGCCGCTCACGCTGGGCGGGTCGCTCACCTACAATGGCGAGACTCTGAAAATCGACGGCCGCCTCGACAATTTCGGCGATTTGTTGAATGCGCGCCCGACGGGGGGCCGCATCTCCATCGGCTCCAACGTCATCAATGCGGAGTTCACCGGCCAGCTCGGCGCCCAAGGCGGCATCTCAGGTTCGTTGAAGCTGGGCGCTCATTCGGTGCGCAGCCTGGCCGCCTGGCTGGGCAACCCGCTGCCGGCCGGAAACGGCTTTGGGCTGCTCGCGCTCGAAGGCCATTTCAGCGCCCGTGACGGCCTCTATTCGCTTTCCCACACCCATCTCGCCTTCGATCAAATGAATTTGAACGGCGATCTGTCGCTCGACACCAATCCCAAAGTGCTCGCGCTGAAGGGCCAGGTTTCGATCGACCGGCTTGACACCAATCCCTATCTCGCACCGGGCGCGGACGACGATACGGTCAAGGCCGCCAAGGCGAAAACGTCGAACCCGCAAGCGCCGATTGCACTCGGCGGACTGAAGGCGGTCGATGCCAATCTGACATTGATGGTCGGCGAGCTCTTGCTGCCGAACCTCAAACTCGATCAGGCCATTATCAAGACCAGCCTAGAAGACGGCGTGCTGCGGGCGGATATGACAAACGTCACGGCCTATGGCGGCACCGGCAAAGCCAGCCTCACCGTGGACGCGCGCGAGCCCATGCCCCAATTCCACAGCACGCTCGATGTCAGCGATATCAAGGTGCAGCCCTTCCTGACGCAGCTCATGAGCTTCAGCCGGATCGACGGCAAAGGCGCTGTCCATTACGATATCGCCTCGACGGGTGACACCGCCAAGGCGATTGTCGGAAACATGGGCGGCAAGGGCGAAATCCGCTTCACCGATGGCGCAATCACCGGCGCCGACCTCGTAGCGATTTCGCGCGTGATCCAATCGGTGGTCAATGGCGACGCGTTGGGGGCGGCGATCGGAGAAACCGCCAAGACTCCGTTCGGCAAAATGGGCGCGAGTTTCACGATCGATCATGGCGTCATGCGGACCAATGATTTTCAGCTGGTGAACCCGAATGTCGAACTGAACGGCCGCGGCGAGGTGAATCTTGGCGCGCGCACGCTGGAATTTCATTTCGAGCCCAAGGAGGTGAAGGGTATCCCCGGGCTGAAGCTTGTCGATATCGGCGTTCCGTTCTATGCGAAAGGTCCCTGGGACAAACCGAGCTATGGGCCCGATGTGCGCGGCCTTGCCAAATCCGTCGTCGAGAAATTGCAGAGCGGCGCCAATTCGCCTCTCGATGTCCTGACCCAGCCCGGTCTGTCTCTGAAATCCATTTTAGGTGCAGGCAAGAAGAAGAACCAATAGCGTCCGATCATGAAACGTCCGCGTTGGCTTGCCCCCGCCCTCATCATCCTTGCCCTTGTCGCCGGGGCCCTTTACTGGGTCACGCGCCCCCCGCCGTCTCTGACAGTGGTGAGCTGGGGGGATGTTTACGGCCGCGCCCAGACGCTCGCGCTTTTCCATCCGTACACGGATAAATCCCATGTGGACGTCAAAGTTGCCAATTATGGCGGCGGCCTGAAGGAGATTTCCGCCCAGGTCGCCGCGGGCGACGTACAATGGGATGTTGTCGATCTCGAGCTCGAGGACGCCGCCGCGGCCTGCCGCCAGGGGCTGCTCGAAAATCTCCAGGACATCGAGCTCCCGCCGGGCGCGAACGGAAACGGCGCGCAGCGCGACTTTGTGCCCGGAGCGCTCGGCCCATGCTGGGTCGGCAGTGTCGTCTACAGCCAGGTGATCGGCGTGGATTCCAGCCGGTTCGGCGATGACCAACCGGCGACCGCCAATGATTTCTTCGACCTCGCGCGCTTTCCCGGTGCGCGGGGGCTGCGGGACGGCAGCCCGAAATACAATCTCGAACTCGCCCTCCTCGCCGACGGCGTGAAATATTGGCAGGTCTATGCCGTTCTCGGCACCAAGGAAGGGGCTGACCGCGCGTTCGCTAAGCTCGACACGATCAAATCCAGCATCAAATGGTGGCGGCGTGCCGCAGAACCCGCCGAGATGCTGGCGCGCGGCGACGTCGCGATGACGACGGTCCTGAATGCCCGCATCTTCAGCATCGATCCGGAGCCCAAGATCCGCACCATCTGGGACGGGCAGCTTTATCAGCTCGACGTATTCGGCATACCGAAAGGCGACCCCAACAAAAAGCTCGCGGTCGATTTCATCCGCTTTGCCACCGGGGCCGCGCCCCTCGCCCAGGAGGCGGAGCTTCTTCCCTATGGGCCTGCGCGTTTTTCGGCGCTGGCGCTGGTTGGCCTCAATCCGGAAAACAAGGCGGAGATGCTGCCGCATCTTCCGACTGCGCGCACCAATTTCGCGCGCGCCCTAGCCGTCGATCCCGATTGGTGGACGAAGCACGGTGAGGGGCTTCAGGCGCGCTGGGATTCGTGGCGCAAAAATTGAGCGTTCTTGGCGGGTTCACGCTGTCAACGCGCGCCGCTCTTCGCCGCTCAGATACAGGCCCCGGTCGAACAGCA
>DATLVC010000401.1:0-26205 GCA_035577685.1 Micropepsaceae bacterium | reverse complement strand
GCGCATCGTCAAATTCGACAAGAACGGCAAATTTATCAAGACGTGGGGCGATCACGGCACGGGCCCGGGCCAATTCGATGCGCCCCATGGTCTCGCCATGGATTCGGCGGGCAAGCTCTATGTCGCCGACCGCTCCAATAGCCGCATTCAGATTTTCGATCAGGATGGCAAATTCCTAGCCGAATGGCGGCAATTCGGCCGGCCGAGCGGCGTCTATATCAACAAGAACGATATTATCTACGTCGCGGATTCGACATCGAGCGACAAAGTCAATCCCGGCTACAAGCAGGGCATCCGGATTGGCAGCGTCAAGGACGGCAAGGTGACGGCGTTCATCCCGTGGAACGAAACGAACACGCTGGAAGGTGTTGCCGTCGACGATACAGGCAATGTTTATGGTGGCTTCACCAACACGCTCAATTTCCGCCGGTTCGTGAAGAAATAGCCGCGCGAATCATTCGACGCGTAGCCATGGCCGCTCGTTGCAGGCATGCTGAAACGGGCGCGCGCGGCTGTGCAAGCGCGATGTATGTTCGCTTGTGTACAAAGGAGACAATTTGATGACGCGTACGAAAATCGTTGTGTTGAGCATTGTGGCTGCTGCCATCGGCATCGGCTTGGTTCAGCAAATCACGGCGCCGGCGCGTGCCGCGGCGCCCGTCGTGAGGGCCACCTATCAGGGCATCGGTTCCGGCGTGAACGAGAATGTCGCGGTGATCTGGCTTTTGGGTTCGGATGGTGGAATCAAAATCTGCACCCACGCCGCAACCGGCGCGAATGCAGATGCGCCTGTTTGCAGTGCGTCCGTTACGCCATAGAAAAACATCCTTAAGATTTGTTTAAAACGATCGTCGAATTCACTTCGACGTCGGAAAAATTGTTTGGAGCATCGATGCGTCCGCCCATTTTTATCACAGGACAATCGCGAGTGCCATTTACTATAAAAATCCGGGGGGATGTTCCGTACTCGGAGTATCCTACGGAGCGAATTGCATTAATTGGAATCGATAGCAAATACTGACGAGTGCAACGCGACGTTTTTTGGTGGTCATGTCCCTTTTCGGATTTCGACGCTGAATAGAAGGAAATGACCGATGTTTCAAAGTGCAGCCTTCAATTCCGCGCGGGAGACACCCGTGGCGGTCTCAAATCAACCGCAATCCCTGCTTCACTGCTTCAAATCGCATTTCACGACGATAAATGCTGACAAACCGCCATTCGTCGGTGCCGCTTATCGGTTGCGCTATCAAATTTATTGCGTGGAGAAAGGGTTCGAAGACTCGGCCGCGCACCCCAATGAGCTGGAACGGGATGAATTCGATTCCCATGCGGTTCAGGGCCTTCTGCTTCATCGCCCCACAGGAACCGCTTTGGGCACCGCCCGTTTGGTTTTACCGCTTCCCAAGACGCCGGAGCGCAGCTTTGTCATCCAACGGCTTCTGCGCCATGAATCGGCAAGGCTTGCCGCGTCCGCGCCCATCGCTTCGACGGCGGAAGTGTCGCGGTTCAGTATCTCGAAGCTTTCTCTTCGTCGCCTGTCCGTTCCAAAGAACGACGGTTCTCCGGTGGATTACCGCGCCGGCCCGCTGATGCGGCTTGGCTTGATTCAGATGCTGATCCGGATGAGCGTCGCGAACGGCATCACGCATTGGTATTGCGTCATCGAACCGTCCTTGAAGCGAATGCTGGATGCGATGGCCTTCTATGTGGAGCCCGTCGGACCGCTGGTGGATTTTCATGGCGTGCGCCAGCCTTGCGTTTGCACGCTGTCGAAAGTCTTGGCGGCGATGAAGCGGGAACGGCCCTCGTTCTGGGATGTGCTCACGGATGGCGGGAATTTGGCCGTAGCGGCTTAGGGGCAAGAATCCGTCCTGTTGGACAGGCCTCACCGCGATTCACGAAATTGGGGCATCGGGCCACAAGCAGCTTTTGCTTTCCTGGCTTGAAGGGCTGGCCTAAAACACCATCTGCGGAATGTAGCGATCCATGAACGACAGATGCATCCGGGTCAGGCCAATATCGTCGCTTATGTCATAGCTGCGGTCATTATCGTCCTGCTTTTGTCTTTTCGTATGCGCCGGATGAAGCGCACGGTTCCCTTGCGGTTGAATCGGCTCTGGATACCTCCCGCGATCTTCGCGGTCATGGCTGGGCTTGTGGTGACGCAATTTCCACTGCCCTTGCGGGATTGGATATGGCTTAGCCTCGCGTTCCTGATCGGCGGCCTGTTCGGTTGGCAGCGCGGGCGGTTCATGCATATTGCAGTGGATCCCGCGACACGCGCGCTCAGCATGCAGGCGAGCCCGATGGCGATCTATTTTCTGTTGGGGTTGATCGTCTTGCGCGCCGGCTTGCGGGCCGGTCTCGGAATGGAAGCCCCGGGCTGGGGGCTGAGTGCGGTCTTTATCAACGACGTTTTCGTTATCTTTGCGCTTGGCCTTTTGCTGGCTCAGGCGCTGGAAATGGCGATCCGCGCACGGCGCCTGCTTGCGGGCCACGGTCCACCAACCCCTTGAAGGCGCAAAAGAACTGCCGCGCTGTGTGGAATTGCAAAGCGGCAGTGCTATTCTGTGCTGAGCCGGCCTGCCACCAATGCATGGGATCCCATCGATGCTGAAGCATTTTGCCGCCGCCACAGCCGCCACCATCGCGCTCGGCCTCACGGCTCCCGCAGTGCTCGCGCAAGACCGCTCGCAATCGCGCTCCATGGTGGGCTCCCAATTGGGCGTGGTCGCGAGCGAATCGGTGCTGGCCTCCGAGGTCGGCGCGCGCGTTCTGGAATCGGGCGGCAACGCCATCGATGCGGCCATCGCGACCAACGCGATGATGGGCCTCATCGCGCCGATGAACGATGGGATTGGCGGGGACCTTTTCGCAATCGTTTATGAAGCCAAGACCGGCAAGCTCTATGGCCTCAACGCGTCGGGCTGGGCGCCGGCGGCGCTGACGGCGGATTATCTCCTCGGCAAAGGCATCAAGGAGATGCCACAGCGAGGCATCAATTCGGTAACGGTACCCGGTGCGGTCGAGGGCTGGGATCAGCTTTCGAAGCGCTTCGGTACGAAGAAACTGGGCGAACTTCTCGCGCCCGCCATCGCCTATGCCGAGAACGGCTTTCCGGTGGGCGAAGTGGTCCAGGCCTATTGGCGCGACAGCGAGAAAATCTTGCGCGAGGACGAACCGACGGCGAAGACCTACATGCCCCTGGGCCATATTCCGGCGGTCGGTGAAGTGTTCAAGAACCCGGACCTCGCCTGGAGCTATCGTCAGATTGCGGCGCAAGGGCGCGATGCCTTTTACAAAGGCGAGGTCGCGAAGAAGATGCTGGCGACCTTTGCCACCCATGCCGGCGTGATGAAGGCGCCGGATCTGGCCGAATATAATGCCGAATGGGTCGAACCCATTTCGACCACCTATCGCGGCTGGACGGTCTATGAATTACCGCCGAACGGGCAGGGCATCGCCGCGCTCGAAATGCTCAACATCATGGAGCATTTTCCACTCGCCCAGATGGGCCACAATTCGGTGGCCGCTCTGCACAGCATGATCGAGGCGAAGAAGATCGCCTATGCCGACATGATCCGCTATGACGCGGACCCGCGCTTTGCGAAGATTCCGGTCGCGGGTTTGAAGTCGAAAGAATTCGCCGCCGAGCGCGCCAAGCTGATCGACCAGGCGAAGGCCGCCTGCGATGTCGGACCCGGCGTGCCACCGCAGACGGATAATGGCACGACCTATCTTTCGGCCGTCGACAAGGACGGCAATATGGTATCGCTGATTCAAAGCAATTATTCGACCGTCGGCTTCGGGGCGGGCATCGCCGTGGGCGGCGCCGGTTTCGTGCTGCAAAATCGCGGCGCATTGTTCGTGCTCGACAAGAACCATCCCAATGTGCTCGCCGGACGCAAGCGGCCCGTGCATACGATCATCCCGGCCTTCATGCAGAAGGGCGATGTGCGCATCGCATTTGGTATCATGGGGGGATGGAACCAGGCCCAGGCGCAGGCGCAATTCGTCTCGAACCTCGTCGATTACGGCATGAATGTGCAGGGTGCGATGGACGCGGCGCGCTTCTCGAAGGAAACCTTCGCGGGGTGCGACGTGAATTTCGAAGCGCGGATTCCGGAAGCCACGCGCAAGGAACTGACCGCAATGGGCCATAAAATCGTGATGCGCGGCGATTATTCCTCGACGCGGATGGGCTCGGGCCAGGCGGTGATGCGCGACTTCGGCAAGAAGATCAATTTCGGCGCGTCCGACCCGCGCAAGGACGGCGCAGCGGTGGCCGAGTTGCAGGCCTTCGCGAAGCCCTGATTATTGCGCGGCGTCGAGCACGGGCCGTGCCCGCACACGCCGCTGGTCCAATTCGTGCGCGTCCGGCGGTGACGGCATCCCGCCGCGCAGCAGCGCTTTCTTGGCCTGCCATTCCTCGTTCGCGTCCAGCGTTTCCAGGAACTGCACCTCCCCGCCCCCGAGCATCGCGATGGGAAGTCCGTCGCGATAGAGCAGACGATTGCCGGTGAGCGCCGAAAGCTTCGGCCCCGGCGTCAGAATACCCGCGAGGTTGAGCGGATCGGCGCCAGAAACGGAAATCCATGCGCCGGTATGTTCCTGCCGCCGCATTTCGCGCAAAGCACCGATAGCTTCGGGCAGCGCGAATTGCTCGCCGGAAAAGCCCGCAACGAAACGGCCGCCGCGGATTTCACCGCGGCCCTCAAGGCGGCGATAAACGCGCAACAGCTCGCGCCAGGGCGGCAGCCATTCGGCTTCGCGGGCGAGCAGGCGCCAGAACACAACGCCATAACGTTGCAACAGCGTGCGTGCGACGTGCTCGATGGCCTGGGCTTCGGTTTGCGGCGAGCCGGCATTGCGGCGCGTCAGCGCCCAGCGGCCTGAATCATCCATGCCGAATTTGGCCGCGCGCCGCCGCCGCCCCGCGGCCGGCGATTTGCGCTCGCTGGCCGGCACCAGCAAGGCACGCAAACCACCGAAATTGTCGGAGTTGACGAGGCCAAGCGCCACCAATTCGGCGAGCGCCCCCTCGGCCTGGACCCGCAACAATCCGGTGCCCTCGGCGATCTCATCGAAAAAGGACGCGCCGTGCTCCCGAATGAAATCCGCCACCAGCTTCGCTTGCGGTCCGGGCTGAATGTCGTCGGCCTTTGCGGCGAGCGACGACCACAGCGGCGCGTAGCGACGCGCGAGCAAAGCAATGGGTGTCGTGCGCACTGGCGCGGGTTTCGCATCGCTGCTCGTGCTGCGCGGCTTCAACCGCGTCCAGGTGACGTGGCCCGCGACGCAGCGGTCATCGAGCCAGGCCGGATCGTATCCTTTGATCCGGGCGGGCAGGATTTCCGACTCCCACGCAATCGCAGGTGTCTCGAAGCCTTCGAGCTGGTGGATGATGGTGTCGAGCGCATCCGGCCCTTCCATGCGCGTATCGGGCGTTACATGGTGCCAAGCCGCGAGGAAACGCAGGAAATCGCGCGCCGCCACTGGCTGGATTTCGGCGCGCAGGCGTTTGACCGTGTAGCTGTGGATGCGGGCGAGCAGACGCCGCTCGCACCATTCCTCCGTTTCGCTGCCCGGCGTGAACCGGCCGCGCATGGCAAAGCCTTCCGCTTCCAGCGACGCCAAGGGGACCGCGATGCCGCTGGCCGTCAATTCGAGCGGGGCGGCCAGCGCGTCCACTTTCACGGGGCCAAGCCCCTCCAACCGGCCGCGGACGATTTCGACCAGCGCATCTTCGGGCGTCCAATTCCGCGCCGCATAATTGTCCGGCACGCGGATCTCGGGCTCGAGGTTCGCCAGCGGCCAGAGTGCGCGGAACTGCGGCAAACGCTCGGCCGCGATCCAAATCTTGCTTGGGCCCAAATGAAGCTGGGCGACCCGGTTTTGCGCGGCTAGCGCGCGCAGCCATTCGCTCCAACTGGTTTGCGTCGACACTTCGGCCTCGGAGAGGAATCCAAGCCAGACCAATGCGTCGTGAAGTTCGTCGGCATTCGCCGCTTCCGGCCACGCCTCGGCACGCACGCGTGCGATTGCTTCGGCATCCAGCCGGCCGAGATCGGAGGCGGCTTCCGGCGCCAGCCAGCGCCGGCCCATCACCGCCTGCGTGCGGCGTTCTTCCAAGGGGGCGTCGTCGAGATAGGCATAGGGCCGCGCGGACAGGACCTCCTGCGCCAAGGGCGAAGGTTGCGTCAGGTCGCAGGCGACGATGCGAATGTCACCGGATTCGATGCGCTTGAGCACGCGGACCAAGCCTGCGAGATCCATGGCCTCCGTGAGGCAATCGGCGATGGTCTGGTTCACCAGCGGGTGATCGGGAATCTCGCGTTCGCCGACGAGATTTTCGGCGCAGGCGATCTGGTCAGGGAACACCGAGCCAAGCAAATCCTCGGCGGCCATGCGCGCGAGCTGTGGCGGCACTTTCTTGCCGCCGCGGAACCGCGGCTCGGCCAGCGATATGCCAATCACCCAGCGCCAGCGGGTGGCGAACATGGGCGCATCGAGCAGCGCCTGGACCAGCAATGTTTCGATGGTGCCTGAGTTCAAATAACGCGCCACATCGGGCAAATCGAAGCTGTGGGCGGTGGTCAGAGAGAGCACGATATTGTCTTCGGTCGCCGCTGCTTGCAGTTCGAAATTGAACTTGCGGCAGAAGCGTTTGCGCAAGGCCAGACCCCAGGCGCGATTGATGCGGCTGCCGAAGGGCGAATGCACCACGAGTTGCATGCCGCCGGCTTCATCGAAGAAGCGCTCGAGAATGATGGTGTCCTGGGTCGGAAGCCCACCCAACGCGGCGTGCCCCGCGTTCAAATAATCCACCAATTCCCGTGCGGGGGTATCGGCGAGGCCAAGCTCTTTCGTCACCCAGGCGAATGCGCGCTCCCCGGAAGGATCGGCCGAGAAATGCGCCCCCATATCGGCGCGCAGTCGCGAGACCGACGCGGAAAGCTCATCGCTCCGGCCGGGCGCCTCGCCCAGCCAGAACGGAATGGTCGGCGCCATGCCATGGGCGTCCTCCACGCGCACCGTGCCGCGTTCGACCCGCATGATACGGTAGGAATGGTTGCCAAGCTGAAACACATCGCCCGCGAGGCTTTCCACCGCGAAATCCTCGTTCACCGATCCGATGAAATTGTTTTCGGGTTCGAGCAGGACCTTGTAATCGGCGTTGTCGGGAATGGCGCCGCCCGAAGTGATCGCGGTCAGCCGGGCGCCACGCCGTGCCCGCAACATGTGGTTGACCGCATCGTGATGGATGAGCGCCCCGCGCCGGCCCCGGCGGGTCGTAAAGCCCTCAGCCAGCATCGTTACCACCGCATCGAAATCTTCGCGCGCAAGCGTGCGGTACGGCCATGCGTGGCGGATCAAACCATAAAGCTCGTCCTCACCCCATTCGCGCGCCGCCAACTCGGCCACGATTTGTTGGGACAACACATCGAGCGGGTTAGACGGGATGGCGAGCCGGTCGAGTTCGCCGCGATGGACGCTGTCGATCAGTGCGGTGCATTCCACGAGCTCGTCGCGCGAGAGCGGAAAGAGCCGGCCTTTGGGCGTGCCATTCACCGCATGGCCGGAGCGCCCGACCCGCTGCAGAAAGGCCGCGATGGAACGGGGCGAACCGATCTGACAGACAAGATCGACGTCGCCGATGTCGATGCCCAATTCGAGCGACGCGGTCGCGACCAGCGCCTTCAATTTGCCGTGCTTCAGGCGCTGCTCGGCATTCAGGCGCTGCTCCTTGGCAAGACTGCCATGATGCGCGGCGACGGCGTCTTCTCCTAACCGGTCGGAGAGATTGCGCGTGACCCGTTCCACCAGCCGGCGCGTGTTGACGAAGATCAGCGTGGTGCGGTGCGCCTCGATGAGCTGCACCAGATTGTCGTAGATCTGCTCCCACACTTCGTTCGACATCACTGCTTCGAGCGGGGAGGGCGGAAGCTGAAGCGCCAAATCGCGCGCCCGCACATGGCCGGTGTCGATGATCTTGCAGCGGGCGAGCGGATCGGCGCCCACCAGGAAATGCGCCACCTCTTCGATGGGCTTCTGTGTGGCCGACAGGCCGATGCGCAGCAATTTGTGCTCGCACAATGCCGCCAGACGTTCGAGCGACAGCGCCAGATGGGCGCCACGCTTGTTGGGTGCCAGCGCGTGGATTTCGTCGACGATCACGGTCCGCGTCGTCTTCAGCATCGCGCGACCCGATTCGGACCCCAGCAGGATGTAAAGCGATTCCGGCGTGGTCACGACGATGTGGGGCGGGCGGCGGCGCATGCGGTTGCGTTCGCCCGGCGGGGTGTCGCCGGTCCTCACCCAGGTGCGGATTTCCACCTCCGGCAAACCCTGGGCCCGCAACGCCTCGCTGATGCCCGCAAGTGGGGCTTCCAGATTGCGCTGGACGTCGTTCGAAAGGGCCTTGAGCGGCGAGATGTAGACAATTTGGGTCTCGTCCGGGAGCTCGTCCATGAGCCCCTGCCGCACCAGCGAATCGATGGCGGCCAGAAACGCAGCCAGCGTCTTGCCTGATCCCGTGGGCGCGGCGATCAGGACATTCTGCCCGGTCCGAATCGCTGGCCAAGCCTCCGCCTGCGCTGCCGTCGGTGCGGGGAAGCTTTTCTCGAACCAGGCGGCGACGGCCGGATGAAACAGATGCTTTGGGGTCATTGGCTAATGTAGCCAAATATGGGGTCCGAGCGCGACGGTATCAACTGCGCGGGACTTCAACTCTGTCTTTGCTGCATCCGCTGGAGCACGCGCTGGCGCGCCGCCACGCGGTCGGCGTCCGACACATAGATGAGCCCCGCGACGCGGCGCACAAGCCCATCCTCCTCGGGATCGAGCACGCCATCGGCATAGGCGACCTCCCACAGCATCTCGATGAGACGGATGCGCTGTTGCGGGTCCATGCGCTCCACGGCCAGCCGCGTGAAGGGATGCAGTTGCGCGGTCCGGTCGGCGGTGGCTTCCGCCTGGACGATTAATTGCCGCGTGGCGTCCGCCGAGAGCTCGAATTTTTGCGCCAGCAAGCGCTCGATGGCCGCGCGCTCCACATCGTCGAAGGTGTCGTCGCGGCGGGCGGCTTCCACCAGCAAAACCGCAACCGCGGTCTGCAAATCATCGCGGCTGCCGGATTTGGGCTCTGGGGCGGTCAACAATTTGAGGATCTGATCGAACATGGGCCTGCCTGATTTTGCGGGCGTCTAAATAACCTCTCCGGGCATAAACTGCCAATGAAGCCGGGGACAGAATGCCGAGACGGCCTACGCCTTGCGCGGATGCACGTATAATGGCGTCCTCGAATGCGAGATTCGTATGGCTGGGCTTTGCCGCGACTGTTTTGCCGATGTGCCGCATGAATCCACGCGCTGCCCCGCGTGCGACAGCGGGCGCACCCTCCTGCACCCGGAACTGAGTGATCTCACCATCGCGCATCTGGATTGCGACGCGTTCTATGCTGCGGTGGAAACGCGTGACGATCCCTCGCTGAAGGGGAAACCGTTGATCGTCGGCGGGGGCGGGCAACGCGGCGTCGTGGCGACCGCCTGCTATGAGGCCCGCAAATTCGGCGTGAAATCGGCCATGCCGATGTTCCAGGCGCTGAAACTGTGCCCGCACGCGACAGTCATTCGGCCGACCATGAGCAAATATGCGGCCGTCGCGGGTGAAATCCGCGCCATGCTGTTGTCGCTGACGCCCCTGGTCGAGCCATTGTCGCTGGACGAGGCCTATCTCGATCTCTCCGGCACGGCACGGCTGCATGGCATGGCGCCGGCCAAGAGCATGGCCGCGCTGGCTAAGCGGATCGAAGAGCACATCGGCATTACCGTGTCGATCGGCCTCTCTCATAACAAGTTTCTGGCGAAGCTTGCCTCCGAGCTCGAGAAGCCGCGCGGTTTTGCCGTGATCGGGCGGGCCGAGACCAGGGAGTTCCTTTCTGTCCGGCCCATTTCTGTCATCCGCGGGGTGGGCCCGGTGCTGGAAAAGCGCCTCGCCCAGGACGGCATCTCTCGCATCGGCCAGCTTCAGGACATGAGCGCGCGCGTTTTGACGGACCGTTATGGCGCAACCGGCCTTTGGCTCCATGGCCTGGCCAATGGCGAGGACCGGCGCGAGGTAGAGCCCGAAGGCGAAGCCAAGAGCGTATCGGCCGAAACCACCTTCGAACACGACATCACGCGGTTGACGGAGCTGGAACACGTTCTGTGGGACCAGGCCGAGCGCGTGTCGGCGCGCGCAAAAGCGGCGGGTATCGGCGGCCGCACCGTGACCCTGAAGCTGAAAACGGCGTCGTTCCGAATCAAAACCCGGAGCGAGAGCCTCGATGCACCAACGCAACTTTCGGATGTGATCTTCCGTATTGGGGCCAAGCTCTTGAAGCACGAAGCCACCGGTACGCCTTACCGGCTGCTCGGTGTCGGTTTGAGCCAGATTCGCCCCCAAGTGGAGTGCGATCCGCCCGACCTTTTGGACCGCAAGGCCGAACGCCGCGCCGCGGCCGAACGGGCCATGGACAGCGTGCGCGCAAAATTCGGCAAAGATGCGGTCCGCAAAGGGCGCAGCATGCGTGGTGGTAGGGCCTAGGGCAAAGTTCCTTATTGCCCGTTGCGCAATCGAACCGCTACACCGTAGAAATCATCATAGGTTGTTACCTTCACCCCCCGCCAAACGTTCCCTGCCTGCATGAAAACCAACACCCTGAAAGAAGAGCTGCAATTCCTTCGGGGATTGGTGGCCAATCCGCGTAGTGTCGGGGCTGTCGCCCCCTCAAGCGCTTGGCTCGCGCGTGCAGTCGCCGCGCAATTGGACCTCGACCACCCCGGGCCCATTCTGGAGCTTGGGCCCGGTACGGGTTCGATCACCGAAGCTATTCTCAGTCGCGGCGTTTCGCCGGACCGGCTGACGGTCATCGAGTTTGATCCGGCCTTCGCCAGCCAGATTGCGGCACGGTTCCGCGGCGTCCATGTGATCGTCGGCGACGCATTCGATCTTGGAAGAACATTGGCAGAGCGGGCCGGCGACCGTTTCGCCGCGGTCGTCTCCGGCATCCCCTTGCTCAACGTGGCGCCGCAAAAGCGGCTGGCGCTCATCAGGGACTCGTTAGAGCGGGTCAGGCCCGGCGGGCCCTTTGTCCAATTTTCCTATGGTTTTCAGGCGCCGGTTTCGGCGCCGGCCGGTGCAACGGCGAGCTTGGCCGCCTTTGTGTGGAGGAATATTCCGCCGGCCCGCGTGTGGGTTTATCGCCGGACCTGAACCCGCCGGCTAAGACGCCTTTCAGCCGGGCGGTACCAGATGTTCCAGGTCTTCCTCATCCTCCGGCTCCTCGTAAAGCGGGGTGGGTGTCCCGGTTTTGACACCCAGCGTCGAAATGACGAACGGAATCGTGGCGAGATAGACCAGAAGGCCCGTGATCAGCATCGCCCAGGGGACATAGATCGCAAGCAGCACCAACGCACCCACAAGAGCCGCCGCCGCAATTCTCCCCTGCCGGCTAAACCGCATGTGCTTGAGCGAGGGCGTCGGCACCCGGCTAACCATGAGGATCGATGTCATGGCGATCAGCCCGAGGGAAAACAGGGGGTCCCGGAACAGGTCGCCTTTGAACTCGAATGTCAGCAGCAGAGGCAATAACAGGACGCCCGCAGCGGCCGGCGTCGGAAGACCGGTGAAATAGGGATGGGATTGCGTCGCCCCTTCGTCCCGGGCCGCCTCGATGTTGAAGCGCGCCAGCCGGATTGCGCTGCAAATGCAGAAGATCAGAGCGCCAATCCATCCTGCGGTCTCCATATCGGACAGACTCCAGGAATAGACGACGACAGCGGGGGCCAGACCGAAACTCACCAGATCGGCGAGCGAATCGAGCTGCGCTCCAAACCGGCTGTCGGCGCCAAGCCAGCGTGCCGCCTGGCCGTCCAGCATATCGAAAATCATTGCGCAAAAAATCGCTATGACCGCGCTCTTCCATTCCTGGAGCAGGGCGAACTTGATCGCCGTCGCGCCGGAGCAAAGACCGAGCAGAGTCAGCGCGCTCGGAATGACTTTGCTGATCGACATGTCCTCGAGATGGTCTTGAGCCCATTGCTTGGGGTTGAGTCTTTCACGGGCCATCGCGGTCAAAATCCCATCATTGAAATGTCGCGAGAATCGTCTCGCCGGCTTTGACATGCTGTTTCGGCATCACCAGCACTTTCGTCCCTGGCGGAAGATATACATCGAGCCGGCTTCCGAACCGGATAATGCCGAAACGCTCGCCTCGCCGCACGCTTTGGTTTGGCACGAGGTCACATTTGATCCGGCGCGCCACAAGGCCGGCGATTTGTACCACAGCCAAGTCCTTCGCGTCCCCTAATCCTTTCGGGCGGATACGGGCCGACATGCGCTCATTGTGCTCACTGGCTTTGTCGAACGAGGCATTGATGAAGCGGCCTTTCCGATAGCTCAGCGCCACCACCGTCCCGTCGGCCGGGTTCCGGTTCACATGGACGTTGAACACATCCATGAAGATGCTCAAGCGAACCCGTGGTTCTGAACCCATTCCCAGTTCGTCGGGTGGAACCGCCAGCCCGATCGGCAACAAACGTCCATCCGCCGGACTTATGATCAGCCCGTCGCCTTTTGGCGTCACGCGCTCGGGATCGCGAAAAAAGAGGATACACCAGAGGGTCAGAGGCGCAAATATCCATCCCAGCCAGGGCGAAAGCCAATAAAGCAGGACATTTGCTGCGAAAAAGGCCCCTATAAAGGGCCAGCCTTCCCGATGAATTGGAATCCGCATTCGCCTCTGCCCGACTATCGGCGGCCGGGGTTTGCGCCCGACCGGGCGCGCTTGGTACGCGCAATGGACCGGCCTCGCAAGCAAGCCCCTGCCCAGAGGCCGCTCCGCCGACTAGAATGCGCGGCCAAAGCAATCAACAACAGGAGAGAGAGCATGGCTAAGGGCTACTGGATCACCGCCTACCGTTCCATTTCCAATCCCGACGCGCTGGCCGCCTATGCCAAAATCGCCGCCCCGGCCCTGACAGCGGCTGGCGGGCGGTTCCTCGCGCGCGGTACGGCGGCCAAGGTCATGGAGCAGGGGCTGATGCAGCGAACCGTGCTGATCGAGTTCGATAGCGTGGAGAAGGCTGTCACGGCCTATAACAGCCCGGAATATAAGAAAGCGCTTGCCGCCCTCGGCAAGGACGCCGCCGAACGCGATATCCGCATCGTCGAAGGGCTGGAATGACCATGAAGACGCATCTTTGGGCGGTGCTCGCTGTCATGGCGGGCTTGGGTGTTGCGGGCGCGTCGGCTGAGGATGCCGCGAACACCGTCGATTCCCATCTCCGGGCGGCGAAGGACGCGGCTGGCTTCGATTATACCGGCACCCTGGCCCGCACCTGTGTCCTGCCGCAAACGGGCCCCGGCCGGGATGTGGCGCCGGGTCCTGCGCCGGACCGCTCGACCTGGTTCACCGAGCCGGCAAAAGTTTTCGACAATCTGTATTTCGTCGGCACGAAGATTCACTCGTCGTGGGCGTTGACGACCAGCGACGGGATCATCCTGATCGATACGCTCTACGAATATGCGTCCGACGAAGCCATCGTCGGCGGATTGAAGAAGCTTGGTCTCGATCCGGCAAACGTCAAATACGTCATCATCTCGCACGCACACGGCGACCATGTGGGCGGTGCCAAACTGATGCAGGATCGCTTCCATTCGCGCCTCGTCATGGGGGCGCCGGATTGGGATTCGATCGAGCAATCCAAGAACCAGTATCCCCACGGAAAGCCCAAGCGTGACATCGTCGCCATGGATGGGCAGAAGATTACGCTCGGCGATACCAGCGTGACCCTCGTGCTCACCCCTGGCCACACGCCGGGAACTGTATCGATGATCTTTCAGGTGAAAGACAATGGCCGGCCTCTGACCGCCGCCTACTCGGGCGGGACCGCCTTCAACTTCGTCAATGACGTGCCGCATTTCGACATCTACATCAATTCGCAGCGCAAAATGGCCGCGGCAGCGGCGGCGGCGGGTGCGACCATCGTGATGTCGAATCATTCGGAATTCGACAATGCGGTCACCAAGATCAAGCTCATTTCGGCCCGCAAGGTCGGTGAGCCGCACCCCTTCGAAGTGGGGCGCGACGCAGTGGCCCGCTATTTCAAAGTAATGGAGGAATGCGCCCAGGTGGCGCGGCTCAAATTGGTGGAGGGCCAGGCCAAGAAGACGTGAGCCGCGCGGGGAATTGCGACGCGTCTCTGTGCTTTAGATCTGGGTTAGGATAACGAAAAAGGCGAATATTCCTCCGCCTACCATCCACCAGCAGGAGCGGCGAAACAGCGTCGCTTCATAGTCGCGTTTGCCCCAGCCCCAGCCCCACCAGGATTCAACCATCGGCACGGCTTGCTCGAGACGTTTCATGTCGGTGTCGCCGGAGGCGGACGGTCCCGCCGGCACCGTTTTCCGGTTCAGCAAACCTGCGATTCCGAAGCCGACCATGACCAGCAAACTGAATGCGGCGCCGCGGGCCTGATCTGTGCCTTCCTGCAACTGGCCGATCGCGATCAGCGCGAAAAAGATGGCGCCCGCGATATACGTGCGGTGCATGTAGGTCGCACTGCGTAACGCGTTGGCGCGCCGCTGCAACTCCATCAGCAGATAGGGACCATTGGGCGCCGTCAGCGCTGCGGTCGCCACACCGCTTTTGACGAGCACCTTGGTTTGCCAATCATCGAGCGCCGGCAATGGTATAGACTGAGGCTGCGGTGGAGGTGGAGCCGGCGTTGGCCGTGGCGCGGGTTTTGGCTCGGGCTGCACGAAAGGCTGCGGCTCCGGATCGGGCCGGGCCAGGCCGAGCTGCTGCATCAGCCGAACCATTGCCTCGCGCACATCCACATCGCGGTCGATGCTGACGCGGTCGAGCACCGCCTTTTTCACCAACGCAACCATGTTTGGTTGTTTCGCCAGCTTGCCAAGCTCTGCCACCGCATCTTTGCGCACGCGCCAGTCCGGCGAATCCAGCTTGGCTACGAGATCGTCGGGCAGTGCCAATTGTTTACCCGCGGGATTTTTGGCGATCACCATCTCGCCCGAGCCGCGTTTGACGAAACGTTGCGGCGTCATGCCGACCTGCTCCGTCCGCGCCCGGCGGCACAGATATTGATACAGCGCGTCGAGCGTTATTTCTTCGTCGAAGGGCGAAGCTTCTCCATTGCCGATGCCATCCACCAGCCAGCGCGTGAAGCGAGACAGCATCGGGTCCGGCGCGGACTCGCGCAGCGCGCCGGTTCCGTCATAGGCATATTGCAGCGCGTCTGTCGCGGTCAGGATGTATTGCCCTTCGGCGCCCGAGGCATCGCCGAATGTGCTGTCCGTCATCGCCGGGGCTTCGGCGCCTTTGGCGCCTTCGGCGAATACGCCGCTATGGCAGCAATCGAGGATGATGACGAGCCGCCCGGCCCGCGACTGCTCCATCAGATCGCGCACCTCGCTGGTGGCGATGCTGCGCGCCTGCGGTTTGTCGAACGAGGATTGGCCCGTCGCCAGATAGAGCCGCCCCCCCTTCGCGACGATGCCGTGACCCGAATAATAGAGCAGCACCATGTCATCGGCGCTGCGGCCGTCCATCAGTGCGCTCAACTGGTCGCGTATCGTCAGCAGGTCTGAATCGATGCTGACTTCCACATTGTCGAACCCGCCACGGGCAGGATCCTTCAGCACCGAGGCAAAGGCTTCCACATCGCTTTTGGGCGAGTTGAGCTTGGCAAGCTTGGGATCGTCGAATTGGCTGACGCCGACCAGTAGCGCGTGTGCACCCATTTATCCCTCCCCTGAGAAATTCTAAACCCGACAGCCACAACGCAATCGCTGCAAGTTCCCCCCTTCGAGATACTGGGACGTGCTGAAAAATAACCGCCGGAGAGCCAACGAATTCGCCCACCAAGCCTTTGGTTTGTAGCAGAATTAAGTATAATCTTCGATGGTTAACGGGGGCGCGCCATGGATATTTCGGTTGGTGTTGTCGCTGTCGGGGATACGTCCCACCGCGAGGTTGCCGATCTCACCGATGAATTGCGCGAGGCGGTAGGGCGTTTGCGCGGCGTGGCAAACGTGGAGTCCGTCGAAACCGCCGCTCCCGGCGGCGCCAAGGGCGTCGGCCAGGTTCTGGGCGCGTTCCTGGTGAGTCTGCCGGCGGGCGTTGTGCCCGGCATATTGGAAGTCATCAAAACCGTCGTGGCCCGCCCGTCCCAGCCGCCGGTGACGATCGAACTGACCGCCGGCTCTTCGAAAGTGTCGTTCGATCCGAAGCAAATCAAACCGGCCGATCTCGCAACGCTGGTCGAGGCGCTGAGGCCCAAGACAGCGGGCGCCTGACGCGATGGGTGCGTACGCGCTCCTGGTCGGCATCAGCCAGTTCACCGATCCGAGACTGGCGAAGCTGAACGCGCCGCGCGGTGACGTAGAAGCCCTCGCTCAGGTGCTGCAGGACCCGCAGCGGGGCGGCTTCAACAATGTCGCGACCTGCATCGATCAGGACCTTCAGACCATTCGCGACCAGCTTGCCGCGCTCCTGGACGACCGCAATCCCGACGACATGGTGCTGCTCTATTATTCCGGCCACGGCATCATGACGAAGGGCCAGCGCTTGTTCCTGGCAACCGGCCAAACATTGTTTGACCGGCCGCAGGCGCGCAGCCTATCGGCGCTGGAAATGCGCGACATGCTCGAACAATCGCGCGCCGGCAAACAGGTCGTCATCCTGGATTGCTGCCATAGCGGCGCCTTTGTCGATGGCGCAAAGGGTGTGGCGCAGACGATCACCGACAACACGTTCGGCACCGATGATGTCGAAGGGCAATATGTGCTGACGGCGACCGACGCGCTGCAATTCGCTTATGATGCCGGTGGAACCCTGCGTGAAAGCTCCGCGCCCGCGGCGTTGTCGCGCTTCACCGGCTGGCTGGTGGACGCTATCGGCAAAGGCGATGCGGCGCCCGACAAGGATCGGATCACGTTGGATGCGGTCTTCGATTATTTGAGCCGCCGCGCGCGCGTAGAAGCGGCCGGCATGACGCCGAAACGTTTCGTCAAACGCAATTCGGGCGAGATGGTGATTGCGCGCAATCCTGCTGCGCAGGCGCCAAAACTGCCCGACGAAATCATTGCGCAGCTCGACTCGAAAGATTGGCAGGCGCGCCGGGACGCCGTGGTGCAGCTTGGAAAGCTTGCCGATCGTGCCGCCCTTCAAGACCTCGTGGAAAGCGCGGTCACGGACCGGCTGAGCGGCGAGCGCGATGTCGATGTGCGTGCCGCGATGCTGTCCCTGCTGCGGCGGCTCGGCAGCGCCCCGGTCCAACCCGCGCCGGAACCGGTTTCCACGCCTCCCGTTACGCCCATGCGTCCGCCCGCGCCGGTACAGCCCCAAGCGGATGAGACCAGTTTCTCCCTTCCTACTCTCCTGAAACAGATATTTGGGCAGGCAAAAGAAAGGACGTGGCGCACGTTGCGCAACGCGATGGCGCTTGCGGCTGTCCTCATGGTCGTGACGGTGGGGATGATGGTTTATCGTCTGCTGGTGACGGAGCCGAGACTTGCCGCCCAGCGGCAAGCTGCAGAGCAGGCTCAACTTGCCGAAGCGGCAAAACAGCAAGAGGCGAATGCCGCCAAACAGAAGGAAGAGGAAGCGGCCAAAGCGAAGGAGGCCGCGGCCAATGTGGCGGCGCCGAAACAGGATCTCGATCCGCTGGCGGGAGCGCTGTCCAAGAGTTCTGCGATAGATCAGGTATTTGGGGGAGGCCAGACCAACGCGCCGGATTCCGCACCCAAAACCACAGTCTCCAAGGACCGCGATGCAGAGTTTAAACGGCTGACCGAAGAAATGCGTCGGCAGCAGGCGCAGGCGGCCCGAGCCAACCAGCAAATCGCCTCCATGGAAGAAAAGGCGAAGGAAACGATAAGACAGATTGCCGGCAGCGAGTTCAAGGATTGTGCAGAATGTCCCGCGATGATCACCCTGCCGACGGGAAGTTTCACGATGGGCTCATCGTCTTCGGAATCGGGGCACAGCAGCGACGAAGTTCCGCAACATCGCGTCACCATCAGCCAGCCGTTTGCCGTCGGGAAATACGAGGTCACTTTCGCGGAATGGGACGCTTGCGTGGCCGATGGCGGCTGCAATGGCTACAAGCCGGATGACGCCGGATGGGGCCGCGGAACGCATCCCGTGATCTTCGTGAGCTGGAACGACGCGCAATCCTATATCGCTTGGCTCCGCCGGAAGACCGGTAAGCCCTATCGCCTGCTGTCGGAAGCGGAATGGGAATATGCCGGGCGCGCGGCCACGGTGTCGGCATTCTATTGGGGCGCGCGGGCAAACACCGCTTCGGCAAAATATGATTCCAGCAATGGAACCGCGCCCGTAGGTTCCTATGCGCCCAACTCGTTCGGCCTTCACGATATGTCGGGAAACGTTTCTGAATGGGCGATGGATTGCCTGAACAAAAGCTATGAAGGCGCGCCAACCGATGGAAGTGCGTGGATGACGGGCGATTGCGATTTGCATGCGCTCCGGGGCGGCGCATGGAACAGTGGGGGCGCCAATCTCAGGTCGGCCAATCGCGATTGGGATGCCAGCGGATTCCGCGTCAACCGGAATGGTTTCCGTGTGGCGCGCGGGCTTTAGTGTTATGTTGCAAATCGTAGCGTTGAAACATTTTCGACGGGGGTTCTGATGGCTTACACAGTCGATGATTTGCTCAAAATGTCACAGGCCAAGCTGGATGAGTTGTTTACCGCCAGCGACGCCGGCCCCATCCCCGATGGCGAAGCGCGCGGCACCGCGATTATCGCGCCCGGCACGGTATTCAGCCGCGAGACGGCGGCATTCATCAATTTCTTCGCGTGGCAGGGAAAAGTCTTCGACTCCAAGATGGGATTGCTGAAGAACAAAGTCTCGTCTTTCGGGTTCCATGCGATCGTCGCGCGTGTCTACAAGGCGCCGAGCTGGCTCGACGGCAAAGAATGCATCGTCCTGGATTATTCCGAGACGTCCATCGTGGCGCAGTGGATACGGGACGAGATCCGCCAAATTCAGCCGAAGATGTACCTCGGCAAAGTCTATTGGAATAAATCCCGTCTGATCGATTTCGTGCTTGAATTCTGAACTGGTGCCGGTGCGCCAGCGATGAACGCACAGTCATTCCTCCTGCCGGTTCGGTCAGGCGAGGCTGGGTTCGTCCGTCCGTTCCATCGCGCGTGCGGTTTTCCGCGGCGTCACTCCGATGAGTCTTTTCACCGGAGTTTCAGCGACGAATATTTCGGAGGGCGCATTGAAGACTAAGGGACTGCAGTTCGGGTTAGGGACTGAAAGGTGGATTGAGCGGCGGGCGCGAACCCTGCTGCATCTCATGCGGCGGTTCGACCCGTTCTATCGGCCATTTTTCAACCGCGTTTTGCGCGAGCCCATCGCCGCCGTGGTGCAGGCCTTCATCAATTGGGGCCGTCCGAATCAAGGCTTGGCGCTTGCCGAAGAAAAGCTCATGCCGGGCGAGAAGGAAGCCCTGGCTTCGATCATCCGCGACATGGGCAATTACATGCGCGCGATGTACAAGCCGGGGACGTTTTTGCGCGTCGGCAACACCAAGACGCATGGCGTGGTGCGCGGTGAGGTCATCATCCGCGACGATATACCGGCCCATATCCGTCACGGCATCTTCGCCGAACCCAAAACCTACAAGAGCTGGGTCCGATTTTCGGGTCCGGGTCCGGATAGCCCGGCGGATATCGATGATGTCGGCTTCGGCAGCATCGCGATCAAGATGATGGGCGTGCCCGGCGAGAAATTGCTGGGCGACGAGAAATACACCCAGGACCTGATCTGTGTCAGCACGCCGACTTTCGTGACGCCGGACATTGTCGAGAACGCAAAACTGCAGGTTCAGTCCAATCTGCGCGGCACGCCGTTCATGTATTTCTGGCGGCCCGGCGCGACCCACATTCTCGACTTCCTGATGCAGGGCCTGTGGAACGAGACGAAGACTAGCCCGCTGGAATCGCAATATTGGAGCTGCGTGCCGTATCTTCTCGGTGAAGGCCAGGCCATGGTGTACTCGGTGCGGCCGAAGGTATGGACGCGCAGCCGGGTTCCGAATCTGCCCCTGCGTCCGCCAGACAATTACCTGCGCGATGCGCTGCTCGACACGCTGGCTGTGCGCGAAGCGGAATTCGACATCCTCGTGCAGGTGCAGACCGATCCGCACAAGATGCCGCTTGAGAACGCCGGTGTGCGCTGGCCCGAGAAGCTGTCCCCATGGGTGCCGGTGGCGACGTTGCGGCTGCCGATGCAGGCGCCGAGCTGGCCGGCGCAGCTCGATCTGGCGAACCGGCTTTCCTACAATCCGTGGCATTGCATCAAGGAGCACCGCCCGCTCGGCAATCAAAGCCGTGCGCGCTTCGACATGTATCATACGCTGTCGCTTCTCAGGCAGACCGAGAACCGCACGCCGCATATCGAACCCACGGGCGAGGAGGTTCTGGAAGAAACCTTCGACGATCCCGCCCGCGACGATGGTGCCGCCTGGGAAGACCAGGGTGGCGTCACGATCTATGCACCCGTTCGTCCCGACTCCATCAATGCCTTGAAGCAGGAACTCGCTGCGATCCAGTCACGGGTCCAGGCGGACGGAATGCCTTTTGCGCGTTCCCGGCGCATCCATTATGCGCGGTTCGTGTTCGTTGAAGAGCAGATCGACGCGGGCCTGGGCCATTGCGGTCCGGCACTTGCCTATCAAGGCGATTTCGACGGACCGCTGAAGAGACATCTGCATGAACTCGCGGACATCGCGGCGGGCGAACTCGTCCGTATCGGCCACTTCCTGGTGGACCCCATTCCGGCGGACATTGCCGGACGCCGGCAATGGCTGCAGGACCACATCATTCCGGACGCCACGCTTTACGTGAACGCCATCGGGCGCACGGTGCGGCAGATCCGCAGCGAGGCACGCTTGCGCGAGAAGATCGAGGACTTCCTCGACCGGACCAAGCCGCCGGCCCACGACGCGCAAACGCTTCGGCGGCATATCGTGGATTTCGTGCGCGGCGAGCCCTCGTTGCAATGGGCGCTCAAGCCGGTGGACGACTTCTGGTGGCGCGTGCGCCGGACCATCGGGCGGATCGCGCTTCTTGTGATTGGCATTCCATTGGCGATCATATTGTCGCCGCTGCTGATCCTGTGGGCGCTTGCTATCCGCTGGCATGAAAAGGTCGAATATGGCGATCCACCCATACCAGAGCCTGCTCACGTCACCGAATTGGCAAACGCCGAAGACCGCACGCTCCAGAATCAATTCAGCGCGTTGGGCTTCCGCAAGGCCACATGGCTGCGCATGATCAGCCCCGTGATCTTCCTGTGGCTCGCCAAGATCGTCGTCCGTTATTTCTTCGATACGAACAACCTTGCAAATCTGAAGACGATCCATTTCGCCCATTGGACGTTCATCGACCGCAAGCGCCGCATGCTCTTCACCAGCAATTACGATGGCAGCCATGAAAACTACATGGGCGACTTTATCGACATCGTCGGCTGGGGTCTGAACGCCTCGTTCAGCCACGGTGTCGAATATCCGCGGACTCGCTGGCTGATCCTCGACGGCGCCTGGAACGAGCGTACGTTCAAACGTCACAACCGCAACCGCCAGATCACGACGCAGGTCTGGTACGCGGCCTATCCCAATCTTTCGGCGGTCAACATTGCCGAAAACGCCAAGCTGCGCGCTTCCCTGTCTGCGCCCCAGAACGACAAGCAATCCATAGATTGGTTGAAGCTCTTGCGGCGCGACTGGGGGCGGCCGAGCGCTGAACCGCTCGTGCTCGAACGCGAAGACATGCAGTCGCTGGTGACGCGCGGTCACAGCCATCACAAGGCGGCCTGCTTCTTCCTTCTGACATTCGCCAATGGCGAGGATGGCGTGGCCGCAGCGAAGCGCTGGCTGAGCGGCCTCATCGCAGACCGTGAAGTGGTGATGAACGGCAAGCGCGAGGACCCTTGCGCGCATCTCGCCTTTACCCTTGAAGGCTTGAGGCATTTCGGCTGCGCGGAATCGCTGCTCGCGGGGTTCTCCGACGAATTCCGTTTCGGCATGACAGCCGAACACCGCCAGCGGCTGCTCGGCGATACCGGCGCGAGCGCGCCGGACAAATGGGAATGGGGCCGAACCGACCAGACCATGCACGCGGTCCTGATGCTCTACACGGCCGATTCTGATCAGCTTACGCGGGTCCGCAGCCGCTACGAAACGAGCTTCAGACAACATGGAATCAGCGCGGTGCCGCGCGAGACCACTTGGCTCGCCAACAAGAAGGAACATTTCGGTTTCCACGATGGGATCACGACGCCCGTCATCGAAGGCATTAAGCCCGACAGCGAAACCAATCTAAGCATCAAGCCGGGCGAATTTATCTTCGGCTACCAGAACGAATATCACCGTTATCCGACAAGCCCGCTGATCCATCGGGCGCTCGATCCCTTGAGCCATTTGAAGCTCGATGTCGAAGGATCGGGCATGGCCGATTTCGGCCGCAACGGCAGCTATCTCGTCTTCCGGCAGCTCCGGCAGGACGTTTTTGGATTTTGGTCCTTCATCGAAAAGGCCGCGCGGGAACTTGACGGCACTTCGCAGAAGCGCGACTGGCTTGCCGCCAAAATGGTCGGCCGCTGGCGGAGCGGTGCGCCTCTGGTGCTTTCGCCCGACGCGGACGATGCGAGTCTGCAGGATGCCGACAATTTCATGTTCCACAAGGCCGATCAGTTGGGATTGCGGTGTCCGATAGGCTCGCACATCCGGCGAACCAATCCTCGCGACTCTCTCGATCCCCAGCCCGGCACCGCGGAATCACTTTCCTTGAGCAAGCTGCACCGGCTTCTGCGGCGGGGCCGCACCTATGGGCAGGCTCTCGCCAATATGGACCCGGAAGCCATATTGGCGGGTGGCGACGACCAAGCGGACCGCGGGCTCCATTTCATTTGCCTCAATGCCAATATCAGCCGTCAATTCGAGTTCGTTCAGTCGAGTTGGACCAACAATCCGCAGTTCGGCGCGCTCTATGACGATGTGGATCCGCTGATCGGCGAACGCGGCCGTTTCGCGACCAGCAATGGCGCACCGGGCACGGGGAATTTTACCATCCCGCAGGCGGGAGGGCGGGTCCGCGTCCGCGGCATGCCGAATTTCGTGACGGTGCGCGGGGGTGCCTATTTCTTCATGCCGGGCATGAGTGCGCTTCGCTATCTCGCGAGCCTGCCGTAAGGACGCTACCGGGCTTTTGCCGCGGCGAGGATCACATCGGCGGCCTTTTCCGCGGCCATATAGATGGCGCTCACGATGAAGAAACCGGGAATGCGCGGAAACACCGACGCATCGACCACGCGCAAGCCCTTCGTCCCATGCACGGCAAAGGCGCTGTTGAGAACGCCGCCGGCCTCGCGCGGTCCGATCGCGCAGGTCCCGCAGGCGTGGTGTCCCCAGGCATTGTCTTGCACATATTGGGCAAGAGCCTCGTCGCATTGAATCTCGGGACCGGGCTTTTCCTCGCGCGCCACCTCGCCGCATGCGTTGACGGACGCCATGATGCATCGCGCGAAACGAATTCCTTCGACCACGGCTTTCAGGTCTTGTCCGTTTTTGTCTTCCGCAAAATAGTTGAATTCGATGCGCGGCGTATCACGCGGATCGGATGATCTGAGCGACACCGTGCCGGCACGATTTTGCGTATGCGCTTTTAGGATCGCCCAGGTCAGATAATCGGTGTGTTGGGCGATCAGCCGCGAATAGCCTGGAAAATAGCCCTCAAAATGCGCGACCAGCGCCATGCAGAAAAGATCAGGCGCCGGCAGATGCTTTGCCGAACGCTGCACGATGGAAACCGCGGCGCCGTTCGAAATGTACATGCCTTGCCGCGCATCTCGCCAATCGCGATAGAGCGGGTCGTCCCGCTCGAATCGCGCACCCGCGAGCGATTTCCATGGAGCCGTCATGCGGTAGACGACACCGATCTCGTAGCGGTCTTGCAGATTGCGCCCCACGCCTGGCAGATCGACGCGCACCGCAATGCCGTGGCTGCGCAAACCCTCCGCCGGTCCGACACCCGACAGCATAAGCAATTGCGGCGTGTTGAAGGCGCCGCCACACAGGATCACTTCCCGGCGTGCGAGAATTCGCCGTTTGGTTCCCGGTTCACTAGTTGGCACGGCATGGGCACGATAGAGATTTTCGCCCTTTAGATAGTCCACGCCAATGGCGCGGTTGTCGTCGTCGAACACGATCGCGGTGGCGAGTGCGCCCATCTCGATGTGCAGGCGATCAGGATGGCGCGCCGCCACCGCCAGCAATCTTTCGCGGGTTCCCGTCCGCCGATGGCCCCGCGTGGTCAGCGGCGTGTAGCAGACGCCTTCAAAGCCCCCACGCCTGACACGCCGGTTGTTGGGGTCAGCCTCCCCGCGGATCAATCGCCAGAGCGCCCGCAGCGGTTTCGGCGCACTGCTTATGCTGCTCCATGCGCAATGACGCACGAAATGGGTCATTGCGTCGTCGCGGAACACGATGCGCGGAAGTGCCACTTCGGTTCGCAGCCAGCCGCGCCAGCCATGGCCGGTGGGATCGAAACCCAACCAGGCCAGTGCGCGCCACAGCGGGTGATGGCCGCAATTCTCCACGCGTCGAAAATAACGCTGCATCTTCGCGGCGCGCCAGCTTTTGTCGCCGGTGAGAGCGGCAATCGCGTTCCAATCTGAATCGTGCGGGGCCATGAATATCATCGCATTGTGCGCAGTGCAGCCACCCAATGCGCCGGATCGTGGATAGAGCACGCCCTCGGGACCGGCTTTGGGATCACGCTTCTGACGTGCCGCGTCGGCATAATGGCTCACGAAAAAATCCCACCGCATGGCGGCATTTTCCGCCGCGAAGGGATGAAAGGCGGGAACGTCATAGTCTTCAGGGATTCGCGGTCCGGTCGCGTCGCGGCAATCATCGCCGGCTTCCAGCACCACGACATGCATTCCCGCTTCTGCGAGACGGGCCGCAACCGTGCCGCCGCCGGCGCCGGAGCCGACGACGACATAGTCGCACTCCATATCGCCGCCGGCGGTCATCTTTGCCGAAATGACTCAGAAGGTCTTGAGAAACGCGATCAACGCCCGCTTATCGTTGTCATTCAGCTCGGGCTCCGTGCCGAACGCTTTTTCGTCGTCCGAAAGACCATCCTGCTGATTGAACATCGCGCTGCCGAAATAATGTCCACGATTGACGACAAAATCGGGGCATTTGCTGAGCGCCATGAACGGTTCCCGCAGGCCGGAAAGATTCTGTCGCAATTGATCGTCGCTCGTCTGGTTGGCTGCCGCAATCGCCGGAGCGTTGAGGATCATGGCCCCGGTTAACTTCAGCATATTGGCCGCATGATCGACTGCGCTGTCCCCGGCTTCCGCCCGCAGTTTGGTATTCGCCAGCAATCCCACCGGCGTACCTTCGGGGATTGGGCCGATCTGGATGTTTCCGTTCGTCGCGAAATTGTTCGCGAGCGGCTGCAGCACGTCCGGTAGATAACCCACCGGAATATAGACGTAGCTCCGTGCGGTCGTGCGGTCGATGCGGCCGGGCACCTTGTCGCCGAGCACGCTGTCGTGCTCGCGTTTTTCCGGCCACAACATCTGCTCGATGCCGGCGTTGAAGGCCTGCATCCGCCCATCAACGGACGGGTCCTGATTGTAGGGACCCACGCCATTGTTCAGCAGATAGGGCGCCGAGGACCACAGCGCGATCAGCGAAGGCACGCGCGTATAGCCGCGTCCACCGGCCGGCATCTTGTAGGGGGTTTTTTCGCCGCTATACGGATCATACACGGTCACCGTGCCGACCGAAGGCAGCGTCTTGTAGGATTCCGACGAGAAATTGTCCCAGATGTTGTCGCGGATACCGTTGGTCGCCAGGGGGCTGCACGCGTTGGTGCGCAGAAGCGTCACGGGGATGCGCGCGTCCGTCGACAGATAATTGCCGTCCAGGAAATCGGGTGCATGAACGATATCGTTCATCTGTTTCTTGTATTCGGCAGTCTGGGTGTAGCCCCAATAACGCTTGAAACAGTCGAGATAGCCCGGGCCGACGCAATTGGCGATCGTGCGGTCTGCCGGAATGGGCGGCGCCTTGCTCGAATGACAGCGCG
>DATLVC010000400.1:0-7818 GCA_035577685.1 Micropepsaceae bacterium | reverse complement strand
GGAGGAATGATCGCGCCCCTGGGCGCAGCGGCCGCCGCAAGATGGGCAGTTCCAATCAATAATCCCGCAAACAGAAATCGCCGCATCGTCACACGCCTTGGCCATTCGCCCGGAAGCATGACCGGCAAAGCTTAATTTTGCGCCTATTGCGGCATGTAATAGTGAATGTAGGCGTAATCCGCGATGGCCCAAATAATGGCTGCAATTCCCGTAGTGGCCAGCATCTTCAATCCCAGCCGGGGCTTTGCGGGTGCGCCCGGCTCGCTGCCGGGGACGATGTCGTGCATTTCCGCCTGGCTGTGCACGCCGAACGGCAACACGGCGAACAAAAGCGTCCACCAGATGATGAAATAAAGCGCAAAACCCAAAGCCCAACCCATCACAAACCCTATCACACTTCGATGGTTTGCACGCGCACCACCGGCTTCTTGCCCCAGATGTCGTTGGCGGCACGGCGCGCCGCGATGCGCACCACCTCCTCCAGATCGCCGCTCTTACCGCGCTTGCCGTTTGCCGCACGCGCGACAGCCTCGCGCACCGGTTCCAACACGGCGTCGGGAATGCCTTCCATATGCAGCACCGGATCGGCCGCCACCCGCCCCTTGCGGTCCAGCACCAAAGTGACCCCGATGAAGCCCGCAAACCCGAGTGCACGGCGCGCGCGCGCGAACCCCTCGTCCTCATGCACCAGCACGCGGCCGTCCAGATGCAGGCGCCCCGACGGCGTTTCGTCGATGATCTCCGCCCGCCCCGGGGCCAGACGCACCATCTGGCCGTTCAGCGCCACCACCGCCTGCGGCACCTGAAAGGATTCCGCCAGACGCGCGTGCTCGCTGATATGGCGCAGCTCGCCATGCACGGGCACGGCGATGCGCGGCTTGACCCAGGCATACATGGCGGCCAGCTCGTCCCGCGCGGGATGCCCGGAGACATGCACGAAGTGATCGCGTTCGGTGATGACCGCGATTCCTTTGGCCGCGAGCTGGTTCTGCAGCTCGAAGATCGCCAGCTCATTTCCCGGAATGATGCGCGAGGAAAAGATCACCGTGTCGCCCTCGCCAAGACTGACATTGTGATGATTGCCCGATGCGATTCGCGCCAGCGCCGCGCGCGGCTCGCCCTGGCTGCCGGTGCAGAGATAAAGCACGTTGTCGGCCGGAATCTCCGCGGCTTCGTCCTCCGCCACGACGCGGGGGAATTTCTTCAGATAGCCGGTGTCGCGCGCGCAATTCACCATGTGATGCATGGAGCGGCCGACCAGCACCAGCGAGCGGCCCGCCGCTTCGGCGGCTTCCGCCACCGATTGCAGCCGCGCCACATTGGAGGCAAAGGCCGTCACCGCGACGCGGCCCTTCAGCGAGCCGATCAGCCGGATCAGCGCGCGCCGCACCTCGCCTTCCGAGCCGGATTCGCCGTGCACCAGCGCATTGGTGGAATCGCACACCATCGCGAGCACGCCTTCGTCGCCCAGGCGGCGCAGCGCGGCATCGTTCGTCACCTCACCGAGCAGGGGATCGGGATCGATCTTCCAATCACCCGTGTGCAGAATGGTGCCGAAGCCAGTGCGGATGGCAATCGCGTTGGGTTCCGGAATGGAATGGGTGATGCTGATGAATTCGAGCGCGAAGGGGCCCAGTTTCACCGCGCCGCCGAGCGGGACGATCTTCACCCGCACCCGTTCTTCGAGCCCGGCCTCTTCGAGCTTGTCGTGCAACAGTCGCGCGGTGAAGGGCGTCGCGTAGACCGGGCAACGCAGCCTCGGCCAGAGATGCGCGACCGCACCCAGATGATCTTCATGCCCGTGAGTCAACACGAGACCGAGAAGATCGTCGCGCACCGCTTCCAGAAAACGGATGTCGGGCATGATCAGATCGATGCCCGGCGTGGAGGTCTCGCGGCCGAACAGCACGCCGCAATCGACCACGATCCATTTGCGCATCTCGGGCGGGCCGTAGCCGTAACAATTCAGATTCATGCCGATCTCGCCCGCGCCGCCCAGAGGGAGGAATACGAGATCGGTGCCGAGTGGTGTGTCTCTGTTCAAATCGGGCCTTGCGCTTAATCGGCCGAAGCGGGCGGCTTGGGGCGCGCTTTGTTGCGGGCATGAACGAGAATAAGCCCGCTGATGGTCAGATCGCGGTTCAAATGGTCGATCACCGCGACCTGTTTATGAAACAGTGCAGCCAGGCCGCCGGTTCCGATCACCGTCATGGGATGTTCGTATTCGTTCCGGATGCGGCTGACCAGCCCTTCGATCAATCCGACATAACCCCAATACAGCCCGGACTGCATGGCGGGCACCGTATCCTTGCCGATCACCTGCTGGGTCCGCTCGATGGCCACGCGCGGCAGCATGGCGGCTGCCTGATGCAGCGCTTCCGCCGAAACATTCACGCCCGGCGCGATGACGCCGCCTTCGTAATCACCATTCGCGCCGACGACATCGAACGTAGTGGCCGTGCCGAAATCCACCACGATCAACGCGCCGGGATAGGCGTGGTGTGCGGCGATAGCGTTGACCAGGCGGTCGGCACCCACGGCCCCGGGTCTGTCGACTTTGACACCGATCCCAAGGTCGACGTCCGGTTCTCCGACCACCAGCGGTTCGCATTTCAGATACCGTCGGCAAAGGCTGCGAAGGTCGAACAAAGCCGCCGGAATGACGCTCGCGATGATCGCGGCGTCCAGATCGGCAAAGCGCAGATTTTCGAGCGCCAGCATTTCTTTCAGCCAGACCGCATATTCGTCGGCCGTGCGCGTGGTCTTGGTCGCCGCGCGCCATTGGGCACGAATAGTGGGTCCATCGCAGACCGCAAAAACGATATTGGTGTTCCCGGCGTCGATGGCGAGCAGCATGAGTCAGGTCCTGAAGAACACTTCGCCAGCCGTGATGCGCGCGAGCGCACCCGACGTTTGCCGCAGCAGCAGCGCGCCATCTTCGTCGAGATCCTCGAACACGCCGTCCATTTCGCTTCCCTGTAGCCGTGCCAAAATCGGCCGTCCCAATCCCGCAGCGTGGGTGAGCCATGCCGCCCGTACCCGCGCAAAGCCGTCGCCGCGCCAGACCTCATACCACGCGGCCATGCGCCTCGCGAGGCGAAGGAGCGCGTCGTCGGGCGCAGGCGCGGAACCGGTGAGAGCAACAACGGATGTGGCAGGAAATTCGGTCCCTTCCGGATGATGCGCGAGATTGAGCCCGACGCCGATGGCGAGCGCGTCCCCGGTCAAACCTTCCAGCAGGATGCCGCCGGCCTTTTTGCCATCCAGCAAGATGTCGTTGGGCCATTTCAGGGTCATTCGGGCATGCGGCGCCAACGCGGCCATTGTCTCACCGGCCGCAAGACCTGCCGCAAACGCAAGCTGCACCGCCACCGGTTGCGCCGCCCGGGTCAGCAATGTCGCGAACAGATTGCCACGTTCCGAAACCCAGACGCGCCCTCTGCGGCCGCGCCCGGCGGTCTGTTCGCGCGCCGCAATCCAAAGCGGCCCCCGCTCGCCCGCCGCGGCAAGACGCCGGGCCTCGTCATTGGTGGAATCAAGGCTTTCATGAACGTTCAGGCCGAGCCCTTGCGGCCAGCCGAAAATTTCCGTCACGGGAACAGCGAAGCCGCCGCGGCTTGGGCAGCGGACACCAAGGGCGCCGCACCCACCATGAAGAACACCGTGAAGACGCCGGCCGCGGCGATGATGGCCGAAAGGCTGGGGCCGATGTCGCGCTCCAATTCCGGCGCCGGCTCGTCGAAATAGATGATCTTCACGATGCGCAGATAATAATAGGCTCCCACCACGCTGGCCAAAACGCCGATCACCGCGAGCGGATACAGCCCGGCGCGGATGGCGGCCAGGAACACATAGAATTTCGCGAAGAACCCGGCCAACGGCGGAATGCCGGCAAGGCTGAACATCAACATCGAAAACACGAAGGCGTAGCCGGGGCGCGACTGCGCGAGGCCGGCAAGGTCTGTGATGTTTTCCACCATGTGGCCGCCGCGGCGCATCCCTAAGATGCAGGCGAAGATGCCGATATTGGTAACCAGATAAATCGCCGAATAGATCAACACGCCTTCGACGCCTTGCGCGGTCCCTGATGCCAGACCGACGAGGATGTACCCCATATTGGCGATCGAGGAGTACGCCATCAGGCGCTTGATATTGTTCTGGCCGATCGCCGCCACCGCGCCGAGCACCATGGAAAGGATGGCAATGAAGATGATGATCTGACGCCACTGATCGAGCGCATCCGGGAAAGCGCCGGTCATCACGCGCACGAACAGCGCCATCGCCGCGATTTTCGGGGACGCCGAGAAGAAGGCCGTAATCGGCGTAGGCGCGCCCTCATACACATCCGGCGTCCACATGTGGAACGGCACGGCGGACACCTTGAAGGCGAGTCCCGAAATCAGGAAGACAAGCCCGAACAGCAGGCCAAGCGACACGCCACCGGTCTGCACCACCATCGCTACTTTCGCGAAGGTCACGGTTCCGGCAAACCCATAAATCAGCGAGATGCCGTATAGCATCATGCCGGAGGAAAGCGCGCCGAGGACGAAATATTTCAGGCCTGCTTCGGTGGAGCGCAGATTGTCGCGGTCGAAGGCAGCCAGCACATAAAGCGCAAGGCTTTGCAGCTCCATGCTCAGATAGAGCGTAAGGAAATCACCGGCCGATGCCATCAACATCATGCCGAGCACGGAAAAGACCACCAGGATCGGGAATTCGAACCGGTTCATCTTTTGCCGGTCAACATAGCTCTGACCCATGATGAGCACGAACACGGCGCCGCCCAGCACAAGCATTTTTGCAAAGCGTGCGAAACCGTCGGCGATAAAGCCGCCATTGAACGCAACGCTGCGTCCCTGCCCCATCAACGCGATGGCGCCGGCAATAGTGAACAGAGCGATTGCCAGATAGGACAGCAATTTTTGCGAACGGTCGCCCATGAAGACGCCGAGCATCATCAGCGCCATGGCGCCAATCGCCACGATGAATTCCGGCGCGATGATGCCGATATCGGTTCCGAGCGCGCTCATGGCCGTGCCTCCGTCACTTTGGGGGCGGCGAGGGCGGCGCCTTGGTGATGCAGTTCGACGAGATGGGCGACGGAGGCACGCGTCACATCGAAGATCGGCTTGGGATAAACGCCGAGCGCAATGGTGATCACAACCAGCGGCGCCAGGAAGGCAATTTCGCGCGGCGACAAGTCGGCGATGGCCTTGAGACTCGATTTCTCCAAGGCCCCGTAAATGATGCGGCGATAAAGCCATAGCGCATAGGCCGCAGACAGGATCACGCCGGTGGTGCCGACAATCGCGAGCCAGGTGTTGTAACGGAAGGCCGCGAGCAGCGTCAGGAACTCACCTACAAATCCGCTGGTACCGGGAAGTCCGACGTTGGCGAGCGTGAACACCATGAAGCACACGGCATAGGCCGGCATGCGGTCGACCAACCCGCCATAGGCGGAAATCAGCCGCGTATGCATGCGGTCGTAGATCACGCCGACGCAGAGGAACAGCGCACCCGACACGATGCCGTGGGACAGCATCTGGAAAATGGCGCCGTCGATGCCTTCATGGCTGAAGGTGAAGGTGCCGAGCGACACCAGTCCCATATGGGCGACCGAGGAATAGGCGATCAGCTTCTTCATGTCCTCCTGCGCCAGCGCCACCAGCGAGGTGTACACGATAGCGATCAGCGACAACGCGAAGATGAGAGGCGCGAACTGCTCGCTCGCCACAGGAAACATCGGCAGCGAAAAGCGCAGGAAACCGTAACCGCCCATCTTCAGAAGGATACCCGCGAGGATCACCGAGCCCGCGGTCGGGGCTTCCACATGCGCGTCCGGCAGCCATGTGTGCACCGGCCACATCGGCAGCTTCACCGCGAAGGAGGCGAGGAACGCGAACCACAGCCAGGGCTGCATCGCAACAGGAATGGGGTGCATGCCATCGAGCAACGCCGCGATATCCGTCGTGCCCGTCTGCCAATAGATCGCCATGATGGCGAGCAGCATCAGCACCGAGCCCAGGAGCGTGTAGAGGAAGAATTTGAACGTCGCATAGACACGCCGCGGCCCGCCCCACACACCGATGATCAGGAACATCGGGATCAGACCGCCTTCGAAGAAGACGTAGAACACGACGAGATCGAGCGCGCAGAACACGCCGATCATCAGCGTTTCCAACATCAGGAACGCGATCATATATTCGCGCAGGCGGGTGTGAATGGCCTCGCTGGCAACGATGCAGATGGGCATCAACAGGGCGGTCAACACGACGAACAGCACGGAAATCCCGTCCACGCCCATTTTGTAGGTGATGCCGCTGCCGAGCCAGTTGAAGCTTTCGACGAACTGGAAATCGGCCGTACCGGTTTCGAACTTCGCCCACAGCAGCAACGACAGCAGAAAATCGATCAGCGTCACGACGAAGGCGATCGTCCGCGCGCTGTGGCCGGCACGTTCGGCATCGCCGGGCGCGAACAGAATGATCAGCGCGCCCACTGCCGGCAGGAAGGTGATGATGGAAAGAATCGGCCAGCCCCCCAGACCCATCAGGCTTTACCCGTCGAGAAGAGGAACCATGTAACCAGAGCCGCCACACCCACCAGCATGGCGAAGGCGTAATGGTAGACGTAACCCGATTGCAGCCGGACCGCGCCGCGGGTGACATCGAGCACGCGTGCGGTGATGCCGTCGGGGCCGAGCCCGTCGATGATAAGGCCGTCGCCCACCTTCCACAGGAAGCGCCCCAACCGCTTGGCGGGCCGCACGAACAGGAAATCGTATAGCTCGTCGAAATACCATTTGTTGTAGAAGAAGGTGTAGAGCAGCCCCTTCTGCGCGGCCATTACAGGCGGCAGCTCGGGATGCAGCACATAATAATAATAGGCGATGGCAAAGCCGATCGCCGTGAAGGTAAGCGGCATGAACTCTACCCAGAGCGGCAATTCCGCTTCGCCTTTCGCGTGGCCGTAAATCGCCGCGATGGCGTTGTGCCAGAAGCCTGTCGACTGTCCGCCAATGAAATGGGCATCGAACAAGAGGCCCGCAAACAGCGCGCCGACCGACAGCACCAGCAGCGGCACCAAAATCACGGGCGGCGATTCATGCACGTCGTCCAGCTTCAGGGGCTCGCCGTGATGGTGATCGCCTGGCTCGTCATGGGCGTGCGCGCCCGCATCGGCATGGGAGAGATGGGTCTGCACCGCCCCGCGATAGGGACCGTGAAAGGTCATCAGGAATTGCCGCCAGGAATAGAACGAGGTCATCAGCACCGACACACTCGTCAGCACGAAGGCGTAGGTGCCGATGCCAGTGCCGGAAAGGAAGGTCGCGTTGATGATGCCATCCTTGGAATAGAAACCGGCGGTGCCGATGCCGATCAGCGGTATGCCGACGCCCGTCAGCGCGAGATTGCCGATCAGCATCATCGTCCAGGTGATCGGAATGCGCTTGGCGAGCCCACCCATTTTGCGCATGTCCTGTTCATGATGCATGGCATGGATCACCGAGCCCGCGCCCAGGAACAACAGCGCCTTGAAGAAAGCGTGCGTGAAGAGGTGAAACATGGACGCGCCATAGGCAGACACGCCGGCAGCGGCGAACATGTAGCCGAGCTGGGAACAGGTCGAATAAGCGATCACGCGTTTGATGTCGTTCTGGAAGAGACCGACGGTCGCGGCGAAGAACGCCGTGCTTGCGCCGATGAAGGTGACGAAGGCGAGCGCTGTGGGCGCCAGCTCGAACAAAGGCGAGCAGCGGCAGACGAGGAATACACCTGCCGTTACCATGGTCGCGGCATGGATCAGTGCCGAGACCGG
>DATLVC010000399.1:0-8262 GCA_035577685.1 Micropepsaceae bacterium | reverse complement strand
CCAGCTGTAGAAGATCGTGCCAATATTCCAGCTTGGGATAGTTGAGCGCGAGCTGTTCGAGCGCGGCACGCCGGCCGGTGGCATCGTTCAGCTTGAAGTAGAGCGCCTGCTGGAATTTCAACCCAGCTTCCGAAGGTGTGCCTTGCAGCGCTGGCTGCGCATAAGCGAGCGCGCCCTTGGCATCGCCGCTATTGGCCATCTGGCTGGCGATGTAAAGCCGGGTCTCGTTGTCGAGATTGTTGCCGAGCTGGTCGGAATATTCCTTGGCCTTGGCATTGTTCTTCATCGAGATCGCGATGCCGAGGCCCTGCTTCAGATTCTCGTTCTTGTTGCCTTCATTCGCGGCGATCATCTTGTCGATCTGAACGAGCGCCGAATTGTAGTCCTTGGCCGAGATGGCATAGGACACGATCGCCTGGTGCACGGCCCGGGTCAGTTCCGCCGGCTTGGGGGTGATGCCATCGGCCGTCTTGGCTTTGGCGAGCGCTTCTGCGAACCGGCCGGCCGCAGCATCGGCCTTCATGCCGTTGATGGCGTCGGCCAGCGCTTTGTTATCGGTCGTGAGCGCCGGAGCACCATAGGCCGGCGCGAAGGGCGTCATACCGGCAACCGCGATGGCCGCGGTGCCCAGGAAAAGCGTCGCAGACAGCGCACGCGTCATCTTCAACTTCATCGGTTTCCTCTTTCGTCCGGACGACGCCCGCAAGAAACGGGCATCGTCGCTAAACGCCCCCAAAGAACCCTGATCAACTACTGAATATATTGATCGGTACCGACAAATCCAATCTTGGTCACGCCAAGACGCTGAGCGTCGGCAAGCGCACGGGCAACCGCATCGTATTTGGCAAGGCGGTTCGGCCGCAGGTGTACTTCGGGTTGCGGAATCTGATTGGAAATATCCTGGAAATATTTGTCGAGCTGCGCACGGCTCGTGACAGGCGTCCCATTCCAGATCGGCGTTCCGTCGAAATCGATCTCAAGATCGACCACGACTGGAGGCGTCGTCGGAGGCGGCGGATTGGCCTGCGCTTGCGGCAGATCGAGCTTTACTGCGTGAGTCTGGATCGGGATGGTAATAATCAGCATCACCAGGAGCACGAGCATGACGTCGATCAACGGCGTCGTGTTCATGTCCACCATGACTTCATTTTCGCCGCCAGGCGATCCAACGCTCATCGACATGGGCGTTTTCCTCTCTTCTCTCTAACTCAGAATACCCGCTGTTCCGGGTTGGTGATGAAGCCGACCTTCAACATCGCCGAACGCTGCAGATCCGCAAGCACTCTGCCGATATTTTCGAAGCGGGTTTCCTTGTCACCGCGAATATGGACTTCAGGCTGGGGCACCTTCACCGCCACATCCCGCAGCATGTTAAGCAGCTCATCATTGGTCACGGGAGCGTCGTTCCAATAATAATTGCCATTCTTGTCCACGGCGAGGGTGATGTTTTCCGGCTTCGTGATGGTAACGATATTCGTCGCCACCGGCAGCTGGATGGGCACCGACTTGATCACCACCGGAATGGTGATCAAGAAGATGATCAGCAGCACCAGCATAATATCGACCAGCGGAGTCGTATTGATGGTCGAGTTGATTTCGTCTTCGCCATCGGAATCGCCGCTGGAAACACTCATCGACATGACAAACGCCCTTTCCGGTTACGCAGCTTCTCAGCGCTTGGACGACAGCAGATAGGTCTGCAGGTCGTTCGCGAAGGAGCGGAACTTCTCGCTCAGCACCTTGTTGCGCCGGACGAGGAAGTTATAGCAGAGCACCGCCGGCACCGCGACTGCAAGACCGAGCGCGGTCATGATCAGCGCTTCACCCACCGGACCCGCGACCTTGTCGATCGAGGCCTGGCCGGCCACGCCGATGGCGGTCAAGGCGTTCAGAATGCCCCACACCGTACCGAACAGGCCGACGAAGGGAGCGGTCGAACCCACCGAGGCGAGGAACGAGATACCGCCGCCGAGACGGGCATTTTCTTCTTCGACCGCGCGGGCGAGAGACATCTGCACCCAATCGGCCTGCGATAGCATGCCGCCCTGGCGCGCCATGGCCTGCTGTCCGCGCTCCGCGACGTTGCGGAAGACGTTGTTCTTGCCGAGCTTGTCAATGCCCTCTTCAAGATTGGCGGCGGTCCAGAACTGCCGTTCGGTCGTCTTGGCCTGGCCGAGCAATTTCGCCTGTTCGACGAACTTGGTGACGAAGATGTACCAAGTGCCGAACGACATGATCAGCAGCAGGATCAGCACGCCGTGGGAGACGAAGTCGCCGGTCTTCACGAGCGCTTCCAATCCGTAGGGATTTGCCACTGTCGCGGCCGTCACGTTGGCGGGCGTACCCGGTGCGGCGGCATCGGCAGGCGCCGCGGGTGCGGCGGCGTCGGCGGGCGCCGTCGCTGCGGGAGCGGCGGCATCTGCGGGCGGGGTCTGGGCGCTGACGGGGCCAGCGACCATCATGAATGCGACGAAGGCGGAAGCGATCGTCAAGGTCTTCGCGTTCATTCTACTATGCTCCGTTCTCAAGAAGGACGACCAAGCGTCCGCTAGTCACAAACCTTTACTCTGTCACGGAAGACCGTTTGCAACAGCATTCCGGTAGATCGTTTCGCCGGCAGTTCACTTCAGCGCGAAAATCACTTCCGCGGGGATTGTAGTGGCCACTGGCTTGCCGTCCTGCGTCGCAGGCTTAAATTTCCAACGCTTTGTCACCATTGTGCAGGCGGCATCGTCAAGACGCGGCTTGCCACTGGTCATCGTCACCGAGCACTCGCTGACATTGCCGTCAGACCCGACCGTATATTTGATCTGGACCTTGCCCTGCTCCTGCAAACGGATCGAGACAGCCGGATAGTCGTTCGCGGTCACCGCGTGACTGTTGATCGCAACCGCTGGCGACGGCGGGGGAGGCGGAGGTGGCGGCGGTGGTGCCGCAGCAGGTGGTGCCGGCGGCGCTGGCGGCGGCGGCGGCGTATTGGTGATGACCGTTGTCACCGGAGCCGGTGGGGCCTGGGCGAGATTGATCGTCACTTCCGGCGCGATGGCATTGACCGGCGGCGGTTTGAAATCCGGCGGTGGCGGCGGCGGCGGCGCCTCGTCTTTGACCTCTTCAGTCGTCACCACCGCTTTGATGTTTTCTTGTATCAGCGTGGTGAGGCGGCCGGTCAAACCGAGATACAGCGCAAAGATCGCTCCACCGGTGAAGACGACCGCCGAAACGGCCCCCAACAACCGGTTCTTCTGCATCGGCTTCCCGTGAACGGGACGAAGGTCTTGTAGTGATGTCATTGCTCTACGTGCCCGAAAAAGCTGATCCACCCAAGGCCAAATTCAACTTTGGCTCTCTCCTGCAGGTCTATGCCGGCAGGCTTGTTCCTCATAACCCATCGTAAGGCATTTTAACATCCTCTTCACGATGGTCCATACCCTTGCGGGTTTAACCCTACCCTCCCAACGCGGATCGGCCAAGACTTGTCTCGACGTCCGATCCGGAAGTATCGCCGTCGGAAATACCCCCTCGCAAAATGTGGAAAAATCTCTTGGTCTATCGTCGGCACCACATCTGCAACGCCGGGACGTAACTGAAAATGCCAGCGCAATCAATCATTCTCATGCTCTGCGACGAAAAGACCGTCAGGATTCATATTGTTCACCGCATAACGCCCGCAAGCGGGTGGCTCTCACAAGCCTGTGCGGCGGCCTAGGAACCGCCATTTCCTGCTTCGCGCGGGTTGCGGCGTGGCACGCTTTGCGGCGCTGCAGCAGCGGGCGCCGGTGTTGGTGCCGGCGGTGCTGCGCGAACGGACGGCACCACAGGCGCGGCCGGCGGCCTGACCGTCAGAGGCGGTGCGCTCAGCACGACACCCGGCGCGGACACGGGCGGCGCGGGATTCACGCCGAAGCCGCGCGGATTGGTTCGTCCGGCTGCACCTCCGGGCGCGTTCGCCCCAGACTGGATTTGCGGCAGCGATGGCGGAGCCGGTCGGTCGCGCAGGCCGCGCGAAAACTCTGTAGGCGGAGCAATTGCCGGTGATGGGTTTGGGTTTCCTGCAGCGGCGGGAAGATTTCGTTCGGAGGCTGCTCCGAAACCGCGCCGCGGCGGAGTGGAAGGAATTTGCGCAGGATTTTGCGCGCCCGCATTGGGTGCCGCACCGTTTTGGCCGAGTCCGGGCTGCCGCGCGCCGGGCCTGCCGGAACCACGCAAAACAGCGCCAGATTGCGGCGATTCCGGCGCACCAGCGCGCGTGCGATCGCGGTCACGCCGGGCGGTTTCCTGTCCTTGCGTAACGGAAACTTGCGGCGTGTCCGAACGCAGGAATTGCCGCCCTTGCGGAGCATCGAAATGGCGGTGCGTTGCGCGTTCCAGCGCATCCTTGTCGATCGAACGATCGACAATCCGGTCGTGATCGCGATCATGGACATAATGCGTGCGGTCTTGCGAATGCCGGTAAAGATCGCGCACGCGATCCCTGTCGAACACATAACGCCGCCGGTCGTTGCGTCCGAAATCGCGCGTGGGGACGAACACCCAAAGACCGGCGAACGCATCGGGCGGAAAATTGCTGCCGTAAAAATTCTGGTAGCCATAGAGCTGATCCGGCCCATAGGCGGGAGCCGCGCTCGGAAGCGAGAAATCCTCATAGCCCGGCGGCATCGGCAGCCAGCCGATGTAATCGTCGGTCTCGCGCCAGGCGACCCAGCTCGGCCCCCAGACATAGCCGGGCACCCACAGCCAGCCGAAATTGGGGTCATAAACCCAGCGCCCGTAATGATAGACGATGTCGCCAAAAGGCTCGTTCGAGACCCAAAGCCACCCATAATCGCTGGTGAATTGCCAATAGCCGTAAAAATAGGGACGGAATTCGCGCCCGGAATCGGGCTGCCAGACCTCGCCCCAGGCCGGATGCGATATCCAACGGCCGAAAGACGACAGCCGCTGCTCGAAATAAGCGAGGTCGACATCCGTGGCGGGACGCTGAACGCCCGGCGGAGCTTGGGCCGGTTGCGCATCCGCAACGGCAACCGAAAGCGCAAGGAGCGCGGCGGCACCGCACAGGCGGGAGATCAGGATCACGCGGTTCTCCGAAAAACGGGGCGCGGCTTGGTCGCGCCGATGCACCGTCAATATCGGCGCGCAGTATGGTTATAAAAGGACGGCACGACGCTCCGCCCGTCGCTATAGCGGCAATGGCAGGCGAAACGCCAAGCTCTAGCGTGACAGTCTAGAAGCGGCTGCTCAGGCTGATGGTCGCCGACTGCGCCAAGGTTCCCGTGCTCGCACTGGCGTCGTAATTGATGCCTGCCGACCAATTCCCCACGATATAGGCAAAACTGGCGCCGCCGATGATCTTGTTGGGTTCGACTGTCGGTCCCACGAGATGGAACGGCGATCCGGGCGCGGCTTCGAAGGTGCCATCTATCGTGGCCGGATTGTCCATGAATTCATGGCTCCAACCGACCAGGAGCTGCGGCTGTAGATTGCCATTGTTCCAGGAATAGGCGCCTTGTCCCACGACGCCGGCGAACGTGCGGACCGATTGCTGGCCCTGCTCTTTCAGCGACAGACCGATCCCGCTGGCACCCGTTTCATTATAGGTCCCTTCGCGAAGATAGAGACCGTCCAACGCGACTTGCGGGATGATCTGGAAATCGCCCACATCGAAAACGTACCCGGTGGTGAGCCCACCTGCGGCGAGATAGCTGTTCCAATTGGCGGTCGCCGCGCGGACAAGGCTGCCGGCAACGATCGTGCGGCGGCTCTGGAAGGTCCCAAAACCGAGATTGGCCTGCGGCGTCACAAAGAAGTCGCCGCTGCGCCAGCCGGCATAGGCCGACACCAGATTCCAGTCGCCATTGGTCTTGGTGTCGAGCGGATGGGCTTCGGTTTCTTCGCTGGAGAAGAACGTGTAGCCGAGCCCGTAACGGACGGTTGAGAGGCTGCCCCATTCCACGCCGACGGCCACACCCTGGCCCGCGCCGGAATAGCCCGGTGCCACGACGGTGCTGTCGCCGCTGACATTGTTGTAAAATTCCTGACCCCAGAAGCGGAACTCGTCCCGCATGTTCTGCGGCGCGGTCACCAGCGCACGTTCACGCGCGCCGATAACGCCTGTTGCCTGATCGGTCATCGCGATACTGAGCGCGCGAACGCCACCCGCAATATCGGGCACCACGGTGGCCAAGGCGGATTTGACATCGCCGGCGGTGCTGAAGGACAGCAAGGTCGCGCCGAACTGATCGTCGTTCAGCGCGGCGGTCGCCAGAGGCTCGTACATCGCCGCCGCGTTGCCGGTCAGCCCGATCTCGGCAGCGGTTTTGCGCTGCAGCGTCAAAACCAGATCATTGCCTTGTTGGGCAATCGAACCGTTGAAAATGAAAGGAATGGGCTGCGCAGTCGCGGCCGTGAAATCGGCAAAGGTAAGCCCGCCATTGGCGTGGATGAGCGTGTAAGAGCCGCTCGCGGGCAGGAACGAGGTCGGCACCACTGTCGCTTTCGAACCCGAACTGAACGTCGTAGCACCCGTCGTCGTGATGAAGGGCGTCGTTGTCGAATTCTTGTTGACGGCAAACTCGACCACGCCCGCATTGCCGACCGTCAGGCTGGAAAGCTGCGCATTGGCCGTGCGAAACGAACCGCCGGTCCCGCCTGCGGAGACTTGGACATTGATCGTGCCGCTGCCGGCCGCGCGAACGCTTCCTTGCACGCAGGCCACGGTGCAGGAGCCGCTCGCCGCAGCCCCTTCGATCGTTAGTTGGTTGGCCCCGGAACCGAACAGGATATCGCCAACCACCGAGCCGCTATTGGTGAATGTCTCAGCAGCGCTGGTGTGCGAAAGATCCGCGGCAACGGTCGTTTGTGCGCCATTGGCCAGCGGAGAGGCCTCGGCATTCCATGTGCCCGAATTGGTCACTGTCCTGAGCGTGCCGGAGAGATCGCGCACGCCATAGGATGTAAGGCTGGCGATCGTAGTATCCGTTGTCGTGACGATGCTGGTTATCGATCCGGTATTGTTCAAAGAGGCCAGCGTGCCGCCGGGCTGGATCAGCACCGCCGTGGCGGTGCCCGGCATATTGCCGGTTTCCGAAGCCGAGATGGCCCCTTCGGTGAAGAGCGCCACCGTCGACAGATTCGAAGCGTTGATGGTTGCGCCATTGCCGATCAACAGAGCTGTCGCAGTGGCGGAGGCTGAAGGCGCCGAGGTCGCGAAACTGTTGTCGCTCTCGGCCTGCGCCTGGATGCTGCCGCGATTGTAAATGCCGCCGGTAAGCGTGACCGTGTGCGTAGCGGTCCCCAATTCGCCAATTCCGACACCGATCGTGTTGATGCCGGGATCGTTCACGGTGGAGCGGACAGCGCCGCGATTGATCAGGCTGAACGTCGGATTGACCGTGTCGCTGGAATTGGTGCCGATCACGATGTCGGCGGCGTTCGTCCCAGCAATCGAAGGCTGGATGGCAAGGGTCGGCATGTTGCTAACCGCAACCAGCGTAGACGAGTTCGCGATGGTAGTCGCCGTTGCTGGACCATCATTGACAATGCCCCCGCTGACATTGGAGCCCACTGCAACCGCCGGGCCAGAGAGCGGGTCTATCTTGTCGAGCGTGAAGGCGCCGGTACCGACCGCGCTGACGCCGAATGTGAGATCAAGCGCACCATTGATGGGCGCAAGCACCAGCACACCGGTCGAACCCACCCCGGTCGCGGCCGTCGTAGCACCCACCAGCAAACCACCGTTCAGCGGCGTTTTGATCGCTATGCCGGACGCATTGGCCCCCGTGACGACGATCGAGGAGCCTGTGGTGAGCGTGATGTTGCCGGTAAAGGGCGAACTCCCATCCACCAGGACGCCAAAATTGCCCGTGCCACCGCCACCGACATTGACGATGCTGGTCGATGTGGCGTCGGTGATGAAGCTGCCGGTGCTGCCCCCCAAAATGTGCACGCCGATGGCGTTGTTGACGGCCGCATTCTGGATGACGCCGCTCGATTCAACCGTGTTGCTCGAATCGATCGTTACGGCCGCGCCCTCGGTAACGACGCTGACCCCGCCGGTCGCGTCAATTGTGATGTTACCGGCACTGCCATTGCTGGCATGGGAGGTGGTCACAGGGGCGGTGAGGATGCTGGTAATGGTTAAATCATCGGCGAACGCCGGGCTGGCCATGCCGGCGAGCAACAGGCAGACGACCGGGCTGCGTTTCACGATACCTATTACAGGCATTTAATTTTGCTCGATTTTTTCCCGAACGGGGGCACCCC
>DATLVC010000398.1:0-3451 GCA_035577685.1 Micropepsaceae bacterium | reverse complement strand
TCTGTGTCCCGGGTTTAGCCACGGGCCGGGCCTTCGCGTCATGGCCCGGCGGCGCCGGGCGCGCCTCGGTTTTTCCGGGTTGCGATTTGCCAGGCTGCTCTTTTCCAGGCTGCGCTTCCGCGTCGGCCGGTGGCGGCACGTGTTTGTTCATCGTCGAAGATAACGCGGGAAGGGCTGTTCGGTTACGGCCGGGCTTACGGCCACCCGGTTCACGCCTCTCGCAGGTGCGGAAAACCTACTGGTCGTAGCCCTTGCGATGGGACCAGAACAGAAGCGCCATCAAACCGCCGCCCAGCACCATGGACAGCACCACGCCCAGCACCAGCGCGATATAGCCGTTGGTGTCGATCTTGGCGTCGGTCAGGCTCCAGCCCCAGAAGCTGAACCAGATGGCGGCGCCGAGGAGCACGCCCATGGCCGCAATCGCGATCCAACTGCCGGCGCCCATGGGAGGTCGATTTGGTCCGTCTACGGAAGGTTGCGCCATGGCCGTGTCTCGAAACCCGTCGGGTTGCCGAAGTTGCGCGTAAGTTTCGGAGAAAACGCGCGAATTTGCCAGATGTTTCCCGCCATGAGGCGCGGTTGCGCGCCACCCGGCTGCCCCAAAAACGCCCAAACTGGTATATTGAATAGAGATTCGAAATCGGCCCAGCGCCCATCTCAAGGGCCAACGCCACCATAAAGGGAGCCAAGCGATGAGCATTTTCCACACGTTGCGCGCAGGAATTGGCGCGTTTCTGCTGTCGTTCGCGCTCATCGCGACGGCTTCGGCCGCGCCCGCGCGCGATCCGCGCGATGACACCTACAGCCCGGACGAGATCGTCAAGGCAGGCGCAGATTTCTTCGGTGTCACCACCGAGGCGATGGCCAAGGCCGTCGAGAAAGTGTTCTCCAAATATGGACGGCCCAACGCCTATATCACCGGCAGCGAGGGCTCCGGCGCTGTCGTGGTGGGCCTGCGCTATGGGGAAGGCGAGCTTTACATGAAGGGCCAGGGCGCGCCCGAAAAGGTCTTTTGGCAGGGACCGTCCATCGGTTTCGATTTGGGCGCCAATGCGTCGAAAGCGTTCACCCTCGTTTACAATCTGCCGAACCCGGAATCGATCTATGAACGCTTTCCCGGCGTCGAAGGCAGCGCCTATCTGGTCGCGGGAATCGGCGTGAACTATCAGCAGAACGGCCGCATCATCCTGGCGCCCATGCGCACCGGCGTCGGCCTGCGCTATGCCGCGAATATCGGCTATCTGTCCTATTCCAAGGAGCGGAACTGGGTGCCGTTCTGAATTGCACCGCCGTCATGGCCCGCAACAGCGGGCCATCCAGCCGGGTTAATCCGAATATATTGGTCGCGGACACTCGCCTGCTGGATGGCCGGGCAAGCCGGCCATGACATCGGGGCGGACTACAAATGGATATGCCGCGCGTGGATGATGAAGGACAGCCCATGCGCCACGCCAAAGATCACCAGACCCAATAAAATCGAGCCCAAGAGGCCGATCCCTGCGCCGATCAGAATCGCGAGCCCGTCGCGTTCGATCAGGCCAAGCCCGATCAGCACCAGCCCGAGCGCCGGCAGATTGTGACCAAAGGGGATGGGCAGCGTCGACACCAGCGCCAGAAAGATCGCAATCACGCCGATGAAACGTTCCGCGCGGGGCACCGTCACCCATTCGAGCCGCGGCGTCAGCAAGCGCTCGAACCAGGAGAGCACTGAAGCCACTTTTGGCGCCAGCGCCCTCAGCCAGTGGGTGCCGATTTTCCAGCGGCCCATGAATCCCGGCAGGATCAGATGCTCGACGCCCAGCAGCAGTTGAACCGCGAAGATCACTGGCGGAATGCCCGTGGCAACATTGCCGAACGGCACCGTGGAAGGAAGGATGTTGGGCAGCGCGAAAATCGCGATCAGCACGCCGAGGCCGCGATCGCCGAGACCGGAGACAATCTCCGCCAGCGTGACGCGATCCGATTTCAACGACAGCGCGAATTCCCGCAGCAATTCGGAGGTCCGGATCGGCCGTACGGCCTCCTCCGCATCAAGATTGGCGTGCAAGTTCATGGTCATCTGGACCGGGCAGCGCTTCCGCCGGGCGCAGTTACACTCTCCTCGCGGCCGCCGGTGACCTGCGGCAGATAGATCAGCAGAGCTGCCGCCACATAGATCGAGGAGAAGGTTCCCACCACGATGCCGAACAGGATCGCGGCGGTGAAATCGAACAAGGTCGGACCGCCGAACAAGAGCAGGGGAATGATCGAGATGGCCGTCGCACCCGAAGTCAGAACGGTGCGCGACAGCGTCTGGTTGGTGGAGATATTGATCAGCTCCTTCAATCCCATGCGCTTGTAGCGCCGCCTGTTCTCGCGGATGCGGTCGAACACCACCACAGTATCGTTCACCGAATAGCCGGCGAGCGTCAGCAGCGCCGCCACCGAGGTCAGCGTGAAATCCAGATGCAGCAGCGAATAGAGTCCGGCCGTCACGAATACGTCATGGCCGGTGGCGATGATCGCGCTCACCCCATATTGCCACTCGAACCGCACCGCGACGTAGATGCCGATCATAAAGACGGCGATCACGGTGGCGAGGATGCCGGCGTTCTTCAGTTCGTCCGACACTTTGGGTCCCACCACTTCGGTGCGCCGGAACGCATAACCCGAGCCTAGCGCGGTGCGGATGGTATTCACCACCGCCTGATCGTTGGCCGGCGCATTCACTTGCGGCTGCACACGGATGAGGACGCAGGAATTGACCGGCGTTTCGCACTCGCCGCCACCGAAATATTGCAGCTGCGCTTCGGCAAATTTCAGGCTGTCGATCTTCGTGCGCATCGTGCCGATGTCGATGCTCTGGGTTGCCTTCACCTCGACCAGCACGCCGCCCGTGAAGTCGATACCGAAATTCAGCCCATGAAAAAGCAGCGAAATCAGTGCCGCCAGGACCAGCAACCCATCGATGCCGAAGGCATAAAACCGCACCCCGACGAAGTCGATTTTGGTGTGATCCGGGATGAGCTTAAGCAGGCGCATGCGTTTGAAGGTCCGGCGAAAAATGCCCTTGCGGGGGGTGAGACATAGCGGCAAAGCCGGGCCAAGCCAAGCGGATCGCGCCCCTTGCGGCAGCCAATGTAGCAGGCCTGGCTTTCGAAAAGGCTAAACGGGGGCGAATTGTCCCATCCCTTGACGCGAATGTTATGGGCGGCGCCCGAAAAGCCCCGGACGGCGGTCAGAACGGCGGGTCAGAACGGCCGGTCGCCCGCCACCACGGTGCGGTGCATCGTGCGTACATCAGGATAGGCAAAGCCGCCGGTCGCCTGGTGGATGACCGAGCGGTTATCCCACATCACCAGGTCGCGATCCCGCCATTTGTGACGGTAAACGAATTGGGGTCGGATCTGGTGGGCAAACAGATCATCCAGAATGGCATCGGCCTCCGCCTCGCTCATGCCTTCAATGC
>DATLVC010000397.1:0-16913 GCA_035577685.1 Micropepsaceae bacterium | reverse complement strand
CCCAAGGCCGATGTGCCGGTGGTGCAGCTCAGCATCCAGAGCCCGCTCGGGCCGGAGCACCATCTGAGGCTGGGCCGGGCACTGGCGCATTTGCGGGCCGAGGATGTGCTGGTCATGGCAACCGGCAGCTTCACCCACAATCTGCGCGCGCTGGACCGTCGGCGGCTCGAGGGTCCGGAGCCCCAATGGTCCGTCGAATTCGGCGACTGGATTCACGCCGCCCTCACCGACGGGCGCACCGCCGATCTGCTCGCCTATCGCACCAAGGCGCCCCATGCCGTCCAGGCCCATCCGACAGACGATCATTTTCTGCCGCTTTTTGCCGGCCTGGGCGCGGGCGGGGAGGGTGCGAAAGCCGAGCGCCTGCATAGAAGCGCCACTTTCGGCAGTCTCAGGATGGACACCTACGCGTTCGACTGATTTCGCAATGGGTTGGGGGTGCTCTTGAACGCGGGCGATTGCCCGGCTATCTGACGGCGGTTCTGTTCGGAAAATCCCTCATGGCTGGCCATTCCCAGTTCAAAAACATCATGTTTCGGAAGAACAAGCAGGACGCCCAGCGCTCCCGCCTGTTCTCCAAGCTCAGCCGTGAAATCACGGTGTCTGCCAAGCAGGGCCTGCCCGACCCAGCGCACAATCCCCGCCTCCGGACCGCCATCCTCGCAGCCAAAGCCCAGAGCATGTCCAAGGATGTGATCGACCGCGCCATCAAGAAGAGCCAGGGCGGGGACGCGGAGAATTACGAGGAAGTCCGCTACGAGGGTTACGGCCCGGGCGGCGTCGCCATCATCGTGGAGGCCCTGACCGACAACCGCAACCGCACCGCCTCGGATGTGCGCGCGGCCTTCTCCAAATATGGCGGGGCGATGGGCGAAAACGGTTCGGTCTCTTTCATGTTCAGCCGCGTGGGCTCGATCGTCTATCCCGGCGATGTGGGCGATGCCGACGCCATGCTGGAAGTCGCCATCGATGCTGGCGCCGATGAATCGATTTCCTCCAGCGAAGGCCATGAATTCCTCTGCCGGGTGGAAGATTTTTCCGCCGTGCGCGATGCGCTGGAAGCCAAGCTGGGGGCGGCGCAGAGCGCCAAGATCATCTGGCGCCCTGGCAATACGGTGCCGGTGAATGACGAGGCCGGGGAGACATTGAGCAAATTGCTCGACGTGCTGGAAGACCATGACGACGTCCAGAACGTCTTTGCCAATTATGAAATGAGCGAGTCGCTCATGGAGAAACTCTCCGCGGCGTAAGGGTTGCGCGAGGCTTGGCGCATGGCCGACACTGGCCCAAGCGATTCTCCTGCCGGGCCGATGCTTTCATGACCATCATCCGCATTGCCGGTTTCGATCCGGGGCTTTCGCGCACCGGCTGGGGCGTGATTGCGGTCGAGGGGGCCAAGCTCACCCATATCGCCAATGGCGTGATTGTCACCACGACGGCGCATTCGCTGGCGATTCGTTTGGCGGCGCTGCATTCCGGCATTTGCGCGGTTTTAAGGGAGCACGCGCCCCATGCGGTTGCGGTCGAGCAGGCTTTCGTCGCCAAGGATCCGCTGGCGGCGCTGAAACTCGGGCACGCGCGCGCCATTGCCTTGCTGGCCGGGGCTGAGGCGGGTTTGACGGTCGCGGAATACGCACCCAACCACATCAAGAAATCCGTCGTCGGCGTCGGCCATGCCGACAAGGCCCAGGTGCAGGCGATGGTCAGGCGGCTGCTTCCCGCAGTTCAGTTCCATGCCGCCGATGCGGCGGACGCACTCGCCTGCGCAATTGCCCATGCCCATCTCGCCGGTACGCGTTCGCGCATCGCGGCCGCCTTGGCGCTGGCGCAATGATCGGAAAATTGACCGGCCGGGTGGATTTCCTGGGCGCCGATCATGCCATCATCGATGTCGGCGGTGTGGGCTATGTGGTGCATTGCGCCTCTTCGACGCTGTCGCGCCTAGCCGTGGGCACAAACGCGACGCTCTGGGTGGAAACCAAAATGTCGGAAGAAGCGATCCGGCTTTACGGCTTTCTCGCGGGCGAGGAACGCGAATGGTTTCGCCTGCTGCAAACCGTGCAGGGCGTGGGCGCGCGCGTCGCGCTTTCGATCTTGTCCGCGCTCAAGATTCCCGAACTGGAACGCGCTATCGTGCTCGGCGACAAAGCGGTGGTTGGGCGCGCGCAAGGCGTCGGCCCGAAGCTCGCGACACGGCTGATCACCGAATTGAAGGACAAAGCGCCCGCGCTCGCGTTGCAACGAAGCGCCGAAACCGGCGAGCGTGTGGGCGGGCTTCAGGCCCCGCGCCCGGTGGAATCCGATGCCATCGCCGCACTCGTGAAGCTCGGCTATTCTCAGATGGCCGCCGCCGAAGCGGTGGCACGCGCGGGCCAGAATATCGGCCCGAATGCGGACGCCTTGCCGCTCGAGGCGTTGCTGCGCGAATCCTTGCGGCAATTGGCGCGGTGAGAAACGGAATGGCGTCCAAACCCAAACCCGATGCAATCAAAGAGGGAACCCGCGTCGTCGCGCCCGAACGTAGCGAGGAAGATGAGCTCGAATCCTCTCTCCGCCCCAAACGTCTCTCCGAATTCACTGGTCAGAAACAGGCGCGCGAAAACCTCTCTATCTTCATCGAGGCCGCCAAGGCGCGTGGCGAGCCGCTCGATCATGTGTTGTTCTCCGGCCCGCCGGGGCTAGGCAAAACGACGCTCGCGCAGATTGTCGCCCGCGAGCTCGGGGTGGGCTTTCGCGCAACTTCTGGACCGGTGCTCGCGCGCGCCGGCGATTTGGCCGCGCTGCTCACCAATCTCGAACCGCGCGATGTGCTCTTCATCGACGAGATTCACCGGCTCAATCCGGCGGTGGAGGAAATCCTCTATCCCGCGATGGAGGATTTCGAACTCGACCTCATCATCGGCGAAGGACCGTCCGCGCGCTCGGTGAAGATCGGGCTCAATCCCTTTACGCTGATCGGTGCCACTACGCGTTCTGGCCTTCTCACCACGCCGCTGCGTGACCGCTTCGGCATTCCCATCCGGCTGTCCTTTTACGACACCAAGGAATTGATGCTGATTGTGGCGCGCGGCGCGCGCGTGCTGGGGCTCCATCTCACGCAAGACGGCGCTCATGAGATTGCGATGCGCTCACGCGGCACACCGCGCATTGCCGGCCGCCTTCTGAAGCGCGTGCGCGATTTCGCCGCCGTGGCAGGCCGTGTCGAGGTGGATCAAATGGTGGCGGACGCGGCCCTCGCGAGGTTGGAGGTGGACAAGCGCGGCTTGGATGCTTTCGACCGGCGCTATCTCGCTTTGATCGCGGAAGGGTTCAATGGTGGCCCGGTCGGGATCGAGACCCTGGCAGCGGCGCTCGGCGAGCCGCGCGATGCCATCGAGGAAATCGTCGAGCCCTATCTGATTCAGCAGAGCCTCGTGCAGCGCACGCCGCGCGGGCGTGTGCTGACCGGCCAGGCCTATGTGCATCTGGGCCTGCCGGGACCGGCGACATCTCCGGGCCAGCCGCAATTGTTCGGCGATGACGACGAATGAGCCTCGTCATTCGCAAGGCGAATCCGGACGACGCGTCAGCAATTTGCCGCATCTACAATCCTCACGTCTTGAAGACTGTCGTCACCTTCGAAGAGACCGAAATCGCCGTACCCGAAATGGCCAGCCGCATCGCGAACATTGGCGCGTCATATTCCTTCCTCGCGGCGGAAGATGACGGCGCCTTCGCGGGCTATTCCTATGCCGCACGATTCAATGAGCGCATCGGCTACCGGTATACGGTGGTCACCACCGTCTATGTCGACCAGACGATGCAGGGCAGGGGCGTCGGAACTGCCCTCTATCGCGCTCTGCTCGAAAGGCTCGCCGCGCATTCCATGCACGCAGCGATCGGCATCATCGCCTTACCGAATCCGGCGAGCATCGCGCTGCACGAGAAATGCGGCTTCCGCAAAGTGGCCCATCTCGATCAGGCCGGTATCAAATTCGGCCGCTGGATCGATGTGGGCTATTGGCAAATCGTGTTGTAGGGCGCGATGGCGATGGAGCAGGCACAGGAACCGGGCAGCGGCTGGCTCGACGGGCGTGTCCATCTGTTCCCGGTTCGGGTCTATTACGAGGACACGGATTTCTCTGGCGTCGTCTATCACGCGAACTATCTGCGCTTCATGGAGCGCGGGCGCTCCGAATTCCTGCGCCTCGTGGGGGCGGGGCATCAGGGCATGCTGGGAAACGCGGAACCGCTGGTCTGGGCAGTCCGGCGCATAAATGTTGATTTCCTCAAGCCGGCCCGCATGGAGGACGCGCTCATTATCCGCACCGAAGTGCTGGAACTGGCGGGTGCCCGCATGCAGCTGCATCAGACGGTCTTGCGGGGAACTCTGCCCTTGGTGACCGCGAAAGTGGAGGTGTGCGTCATCACCCTTGACGGGCGGCCTCGGCGTGTGCCGAATTCCACACGGAAAAAATTGGAATTTTTTCTGGAAAACTAGATAATACGCCCATCCCCAACGGAGGAACTCATGCGCAAGCTCGCTCTAGCCCCTGTTCTGTTTCTGTGCCTGGCGGCAACGCCAAGCCTCGCTCTTTCGGACAAGCCCTATATCACCGCCGCGGACGTCGATTTTTCGATGATGCTGCCGGCGCCGCCCAAGGAAGATACGGCCGCCGGGAAGCGCGATATTCAGGCGATCGTCGATCTCCAGAAGAATATGACGCCCGAGCTCGACGCCGCCATCCACAAGGACCTCGACCAAAGCGTCTATACGGTCGCCGGCCCGGTGCTCGGTCCGAAATTCACCAAGGAGAATTTCCCCATGGCGGGCGAGTTCTTCGCCAAGGTCGTGAAGGATGCGGGCGTGGGCGTCGGACCGATCAAGCAGAAATACAAGAAGCTCCGCCCCTTCCAGTACAGCAAGGAGATCAAGACGCCCGACGATATCGCCAAAGCCGCGGGCGGCCCGACCTATCCGAGCGGACATAGCACGACGGCCGGTGAAGTGGCTCTGCTGATGGGTATGATGGTGCCGGAGAAGCGCGATGCGCTTTACGAGCGCAGTGACGAATATGCCACGCATCGCATCACCAGCGGCGCGGCCTATCCTTCGGACCGCATGGGGGGCTACATCACGGCCTCGCTCGCTATCAATCAGATGATGAAGAATCCGGAGTTCCGTGCGGACTATGAAGCCGTCAAAACGGAAGTCCGCAAAGGCCTTGGCTTAAACTGATTTCATCGGTTTCGTGCCGGCGTTGCTCCGATTTCTCGAAGCAACGCCGGTGCCTTATGCTTCCGAATCAGGCAGAATCGCTGTTCCGCCATGGTGGCGGTCGAGATTACTTGCCATGGCCGCAGCGGAACTTCGCCAGCGGTCGAACTTTCTCAAAGATGTCATACCCCTCGTCTGCAATTTGCCATTTGCTGCCGATTCGACGGATGATTCGCCAAGGCGTTCCACGAGTGCGTAAGGATGAGAGTCAAAATTCAGCCATGTTTGAATGGGTTCACTAACGGCACGTTTTTCAGCTCGTGCTCCGCGCAGCAAAAGCGCACGCCTCCTGTGATGTTCTTCTAAGATCAGGCTCGAAATTTGTCCCGGAATTCGGCAATGACCCTTTTGCGTTTTGTCGCCATCGCTTTGACGGCGTTCCTGCTTGCGGCCGTGTCGGATGGTGCTGGCCATTCGGCATATGCCCAGTTCCAGCGGGCCGCCCCCGCGACTGGCCGGCCGCCGAGTGCTGCACCCACGGGAGCCCCCGCGGACAGCGCATCGCTCGCCGCACCCGAAGGTATTTCCGACACGAGCGCTCAGGGCGCCCAAGCCGAGATCCAGCAGGCCTTCACCCCTGTCGGTCTGTTCCTGCGAGCCGACATCGTCGTGAAATGCGTGCTCGCGCTGCTGGTACTCGCGTCGTTCTGGTCCTGGGTGCTGATCGTCGACAAAGGAATCGCCTTCGCCACGCTGAAGCGCAAGGCCAAGCGATTCGAGAAGAGCTTCTGGTCGGGGCGCTCGCTGGAGGAACTTTATGCGCAGCACAATCAGCGCGCCGATCAACCCTACACGGCGGTTTTCGTTGCGGCGTTGCGCGAATGGAAACGCTCTTTTGAAGGCGGTCCCCCTAAAGAGGCGCAGCTCGCCAACGTGAAAGACCGTGTCGAAAAAGCCATGAACATTTCGATCCAGCGCGAGGTCGAGAAGATCGAGCGGGGGCTCGGTTATCTCGCCACCGTCGGGTCCACCGCGCCTTTTGTGGGGCTGTTCGGCACGGTGTGGGGCATCATGACGGCGTTCACGGCGATCGCGGCCCGCAACGACACGACGCTTGCGGTGGTGGCGCCCGGTATCGCGGATGCGCTGTTCGCGACGGCTTTGGGGTTGGTCGCGGCCATCCCGGCGGTCGTTGCCTATAACCGTTTCATCAATGAGCTCGGCCGTTATACGGGGCGGCTCGAATCTTTCGCCGACGAGTTTTCGACCTTTCTGTCGCGCCAACTCGATGAAAGGGTTCGCTAATGCCGGCGGTGATGAACAATCCGCGCGCCGGCCGGTCGTCCCGCGGCGGACGCGGCCGCGGGCACGCGATGTCGGAAATCAACGTCACGCCCTTTGTGGACGTGATGCTTGTCCTGCTCATCGTCTTCATGGTGACAGCACCGCTTCTTACCGTCGGGGTTCCCGTCGATCTTCCACAGACCCGGGCCAAGTCGCTCGGCGAGGACCGCGAGCCTTTGGCGGTTTCCATCGACAATAGCGGGAAGATTTTCCTCCAGAACACGCCGGTCGGCTTGGAAGAATTGGTCCCCAAACTGATGGCAATCTCGAACAATGGCTACAACCAGCGGATTTTCGTGCGCGGGGACAAAGCCGTGGATTACGGGAAGGTTATGGAAGTCATGGGGCTTCTGAACGCGGCTGGGTTCACCCGCATCGGTCTGGTCACCGATGCCCTAAAAAAGCCGCCACAGCGTCCTTTAAAATAGTACCGGCCTGCCGGGGCGTTGCCGCCTCCTTCTCGAGACGCTTCGCTCAGTTAGGCTTCGGAACCGCAGTACAGGTTGAAGCGAAGGGCATGCTGAAGCGAGGCATCGTAATATCGGGGGCGCTGCATCTGGCGGTGATCGTCGCCGCGAGCGTTGCTTGGCCGCATGCAATGAACCTTTCCGATGAATCCCCGCCCGTGGTTCCTGTCGATGTCGTTACCGTCGCCGATATGACCAATATCGCGCCGACCGTGGTGGAGACCAAGAAGGCGGATAACCCGCCGGAACCGCCAGCACCGCCCCAGCCGGAGGCTGCCGCGCCGCCACCGGCGGCCGAAGTGGCGCCTCCCGATCTCGATAAAACCCCTACGCCCAAGCCGAAGGAACCGCCGAAAGAGGCGGAACAGAGTGCGCCCGCCCCCACCAAGCCCGCGCTGCCCCGGCGCAAGCCGCAACCGGACGCTCAGGCGAAATTCGACGTCGATTCGGTTATCGCGATGCTGGACAAGCGTGCACCCAAAGCCGAGGCGCCGCCCGCCAGTGCCAAGCCGGCCGAACAGACCGTCAAGGGCATAGGCTCGCAGGACGCACAGACCATGGATATCGTGGATGCACTGCGGGCCGAGATGTACAAATGCTGGAACGTACCGGTGGGGGCGCCCAATCCCGAGCAACTGATCGTTCAACTGCGCGTTTTTCTCGCGCCGGACGGCAGCCTGTCGCAGCCGCCCCAATACGAGCCGGCCACCCGCGCGGCGGTCGCGGCGAATCGGTATATGCGTGCGGCAGCGGAGCAAGCCTCGAACGCAATTCATGTGTGCGCACCCTATAAACACTTGCCGCCGGACAAGTATGATACCTGGCGGGAAATCGTGATGACGTTTGATCCCAGCAAGATGGTCGGCCGGTAGGATTTCAGGACGGAACATGGCAATTCAGCTGCAACACCGTTTTTATCGCTTCTCCCGGTATTTCGCTTTGGCCGCCGCGATGATTCTCGGCATCGCCGCTCCCGCCGAGGCCGCCCTGCAGGTGCGCGTCGATCAAGGCGTCACGGAACCCATCCCGCTCGCCATCCCCGATTTTCTCGGCAATGGTCAGGCGGGCAAGGATATCGCCACGGTGGTGCGCGGTGATCTGGAGCGGTCCGGCCTTTTCCGTTCGCTCAATCCGGCCTCGTTCATCGAAAAGATCGCTGACATCAACACGCCCCCGCGCTTTGGCGACTGGCGCACGATTCAAGCGCAAGGTCTCGTCACAGGCCAAGCGGTGATGCAGCCGGACGGACGACTCAAGGTCGATTTCCGCTTGTGGGATATTTTCGGCGAAAGCCAGATGGTCGGCTTGCAGTTCATGACAACGCCGGAGAATTGGCGGCGCATCGCACATCTGGTTTCCGATGCCATCTACGAACGCATCACCGGCGAGAAAGGCTATTTCGACACCCGAATCGTCTTCGTCGCCGAATCGGGTCCCAAGCTCAATCGCCGCAAGCGCCTGGCGGTGATGGATCAGGATGGCGCCAATCCGGTGTTCCTGACCCAAGGCGACTATCTGGTGCTGACGCCGCGGTTCAACCCGACCGCGCAGATGATCGCTTATATGTCCTATATCCAGAACAGGCCTCGGGTTTATCTGTTCGATCTGGAAACCGGCCGGCAGGAAATGCTGGGGAACTTCCCCAACATGACTTTCTCCCCGCGCTTTTCGCCCGACGGCAAAAGCGTGGTCATGGCGCTGGAAACCAACGGCAATTCGGAAATCTACATTATGGATTTGGCAACCCGGACGTCGAAGCGCCTGACCAACGATCCGGCCATCGATACGGCGCCGTCCTTTTCACCGGACGGCAAGCAAATCACGTTCGAATCGAATCGCGGCGGTTCGCAGCAGGTCTATGTAATGAATGCCGACGGCAGCAACGTGCACCGCATCAGTTTCGGCCAGGGCAAGAACGGCACGCCCGTATGGAGTCCGCGCGGGGATCTCATCGCCTTCACGAAAATAACGCCTAGCTATTTCGGTGTAGGCGTGATGCGGCCCGACGGTTCGGCGGAGCGTCTTCTCACCCATGGCTGGCAGGATGAGGGTCCAACCTGGGCTCCCAATGGACGTGTCATCATGTTCACGCGCACGTTGCAGGCGGGAGCGGGTGGTGCCGGCGGTGGCTCGCAAATCTGGTCGATTGATATTACAGGACGCAATGAAAGGCGCGTGCTTTCGCCGGGCGACGCGTCCGATCCAGCTTGGTCGCCCTTGATACAATGAGACGGTTCCCGTAATTTTCTTCTATTCGGGAGGCGTTTTTGTCCGAGTCGGATATTGAGGGGGACATTTCCCTATGAAGCGCATCGCCTACCCAACCAGGGCGCCCTGCGCATAACGGAGGTCCATACATATGACAAAACTTACCACGAGCGCGAAATTGGCGAGCCTGTCTTTTGTGTTGTTGTTAACGGCATGCGCGGAAAAGATGATGGAGACTCCGCCTCCGGCCCCGCCGCCGCCTCCCGCTGCGATGCCCGCGCCGCCACCGCCGCCGGCGCCGCCGCCGCCGCGTCCGCCCGCACCCGTGCAGCAATCCATCGTGCCGGGCAGCATCCAGGACTTCCAGGTGAATGTGGGTGACCGCATCTTCTTCGAATATGACAAGAGCGATCTTGATGAGCGCGCCCGCGGTGTCCTCCAAAAGCAGGCCGCATGGCTGCAACGCTTCGGTGCCGTGACCTTGACCATTGAAGGCCATTGCGACGAGCGCGGCACGCGTGAATATAATCTTGGGCTTGGTGCCCGCCGTGCCCAGGCGGTGAAGGATTATCTTTCAAGCCTGGGTGTATCGGGGGCCCGCCTCGACACGATTTCCTATGGCAAGGAACGCCCCGTTTGCGTGGAGTCGAACGATGCCTGCTGGGCGCAAAACCGGCGCGGCGTTTCGACGATCAAGAGCGGCAGCGTTTCTTAGTCGACAGCGAAGGATTCGAATCACAGGGATCGGAAGAAATTCTGATCCCTGTTTTTTTCGTATCCGGCAGCCCTATTTCGACCATTTTTCGGCATAGGATGGCGAATCTTCGTTTCCTCATTGATGAGGCGAGCCGATGAAAGCGATGCCCGGGCGGTGGATGAAGACGGCGGCGGCGCTGAGCGTCGGTTTGGCTTTCGTGAGCGTCGCCGCAAATGCGCCTGCGCAAGGCGTTCAGACCATCGATGCGCGCGATCTGATGGCGAGGATACAGCGCCTCGAACGCGATCTGCACGATGTGCAGGCCGAGACCTTCCGCCGCGCGCCTGGCGCGCCCGCGCCGGCGGCGAGCCTATCCCCGGACGCAGCACCGGTTCCTGCTCCCGCGCCGGAAATGCAGCAGGCGCCGATGCCCGATTTGAATCCGCTGATGCGGCGATTGGGCGAACTTGAGGATAGTCTCGGCCGCCTCACGGGCCAGATGGAAGAAATCGGTCACCAGGTCGATCAGCTTTCCGAGAAGACGGACCGTTTGCAGAAGCAGCTTGATCTGCAAGCGGCGCAGGCCGTGGCGGCGCCCGCCGGCGCAGGTATGCCACCCGGACCTTCCGATAATCCGCCGCGTTCGGTGGATGCCACGGCGCTCGCCTCGCTCACGCCGGATCAGAACGCAGCCCCTTTGAGAGGAAGTCCCCCTGCCAATCTTGGACAGATACCGGCCGGCGCGTCTCTGCCGAAGCCTGCGCCCGCCGATCCGAAACGCGAATTCGACGGTGCGATGAACCTGTTGTCCCGGGCGCAATATGACCAGGCGAGCGATGCCTTCCGGAAATTCGCCGATGCCCATCCCGATGAGGAACGCGCGCCGGATGCGCTGTATTGGACCGGCGACATCGCCTATTCTGCCAAAAAGGACTTCCCGGAAGCAGCGCGTGATTTTGCGGAGCTGCTGAAAAAATATCCCAAGGCCCAGCGCGCGCCGGAAGGCATGCTGAAGCTTGGCCTTGTGCTGTTCGAACTCGGGCAGATGAAGGAAGGTTGTGCCGCCCTTGCCGCGCTCCCCGCAAAATATCCGGACGCTTCGCAAGCCGTCTCCACGCGGGCCAAAGCCGAGCGCACCGCCAACAAATGCAAATGATCGCGAGGGCGATCTTCGGCAGCGATTTTCGCGCGCGCTGACTGCACTCGGTTTTTTCCCTGGTGACTCGGCGGCGCTTGCGGTTTCCGGCGGCGGGGATTCGGTCGCGCTCATGCATCTCTTCGCCGATTGGGCGAAGCGCGAAAAAGTCACGGCGCCCGCCGTCCTTATCGTCGATCACGGGCTTTCGAGCGGATCGGAAAAGGACGCGGCTCGGGTCGCCCAATGGGCGCAGGCGATTGGGCTGAACGCAAATATCCTTCGCTGGCAGGGTAGGAAACCGGCATCGAATATCGAGGACCGCGCCCGGGATGCACGTTATGGGCTCTTGGGCGAGTGGTGCGTCCGGCACGGAGCGACGAATCTCTTTCTTGCCCACACGCGGGAAGATCAGGCGGAGACGTTTCTTCTGCGGCTTGGCCGCGGCAGCGGCATCGATGGCCTGTCCGGTATGCGCGTCATCGCGCCTTTGCCGGTTCCGGGCTTTACGGATCTGCGCGTGCTGCGGCCTTTGCTGGACGCGGGCCGGGCCGAGCTGCGCGATTATTTGCTGGAGCGGGGCGCGCGATGGCTCGAAGACCCCATGAACCGCGACACGCGCTTTGCCCGGGTGCGCATCCGCAAGGCCCTGCCTGAGCTTGAGCAGGCGGGGATTCCGGCGCGGCGCATTGTCGAAGCCGCACACCATCTCGCACGTGCGCGCGAGGCGCTGGAGGCGGCAACCGAAGAATTTCTTGGCAACCATGCACGGCTCGACGATGATTTCGCGCTGCTTGACGGTGCTGCTCTCGGGCGTGCGCATCGCGAAATCGGCCTGAGAGCGCTTTCCGCTGTCCTCATGCGTGTGGCTGGCGCCCGCTATCGGCCGCGCTTCGAGCGGCTGGAAGCCCTGTTCGACGCGATTCTATCGGGGGAACTCGCCGCCCGAACATTGTCCGGCTGCCGTGTCGGCCACGCGCCGAAGGCGAGGGCGGCTTTCGGCCCCGCAACGCTCCTGATCGCCCGCGAACCGGCGCGAAAGGCCGGATTGCGCGGGATCAATGTCATCAAAACGGGACCGCCGGATAATATCGCTCGAGGCCAGCTCAAAAATTCGGCAAAATTGCCCCAGAAAGGGCGCAATCGACCCATCTGATGGTATTCTTAACCGTTTCCTGACTGGCAAGAGCGTATACAAATACTTATCTGTTTGAGGGATGCCGCGTATCGCCGTTGAATCTTCCGACGACGGGGCCCGCAAAAGAGGTCGGCCGTGAATAATTTCCGCAATCTGGCACTCTGGATCATCATCGCGCTGCTGCTGGTGGCGTTGTTCAACCTGTTCCAGGGGCCGGGCAACCGTCAGGGCGCCCGCACGCCGATTTCCTTCAGCGAGTTCAACCAGCAGGTTGTCTCCGACGGCATCAAGACGGTGAACATCGCCGGAACCCATGTCGAGGGTCAGTTCAAGAACGGAACGCAGTTCTCGACCGATATTCCGGACGATCCGACGCTGACGAGCCGCCTGCTCGAGCACAATGTCGATATCAAGGTACGCCCCGAAGGCGACAACATCACGCTGCTCTCGGTGTTCATCAACTGGTTCCCGATGCTGCTGTTCGTGGCGGTGATGATTTTCCTGATGCGTCAGATGCAGGCGGGCGGCGGCAAGGCCATGGGCTTCGGCAAGAGTCGCGCCAAGATGCTGACCGAGCGTCAGGGCCGCGTCACGTTCGAAGATGTGGCGGGGGTGGACGAAGCCAAGGAAGATCTTGTCGAAATCGTCGACTTCCTGAAGGACCCGCAGAAATTCCAAAAGCTGGGCGGCCGCATTCCCAAGGGCGTGCTGCTGGTGGGCCCACCGGGCACCGGCAAGACGTTGTTGGCGCGCGCCATCGCCGGCGAAGCCAATGTGCCGTTCTTCACAATTTCAGGCTCCGATTTCGTCGAAATGTTCGTCGGTGTCGGCGCCTCACGCGTGCGCGACATGTTCGAGCAGGCCAAGAAGAATGCGCCCTGCATCGTCTTCATCGATGAAATCGATGCGGTCGGGCGTCACCGCGGTGCCGGCCTTGGTGGCGGCAATGACGAACGCGAACAGACGCTGAATCAATTGCTCGTCGAGATGGATGGCTTCGAAGCGAATGAAGGCGTGATTCTGATCGCGGCCACAAACCGTCCAGACGTGCTGGATCCCGCGCTGCTGCGCCCGGGCCGTTTCGATCGTCAGATCGTCGTGCCGAACCCGGACCTTTCGGGCCGCGAAAAGATTTTGAAAGTGCATATGCGCAAAGTTCCGCTGGCGCCCGATGTGGATGCGCGCGTGATCGCGCGCGGTACGCCCGGTTTCTCGGGCGCCGATCTCGCCAATCTCGTGAACGAAGCTGCATTGCTGGCCGCCCGCCGCGGAAAGCGTCTTGTCAGCCGCGCCGAATTCGAGGACGCGAAGGACAAGGTGATGATGGGCGCGGAGCGGCGCACGCTCGCGATGACGGACGAAGAAAAGAAACTGACCGCCTACCACGAAGGCGGCCACGCGCTGGTTGCGCTGACGGTGGTCGGCTCCGATCCCATCCATAAGGCAACCATCATTCCGCGCGGCCGCGCGCTCGGCATGGTCATGCGTCTGCCCGAACGCGATCAGGTGTCGCTGACGCGGCAGAAACTTTACGCCGATCTTTGCGTCGCGTTCGGTGGGCGCATCGCCGAAGAACTGATCTTCGGCTACGACAAGGTCACGACCGGTGCGCAATCGGACATCGAGATGGCGACCCGCATGGCGCGCGCGATGGTGACGCGCTTCGGCATGTCAGACGAGTTGGGCCCCATCTCCTATGGCGAAAACCAGGAGGAAGTCTTCCTCGGTCATTCGGTTTCGCGCACGCAGAGCGTGTCGGAAGCGACCGCCCAAAAGATCGACTCGGAAGTCCGCCGGATCATCGAGGAGACCTATAACCGCGCCAAGCAAATCCTGAGCGACAAGATCGAGGATCTGCACACGCTGGCGAAGGGCCTGCTCGAATATGAGACGCTGACCGGCGACGAGCTGAAAGGTTTGATGCGCGGCGAGCGGCCCGTGCGCACGCCTTACGAGGAGCCCGAATCCACGACGACAACGCGTCCCGCCGCGACCGTGCCCCAGGCGGGCCGCGCGCGCGAGCCCGGTATCACCATCGCTCCGGAGCCCCAGCCGGGCACGTAAAGCCCAGCACCCCACCACTATTTTTGGACAAAACAATTCACAGTGGTCGGGCGCGCGGGTGACACAATAGGCTGGGATATCGCCGGGCCGCCGGGATTCGTACCGTGACGACAATATTCGGCATACTGAATATCACGGCGGATTCCTTTTCCGACGGCGGCCGTTTTCTCGATCCGAAAGCAGCCCTTGCGCATGCCGAGAAGCTGATGGCCGACGGCGCGGACGCGCTCGATGTGGGGGGCGCTTCCAGCAATCCCCGGTCCGAGCCGATTTCGCCCGACATCGAAATCGGGCGGCTGGCTCCGATCGTTCTTGTTGCAAAGGAGCGCGGCTGGAAAATCTCGGTCGACAGCTTTGCGTCCGAAACGCAAACCTGGGCGCTGAACGAGGGTGTCGACTATCTGAACGATATCCAGGGATTTTCCGATCCAGCCATGTATCCCGCACTCGCCGAGGCAAAGGCGAAGCTCATCGTGATGCATTCCGTCCACGGTGCTGGCCCTGCAAAATCGATCGATACCGATCCCAAGACCATCATGGGCCGCATCGCCGATTTCTTCGAAATGCGAATCGATGCGCTCGCGCGGGCTGGCGTCGCACGCGAGAGGATGATCCTCGATCCCGGCATGGGGCTTTTCGTCGGCACCAGGCCCGAGGTTTCGCTCACCATCCTGAGGCGCCTTACGCAACTCAAATCCGTTTTCGGGCTTCCGGTCCTGGTTTCTGTGTCGCGCAAATCCTTCTTGCGCAAACTGGTCGGCCGCACGGTGGATGAAATCGGCCCCGGAACTTTGGCCGCGGAACTTTATGCCGCCCTGCACGGGGCGGACATGATTCGCACGCACGAGCCCAAGCCTCTTCGCGACGCCTTAACGATTTGGTCTGATATTGTGACCGGCGTTTCATGATTCACGTCAAATTCCGGCAATATTGTTGTCGGTAGGGTTCTGTTATAATTGCAGCCGAAATCTCTTCCGCATTGCGGTGGAGACAGGGGGAATTCCATGACGCGTAAGATGTTCGGTACCGATGGCATCCGGGGGCAGGCCAACAAATTTCCCATGACCCCCGAGATCGCGTTGAAAGTCGGCATGGCCGCCGGGCGCATTTTCACGCGGGGGGATCATCGCCACCGGGTGGTGATCGGCAAGGACACGCGCCTGTCCGGTTACATGATCGAATCCGCGCTGGTGTCCGGCTTTACCTCCGTGGGCATGGATGTATTCCAATTCGGCCCCTTGCCGACACCGGCGGTCGCGATGCTGACGCGTTCGCTTCGAGCCGATCTCGGCGTGATGATCTCCGCTTCCCACAATGCCTATCACGACAATGGCATCAAGCTGTTCGGCCCCGACGGTCAGAAGCTGTCCGACGAGCGTGAGCAGGAAATCGAAACCCTGATGGACAATGGGCTGGAAGACGGCCTGGTCGCGCCGGAGAATATCGGCCGTGCGCGCCGCATCGAAGATGCGCAGGCGCGCTATATCGAATTCGTCAAGCGCACCTTTCCGAAACATCTGCGTCTCGAGGGTCTGCGCATCGTTATCGATTGCGCCCATGGCGCCGCCTATCGTGTTGCGCCGGCTGTGCTGTGGGAACTGGGTGCGGATGTGTTCGCGATCGGCGTCGAGCCCAACGGCATGAACATCAATCAGGAAGTCGGATCGACCGCGCCCGCCGCCATGATCGAGAAGGTCAAGGAGACGCGCGCCGATTTCGGCATCGCGCTCGATGGCGATGCGGACCGCGTCGTGATGTGCGACGAGAAGGGCTACATCATCGACGGCGATCAGGTGCTGGCGCTGATCGCGCGCTCCTGGGCGCGGACGGGTGAACTCAAAGGCGGCGGCGTGGTCGGCACGGTGATGTCGAATATCGGGCTGGAACGCTATCTTGCCGGACAGAATCTCAAACTGGTTCGTGCGCCCGTGGGCGACCGCTACGTCATCGAGAAGATGCGCGCGGGCGGCTTCAATGTCGGCGGCGAGCAGTCGGGCCATATCATCTTCAGCGACTTCATCACCACCGGCGATGGCCTGATCGGTGCGCTCCAGGTGCTTGCCGTGCTTGCGGAAGAGCGCCGGCCGGCGAGCGAAGCGGCTCATATCTTCGAGCCTGCGCCGCAGGTAATGGAGAATGTGCGGTTCCGTCGCGGTGAGCCTTTGAGCGACGCAAAAGTCACCTCGCACATTCAGGCCTGCGAAGCGCGTCTGAACGGCCATGGCCGTCTCTTGGTGCGCAAATCGGGCACGGAGCCGGTCATCCGTATCATGGGCGAAGGCGAAGATGAGAAGCTGATACGCCAAGTCGTGCGCGAGATCGCGCAAGTCATACGCGAAGCGAGCGCATGAACGCCACTCCCGCCCGCGTGCTGACCATCGCGGGATCGGATTCAAGCGGCGGGGCGGGGATTCAGGCCGATATCAAGACCATAACCGCCTTGGGCGGATACGCCATGACGGCGATCACGGCAATCACCGTGCAAGACACGACCGGCGTTCACGGCTTTCACGCCGTTCCGCCTGCGATTATCGCGGATCAGATTTGCACCGTGCTGCGCGACATCGGTGCGGATGCGATCAAGACCGGAATGCTCGTATCGGCGGCTTGTGTCGAGGCGGTTGCGGACGCCCTTGCACCCTATTCATCTGTCCCCCTCGTGG
>DATLVC010000396.1:0-17074 GCA_035577685.1 Micropepsaceae bacterium | reverse complement strand
CTGTCCATTGACGCACTCGAAGCTGCCCGTGCCGGCGAAGCAAGCGTTCGGTGATGGCGGCGGAGGAGGAGGTGGTGGTGGCGGTGGCGGCGGGGGTGGCGGCGATTGGAAATACCACCGGATGTTCAGCATGATGTTGTGCGAATTCGCGTCGCCGAAATCGATATTGCCGGGCGTCGGGCCGGTGAGGACGTGCGTAGTCTTGCCCACCGACACATAGCGATAGTCGAGCTGCAGGTCGACCTGCGGGCTGACAGTCCAGACCACGCCGGCGATCAGCTGATAGGCAAAGGCCGAGTCGCCCTTGCGGATGCTCTGGGGAATGGAATCGTCATATTTCGGGTTGAGGCGGCCCCCCCCCAAACCGGCGCCGACCGTGAAGGCGAATTCCGGTGTCAGAGGAATGTCGTAGAGGGCGTTGGCCATGAACGTCCCGACCGCCAGGTGGCCCCCGGCGCCCGGAAGGGCTCCGACGGCATCTGAAGCGCTCTTTACGCTGTAATTGGCAAAGGCGGCTTCCAGCTCGAGGCGTATGCCCATGGGCATTTTATAACCGGCGGTAGCGTCGAACCTCGCATTGTTGTCGAATTTAATGTTCCCGCTCGGGACATTGATGTCCTGGAGTTTGCTCCAGCCGGCACCCAATCCGAGATACCAGCCGTCGGCAGCAGCCGCGGGCGTGGCAAAAGCGAGGAGTGACGCACCCGCGAGGGCAAAGGCTTTGAGTTTCATTATTATCCCCATTCTAAATAGCGGTGGCCGGCGAGATACAGGCGACGCCATTACGGTCAGAACCCGGCCTTAACGGTAACAAAGGACGCCGGTTCCATCGCCAACGGCCAAATTTGGTGACAACGGGAATTTTTTCCGAGACTGATGCCCGCCGGCCACAAAATCCACGCCTTACGCCAGGGACAGGCTTAGCGCGACAAATCCTGGATTACGCCGGGATGGGCTTTTAGAACAAATGCATAGCGCCCGGGCCAGGTGCGCAGGCTGCAATTCCCGCGCGTACGGGTCGCCGCTTCAAGCAACCGCAGGAGTTCATCTCGCGGGGCAACGTGAAAAAGCCTGAGCCAGGCGCGCAGTGCCCTGCGGGCGAACGGCCAGAGAGACTTCAGATCGCCGAAATCGACCACATGCACAAATCCATCCGGCCGCACGCATTGGGCAGCCTTGCGCAAAGCGCCACGCCAATCGGGAATCATGGATAGGCTATAGGAGAATATTGCGTGGTCGAAAGGTTGCTGTAACCCGAAGAGACCGGGCGTCAAATCTTCGGCCAGTGCATGCGTGAGTACGATCCGATCCGACAGGCGCGCGCGGGCGACCGCCTCTTCAGCCGTGCGCAGCATCTCCGCCGACGCATCGAGGCCAAAGAGTCGCGTCCCGGGATAGGTTTCGGCAATGCGAATTAGATTGCGCGCCGTGCCGCAGCCGATCTCCACGATTGTCGTCCCGGGCTTTGCGTCCAGGTCTTTGACCAGCCGGTCGCGGCCCAGAAGATAATATTTGCGCGTCAGATCGTAGATGTGCCGCTGGCGGCGATAGACCTGGTCCATCAGCGCGGCATGACCCGCGCGACGAGGATCTGTGGGCGGGGCGTTCAAGAGTCTTTTCGTCTCGCGTAGACGTGGAAACCGCCATAGATCGAGGAGCGATCCTGCGCGTGGAATGCCTTGCTTTCATCGGCAAGATAGGTCCACGCCGAAAGCAGCGACGGAGAAAGCTTCTTCGGCAACGGCGAATCGGCGCCCGCGGTGCGGAAGATCACGCGTGCATCGGCTTCATCCGCCGTCCGGTCGATCTGGGTCCACAATGCGGTGATCTGTTCTGCGCTCATCCAATCCTGCGCATCCAGAAGCACATAACGGTGCAGCGAACGCGCGGGTTGATCGGCGAGAAAATCGGTCATGGAGGCATGATGCACCTCCACCCGGTTCACGCGCGACTTGATGGCTTCGTAATTGTCCGCGCGCAGATAGGCGGGAACGGCATTGCGCCCCTCGATATCGTAGCCGCGGCTGAAAGCCTGCCAGGCGAAATAATTATCCCCGATGGGAAAATCGCAGGCCAGTCGCTCGACGCGTTCGCGCAGCGTGGTCACCGGATTGCCGTCTGAAGACGAGGCCACGAGCTCGTCATATTGCGCCGGCGGAATGCCGAGCCCGTAATAGGACACCGGCATGCGTGAAAGAAACCGCACGAGCCTGGTGTCGAACAAAGGCGCGATGGTGCGCTCAAAAAGCACGCGCTGCTCAGCTACGTCGCGCGCGGCCAGAATATCCTGCAGCCGCTTACCCTGCAGCTTTGCAACCGTATGCAGCACGCCGATGAAGCGGCCAAGCAACCCATAACGATAGAGATTGCGCGCGAACATGTTGATGCGCCGGCCATGCAGCGGCATGCGCCTTGCCCAATAGCGGCGCGTCTCCCGGTCCAGACGCACGGCGAGGAAATCGTCGAACACTTTGCGGTTCGCCTTGTCCTTGGCGCTACCGAAAAAGCGGAAGAACGAGTCGTGGTCGGGAAGATGCTCGAGCGCCTGCAATTTGAGCTTGGTCAGCGCCACATGGTTGGGGTTGAGATCGACCGCAACGATACGGCTCGGTCCGGCGGCCAGATAATTCAGGACATTGCAGCCGCCCGAGGCGATGGTGACCAGCCGGTGTTCGGGGCCAAGCTTAAGGGCTTCGAGGTCCACCGCCGGATCTTCCCAGATCTGGTTGTAGACGAAGCCCTTGAACATCAGCGTGAAAAGACGTTCGAGGGCGCCCCTTTTGGTCGTGGCTGGCCGCTGGTGAGCGGCGCGCTCAAGAAGGACGTTTCCCATAGGCATGTTTTCCCGTTGGAATGGGTTGGAGGCAAGGGAAATCTCGCGCCGGCCCTATACAAAGACGCGAGCGCTCCGAAAAAAGGCGCGCTGACAGGTATTTCAGCGCCGGCGGCGCAGCTTGCGCGAGCCGCACGCCGTCTCTAAGGAGGCTTCATGTGCGACAGTGCAGCAAACGGCTCCGGTCCGCCTCCGCCGGAGGAAACGAGTGCAAAAGAAGCCTTGGCAGTGCTGCTCGGGCTGCTCGATCTCGAACCGATCGAGACCAATATTTTCCGCGGCATCTCCCCGAAAGACCGTTGGCAGCGCGTCTTCGGCGGTCAGGTTCTGGGTCAGGCCCTGGTTGCCGCCGCCCGTACGGTGGAGGGCCGCGTCTGCCATTCGCTGCACGGCTATTTCCTGCGCGCGGGCGATCCCAAAGCGCCCATCCTTTACGAGGTCGACCGCAACCGCGATGGCCTCAGCTTCAGCGCGCGGGGCGTGTCGGCGATCCAGCATGGCGCCCCGATCTTCACGATGGCGGCTTCGTTCGAAGTCCCGGAGCAGGGGCTTGAGCATCAGCTCGCCATGCCCGACGTACCCGCGCCCGAAACGCTGAAAAGCGAGCAGCAATGGCGGCTCGAAATTTTGCCCGAGCTTCCCGAACAGGTGCGCGCCTGGTTCATGCGCCCGCGTCCCATCGAGTTCAGGCTGGTCGAACCGCCCAATCGATTCGCCAAGGGCAAGCACCCGCCCCGGCAGATCGTGTGGTTTCGCGCGGTCGGCGCTTTGCCGGATTCGCCGGCTTTGCACCAATGCGTGCTGGCTTACGCATCCGATATGACGCTGCTCGACACCTCGCTTCTGCCGCACGGGTTCACGCTTTTCACCAAGGATCTGCAATTGGCGAGTCTCGATCATGCGATGTGGTTTCACCGCCCGTTCCGCGCCGACGAGTGGCTTCTTTATGTGCAGGAGAGCCCGTCGGCTTCGGCCTCGCGCAGCTTCAATCGCGGCGAGATTTACCGGCGCGACGGCACGCTTGTGGCATCGGTCGCGCAGGAGGGCTTGGTCCGCGTGCGCGCACCTGCGCCTTGACGCCGATGGCGCAAGCGGAGGCTTTCATTCTGCGGCGCGAATGACGTCTTGATCGGTATCGGCCATCGCATACGTAACCGCGTTCAGCCGGTCGACGGCCTGAAGAAGCGCAGCCGTCAGCGCCACCCGCTGATCTTCGCGGATCGCATGGCGTTCACAGGCGAATACCTCGAGCCTGTCGAGGCCACCCGCGAGAGCATCCATGACCGTGGAGGTATCGTCATCCTCGAACGCGGCTTTGGGAAAGCGGATGACGCCGGGCGTATCGGAGATTTCCAGCACTCTGGCATGCGGGGCGGAACCGGAGAGCCGTACGACCACCGCTTCCGGCGCGTCCACGCCAGTGTGCGACGGGCCGGAAGCGGGATTTAGGTTTTCCGCAATCGGTTCGGCGAGCCGCAGGGCGCTTTCCCGCGCCAAATTCGCAGCTTCCAGGGCCGCATGGCTCGCATTTGCCACCGCCAGGCTTGCCTCCTCGATGCGGAGCCGGGCTTCTGCGCTTGCTGCCGCGGCTTTGGCGATATCGGCCTCAAGCGTAACCGCGCCCTTCGCCAAACTGTGCACGATATCCAGATGAAGCTGCGGAATGGGGGCGGCCATTTGCACCTGCGTGCGCTCGCGAAGACGTTCAGCCGCGCGTGCAACAGCGCCGATCTCGTCGGACCGTCCAATGCCCCACAATTCTTCCGATCCGCCCGCCGCAGCCGCGTTCAAACTTCGGCGCAGGCGCGAAAGCGGCGCCATCAGATGCTCGCGCAGGAACCAGGCAAGTACGAGAAGCACCGCGACAAGTGCCGCGAGTGCGCCAACCGAACTCGCCTCGCTCCACATGAGCGCATCGGTCAGATCGCTGATCCGCGCGAAGGCGGCTTCTTCTGCCGCCGCGGCGATAGTTTGCTTCAATGTGGCGTAGTCGCGGTCGAGCCGCGCGGCGGTCACCGGTGCTACGGCTGTTTGCGCACCGCCATCCGCGAATATCGCCGCACGGTGGAACGGAGCGATCAGCCGGCGTAACGATGACGCGTAATCGCGGTCCGTGGTGGACAGGCTGGCGCGCGCGAAAACTGCAATGCTGGCATCGGCGTCATCGGCCAGGCGGCGAAGATCGGCGGCTTCGGCGCGGCCACCCGTGAGCAGGAACGTGTGGTAGGCGCCCAGGAACCCGCCATAACCGAGATCCTCGTCCAGCCGCGTGAGCGCTGCCGTCCGCAAACGGGGCGCGGAAGCGGGATCGGCAAGGCTTTGGGTCAGCGCGCCGGTGAAGCCGATTGCGAAAGCTGCCGCGGCGGCGGCCAGTCCAAGCATGATAAAGGATGCTGCGACGATACGTTTCAGTTGCGCGCTCAGCGCGACCGAGGGTCCCATCATCATCCGGCGCGCCTGTCCCCTTGAAGTGATTCGCGCCGGACAAGGATACAGGAAGACGAAAGGGAAAGCTGCGGCTGTCAGCAGCCGGAGGTGCGGGTGATCTGTGCGGTCTTGCGCGGATGGAGATAGAACTTATCCGACAAGGGAATTGTGCCGTAGATCAAATGGCCTGCCGGCGAGGTGTAATTGTAGGTCACTTCTGCGAAGATGACGCTGCTGCCGCTGCCGCTCGTTATCAGGCCGGATGGGATGCTGACGGTGGAATTGACCGCAAGCGGCGTGTCGTTCAGCGCATCGCTCCAGGCGACCTTCACCGTGTTACTGCCGGCATCGACTAGGCTGGAAATCCGGATCTTCATGTTGTTCGTGGGATAGGGAAACATGATCGCGCTGAGCGCCGCGAAGATGTCGGTCATCTCGACATCGCACACCGTCGTGTCCTGGGCCGTCAGATCGGCCGCCGTGCTGGCCATCGCGATGACCTTACCTTTCGCAGTATAGCCGTCGGACAGTTCGGTCACGCCGAAATACCCCGCAATAAGGATCGGCGCGATCAAGGCGAATTCGACAGCCATGATTCCTTGGCGCGCATCGATAAAGCGCCGAAGAAACGCGTTCGAGGAGCGCGGCGGGACGGTTCGGATATTTTCAGTAGGGTTCATTTTTGAATGCCGCGCTGAAGCCGATGAGGCGTTGACCACTGCCCTTGCCCATATTCTCGAAATATTGGGCGAACAGTGGCGTATAGAGCTGCCATACATACATCACCCGGACCGAGACGATGGCGTTTCCCCCGCCCTGACTGGAACCGCCCGGCTGATACGCATTGAGATTGGGATTGAGATTTCCATTCGCGTCGAGCGCGGGCGGGAAATTCGTAGTGCCGAAATTGGTGAAGGAGCGCACGTCGATAAGAAGTTTGGCCGGATCGCAGGACAGCATCACCTTCACTTCGTTACAGACGTCAGTGCGGAACTGGTCCTGCGTCACGTTCTGATTCTGTGCCTGGCCGGTACGGATCAGCCGCGACGTGTCAATGACGGCATTGTCCAGGATCATGTCCGCGAAGAACACCAGGCTGGTTTCCAGAATGGCGAATGTCAGCAGGAAGAAGATCGGCGCGACCATCGCGAATTCGATCGCGGCGCTACCTGATTTTTCCTTCCGACTGAGGCCTGCGAGAAGCCTGCGCATGAACGTTCGATCCCAGGCGGCCTATTGCCACTTTTCCGGACATAACTTTTACGCGCCCGGGGTTGGCGGACAAAGCCAATGCCTCTCACATCATGAACAAATCGCTAGGGATTTTGCTCGGAGTGAAAGGCAAGCCGAAAATTTCACATCGCTAATGCTTCGTTAGCTGATTGCTAAGCACGAAACCGTTCAATACGGGCATTTTGCGTAGGCCCGCCTATCGTACAGCCAAGCATTTCTGTCTGGAGGTTATTATGCGTAGAGGTCGCGCGTTCGTTCAGTACGCCGCCGATTGGACGAAACAGTATCTTCAAGCGAAGGGCGCCAGCACGGCCGTCATATTCGGGCTGAGTGCCCTGGCGTTGTTATCATCGGCCGGTGCCGGCATCGATCTGGCGCGCGGCATGATGGTGAAGGCCCGCCTTCAGGCGGCCCTTGATGCTTCGGCGCTTGCCGTTGGCACGACCAATGGACAAACGATCGACAATCTCACCGCGCTCGCCAATCAATATTTCAACGCTAACTATTCCACGAGCGAGCTCGGAACACACGGCGCTGTTTCTGTGATCCAGACCGGGCAGAAGATGAGCCTCCAGGTGGCCGGGTCGATGCCGACCTCCCTGCTGACAGTCATGGGAATAGGGAGCCTGGATTTCACCGTAAACAGCGAGGTAACGCGCGCGGTGACGAAGCTGCGCGTCGCTCTCGTGCTCGATAATACCGGATCGATGTCCCAGACCGACAACACCGGCACGAGTAAGATCTCCGCGCTGAAGACGGCGACCCATCAATTGCTGACGCAATTGCAGAATGCGGCGACCACTCCCGGCGACGTCCAGGTGTCGATCATTCCGTTCTCGCTTGATGTGAACATGGGAACCGGCAGCGCGGCCGCGGATTGGATCGATTGGAGCGATTTCGAGGCAGCACCGCCCAATTCGATGCCCGGCTCCAACGTAGGACCGGGAACGAGCTGCCCTTACGCAACCAACACGAGCCCTTACGGCTATGGGTGCCTCAACCTTTCGAGTGGCAAGATTGCCGCGGATGGCAAGATCTATCCCGGAACGGATAACGGCAACTACAATTCCGGCCGGGGTGGGCATCACTATAATGGCTACTACGACAGTACGGGTGGGTCGTGCTCCACGAAAAAAGGCGTTACGACCTGCAGCGGCGTAGTACATAAATGGGTCAAGCCACTCCACAGCGCCTGGACCGGCTGCTTCATGGACCGTGCCCAGAGCTACGATACGGATAATACGACTCCCAGTACCGGCAATCCGTCGACTCTGTTCCCGGCGGAAATCAACGATTATTGCCCGCCGGTGACGCTGTCTCCGCTTGGCTATGATTGGTCCGCGCTCAGCGCCAAGGTCGACCAGATGACTCCGAACGGATCGACCAACCAAACGATCGGACTCGCCTGGGGCTGGCAAGCATTGACGACGGGCAATCCGCTGAACGCGCCAGCTCAGGATCCGACCGTGCAGAACGTGATTGTGCTGCTCAGCGACGGCCTCAACACGCAGGACCGCTGGTATGGCAATGGTTCCACCTCCAACAGCAATGTCGACAGTCGCATGGCGGCGGCCTGTGCCAACGCCAAAGCGGCCAAGGTCACGATCTACACCGTGCTGGTGATGTCCGGTAATTCCTCGGTCTTGCAGAATTGCGCGACCGATAATACGAAATATTACGAGCTGAGCACGGCGGGCGCGATCGTCACCGCGTTCAACACGATCGGCACAGAGCTGGCCAATCTGCATCTGTCGAAATAATCGCAGACGAAGTTGCCGGTCAAGAAAGCCCCTCCCGCGCGGGAGGGGCTTTTTTGTTTCCAGTCGGGGTTTGGAGGGCGCGGTGCTCAAGACGTCGCCGCGTCCAACCCCAACGGGACAGAGCGCGCCAACCATATCGCTCACAGCAATCGCCGGCGAAGCTGCGGTCAAAAGAAAACCCCTCCCTTGCGGGAGGGGTCATGTCTTACAGAAAAGCGAATGAGACTATTTCGAGACGGCGCGAAAACCTACTGGCCGCTTGCGGCTTTCGAGCCCAGCATTTCGCGCTTTTCCATCTGGCCGGAGACACTGTCATACGGTGTGGCTTCGTCGCCCGGGGTCGGTGCGGCCTGGCAACGGGCCGTGTTGCAATTGAGGGTCGTCTTCGCGGCCCCGCGTTGCAGCGTGACCGTACTTCCCGGCCGGTCCAGTACGGTGACCTGCTCGTTGAAGAATTCGTGGCCCTTGTCGTCGAGCGCCACCAGATTGGTGGTGCCGAAATTCTTGCCCAGCACGAACACATGCGTGGGATCGATCACGGTGATATCTGCGATCACGGGATTTCCCACGAACACGGTCTTCACTGGTACTTTGAAGGCGAGCACATGGACCTGATCGAGCGGAACTTCGATGGGGTCCGCGAGTGCTGCCGAGCCTGCAAGCAGCCCAACGAGGCCGGCAACCGCGACGAGAGCGGGCTTCAACGGGAAAGAATGGCGAGAAATCATCGCGGGCGGACTCCAAAGCTTTGCGCGGCCCTACGCTACGCGCTGGCGCGTAAAGGAAGAATGAAGCGATGACGTTCGAGCCGGTAATTCTTGCGCGCAAAATTGAAACCGATCGTTTATCGGCTTTTATCGATTTTAATTCTTGGGAGCCTATTTTCACAACCCGTTAAGACGCTACCCCGACAATTGGCAACGATATCGCCATTTCTGCGTCGCACAGCCGCGTGGAACAATGCGACGCCGCAGCAGCGAAGGAGTAACGCACGTGCAAATCTTTCTCTTTCGCTTCCTCAGGGATCAATCCGCCGCAACCGCAATCGAATACGCGCTTGTCGCTGCCGGAATTGCCCTGGCCATCGTCACCATTGTCAAACAGCTCGGCAACAGCGTCGCGGCGAAATACGAAGCCGTCAGCACGAGCTTGAAATGAGCGCGCAGAGTTGCGCGCCTTGCTTAATCAGGCGTAACGAAGATTTCTCCAATGCTTTCGCAACAGGGGCTTTTCGGTTCATTTCGGCACAACACGGCGCACCAGCAGACTTTCCTCTTCACGCGTCGTTAAGGCCGCTTTCTTACGATTGCCGTGCGTTCACACAAAAGAGCCTATGGGCATCGGGTGAACCAAAGGGTGCAACTTGCAAGTGGAGACTGTCATGAAGAAATTTCTTTCGAGCTTTCTGTCCAATGAGTCGGGTGCGACGGCCATCGAATACGGCCTGATCGCCGCCGGTATTGCCGTCACGATCATCACGATCGTGAAGTCGATCGGTACCGATCTCAACACCAAGTTTACCGCCGTTGATGCCGGTTTGAAGTAAGAATCGGTTATCGGGAAGCGGCTGCCCGTTCGGGCGGCCGTTTTCTTTTTTGTAATCGTGCGAAGCGCCGCTCAGGCTCTTAAATTTTACTCACCGTTAAGCTCGCGCACTTAGGATCACTATGTCTCACCCAGAAGAGCCGACGGCATCGGGTGATCGATCAGGGTGTACTTTGCAAGTGGAGACTTCGATGAAAAATCTGCTATCGCGTTTTTTGTCCGATGAATCGGGCGCTACGGCCATTGAATATGGCCTGATCGCCGCGGGCATCGCGGTTACGATCATCACGATTTTGGGATCGATCGGCACCGATCTCAATGCCAAGTTTACGGCCGTTGACAACGGTTTGAAATAAAGAGGGTGACGAAGAAGCGGCGGTCCGTGAGGCTGCCGCCTTCTTTGCGTCTAAGCCACCAAGGGCGTGAATTCGGATGACGCTGGCCACCATGATCATTGCGACTCTGCCGGCGCTCTTGATGGCGGCGGCGTTCTTTGATCTCACTACCTACACTATTCCGAATGCGCTGCCGGCAGGCATGTTTCTGTTGTTCGTGATCTTTGTCTTGGCGATGGCCTTGGCCGGCCACAGTTTGAGCTGGAGGGAGCTTTCTCCCCATCTTCTGGCCGGTGCCATAGGGCTTGTCGCAGGCATGGTGATGTTCGCTCTGCGCTGGGTGGGCGGCGGAGATGCCAAGCTCTTTGCCATGGCCTGCCTCTGGCTCGGCTGGGACGCCATGTTCAATTATGCGGTGATTGTTTCCATCCTGGGAGGCGCGCTCACGCTGGGTCTTTTGATGCTGCGTCAGGTGCCGCTGCCGAAGCTCTTGGCCGAACAGCCCTGGCTCATGCGCCTTGCCGATCCCCAATCGGGTGTGCCCTACGGAGTTGCGCTTGCCATTGCGGCGCTCAATATTCTTCCGAATACGGAGATATTTCGCCTCGCCGCGGCGAGCTGACCCAAGCCGGCAAAAAAATACCGCCGATTGAAGCGCTTCTTCGTCTTTCCATTAATCGAATTCTAAATCGTTTCGTGTCTCCTGGCGGCCACGAAGGAGTGTCGTCATGAACCTCATGCGATTCGCGATTTTGGGTGTTGCGTTCATTGCCGCTGCGGCGGCCGTGCTGCTGGCACGGGGAATGCTCGGTGGCGGAACCCCCGCTACGCAAGCCGCGGTCCCCCCGCCCGTAGCAACTGTCGAAGTGCTCGTCGCGAGCAAAGATATCGGCGCGGGCCATTCGCTCGATCCCGGCGCGGTGCAGTGGGAAGCCTGGCCGAAGAAATCCGTGCCATCGGCTGGCTTTATCACCAAAGACACGCAGCCCGACATCGCCAAGGCGGTGACCGGCGTTGTGGTGCGCTCGCCGCTGGTTGTCGGACAGCCGATCACCGATGCGAGCATCGTGCGCACGGGATCTGCCGGTTTTCTCGCCGCGACCATAAAACAGGGCATGCGAGCCGTTTCCGTGCCGGTGAACGTGGATACCGGTGCTGGTGGTTTCATTCTTCCGAATGACCGGGTCGATGTGATGCTGTCGCGCGACATCTCAGGCGGCAGCGGGATAAAGAATTTCGCCAGCGAGACCATCCTGCGTGATGTTCGCGTTCTTGCGATGGACCAGACGGCCCAACCGCAAAAGGATCAGCAATCCGTCGTCGCCAAGACCGCGACTTTGGAGTTGATGCCCGAGCAGGCCGAGTTGCTGGTGCGCTCGCACCAGATGGGCGTGTTGTCGCTGGCACTTCGCGCCCTCGGCGACAGCAGCGGCGAGCCGGTTGCCGAAATTGCGACGAAGCGTCCCCCGGTCGTGTTCGCCGGTCCCCGCGTCGAAAAGGATAATACGGTGGTCGTCTTCCGTTACGGCTACCGCCGCGACGGCGATGGCGCTCCCCGTGGCGCTGGTGGATCTGCTGCCTCTGCGGCAGCCGCACCGGCCGCGCCGTCGGGTGTCTCGGCCGATATCGCCAATCCGGTCAGCGTCAGTGTTGCTCCCGCTCCCTTGGCAGCGATGCCAGTCCAATGAGGTCGTCCATGAAACATCTGAATTCCTTCTTCCGCCGTACGTCGGCGGGCGTGTTCGTGGTCGCCGCGGTGGCGTTCGGCGCATCGGCGCTGGCTCAGGAAACGTCACCAGTCCTCGATGAATCGCGCATCATCCATATTGCCGCAACCGCCAATGAGGCGCCCCAGCATATCACGCTTGCGCTCAACAAGGCGGCGGTCATCGAACTCGACCGCGACGCGCGCGATGTCTTCGTTGCCAACCCGCTGATCGCCGACGCCGTGGTGCGGACGCCCCGGCGCATCTTCATCATGTCGCTGAAGATCGGCCAGACCAACGCAATCTTCCTCGATGCGCAGGGCAAGCAGATTGCCGCATTGGAAATCGCCGTTGGCTCGGATGTTACCAATCTGAACGATCAGCTCACCCATGAACTGCCCGACACCAAGGTGAAGGCGCAGGCGCTCAACGACAACATCGTTCTCTCGGGTAGCGTGAACACTATTCAGGAAGCAAGCCGGGCACAAAGCCTGGCCGAACGCTTCGCCGGCACCCCCGATAAGGTGGTGAATAACCTCACCATCGATCAGCGCCAGCAGGTATTGATAAAGGTCACGGTTTCCGAAATCAGCCGCAGCATTTCAAAGCAGCTCGGCATAAATCTGGCGAGCGGTTTCGACGCGGGCGGTGTGCCGATCATGATGGCCACCGATAATCAGTTCAGTCTGGTGGGACGAGCGCTCTCCGATATTTCGGGTGCGCAAATCGGAAGGACCTGCCAGGTCAGCAGTCTCCAGCAGATCTGTCAGCCCAGGCCGAACAATCTACAAGGCACGCTGAAGGCACTTGAACGCATAGGGCTCGTGCATACGCTGGCGGAGCCAAATCTAACGGCCATATCCGGGGAAGCCGCGAAATTTCTCGCCGGCGGGGAGTTCCCGGTGCCCGTGTCGCGTGACCGCGACGGCAATATCACAGTCGAGTTCAAGCAATTCGGTGTCGGCCTCTCCTTTACGCCCATTGTGTTGAGTAAGGGCCGCATCTCACTGCAAATCTCAACGGAAGTCAGCGAACTGACCAACACGGGCGCGTTCACACTGGCCGGTAGCAGCGTGACGGACACGTCCGGGAATACCTTTACACAACAAGGTTTGACAATTCCCGCCCTGGCCGTGCGGCGCGCTCAGACGACGGTGGAGCTTCCTTCGGGAGGGAGTCTCGCTATTGGCGGTTTGATTCAACAGCAGACCAAACAGAATCTCGACGCCTTCCCCGGATTGAAGGATCTGCCAGTGCTCGGTGCGCTGTTCCGCAGCCGCGACTTCCAGAACAATGAAAGCGAGCTCGTGGTGAGCGTCAGCGCCTATCTGGTCAACCCGGTTTCACCCACGCAGATCGCCCGGCCCGACGACGGCTATGTCATTCCGACCGACCTCGAAACCATGCTGCTTGGCCGAGTGAACGCCGTGTACGGCAAGGACACCAAGGCTCCCGAAGTTCCCAAAAACGCCATCGGCTACATCGTCCCGTAAGAGAGAGGCTGCCATGACCAATTCGACAAAAATCTTTCGATTGAGTGCGGCGCTCGGGGCCCTTCTTGTGACGGCCTGCGCCCATCTGCAGAACGGACCCGAGGATGCGATGCCGGTCGAGCAACGCTTTCCCATCATGGTCGAGCCGCATATGGAATCGCTGCGGCTTTCCTATGATGCGACGCGCGGTAACCTGGACCAGGCGAGCAGCGCAGAGCTTTTGCGCTTTACCCGCGACTATCTCGAAAATGGTAGCGGCGCCATTGCGATCTCCGCACCGAGGCGGCTTCCCGGCGCGTCCGATTACATTACAGGACGGCTAGTTGCCCTGGGCGTGCCCCGGGCCCGCATCATGGTTGGCACTGACGATGCGCTCGCCAACGCCAATGACGTGAAAGTCACCTATATCCGCTACCAGGCGCAGGCGACTCCCTGCGGCGATTGGTCGGTCAATCTCGGCGACACCGCCGAGAACAAGGCGTCGCCCAATCTTGGCTGCGCCACCCAGCACAATCTCGCGGCGATGGTCGCTGATCCGCGCGATCTGGTGACGCCAAAACCGCTTGATCCCGATGATGTGCAACGCCGTCTGACCGTGCTCGAAAAATACCGCAAGGGCGAGACGACCGTAGTCGCCAAGACGGCCGAGCAGTCCGGCGCAGTGTCGGGTGTCGGCGCCAGTGGCGGCGGTAAGTGATAAGGATCTGAACCATGGCAAATGAACCAAACCAGGACAAAGACCCCGTGAGCGAAGGCTTCGGCGCCGCGCCACACGAACGGCCCGTGCCGCGCATCTCCATCGAGGCGTTTTGCGAATTCGCAGATACCGAGGAGTCCCTGACGCATGCCGCCACGGACCGGCGTCTGGCAAAGGCGCATCTCGGTGTCCATGCCGGCGGCGTCCAGGAAGCCGTGCGCTTTTTCAGCCAGAACCAGACCCCCAATCTCTTGATCGTGGAGACGCAAGGGGAAGGTGCTGCTGTTCTGCAGGAGCTCGAGCAACTGGCCAATGTCTGCGACGAAAGCACGAAGGTGATCGTGGTCGGCCGTTCCAACGATGTGCACCTGTATCGCGAGTTGGTTCGGCGGGGCGTGTCGGAATATCTGGTCGGCCCCCTGACTCCGCTGCAGTTCATCGAGACCATTTCCGGTCTTTACGTGAATCCCAATGCGCCACCGATCGGGCGCGTCGTGGTGGTTACCGGTGCACGCGGAGGCACGGGGGCATCGACCATCGCGCACAATGTTGCCTGGTACATTGCCGACGGCTTGAAGATCAATACGGCCATTGTGGACCTCGACCTGCCTTTCGGCACGGCGGGTTTAAACTTCAACGAGGACCCAGGCCAAGGCGTCGCGGATGCGCTTCAGGCCCCCGAACGTCTGGACGATGTTCTGCTCGACCGGTTGCTGATCAAATGTGGCGAGCATCTCTCGTTGTTCGCGGCGCCGGCCCTGCTTGACCGCGACTATGAGGTCGACGTCACCGCCTATGAAACCGTCATCTCCCAGGTGCGCAATTCCCTTCCCTGCGTGGTCGTCGACATGCCCCATAGCTGGTCTTCTTGGTCGCGCGAAACCATGTTCGCGGCCGACGAGATCGTGATCGTCGCGACCCCGGACCTGGCCTCGCTGCGCAACACCAAGAACATGCTGGATGTGCTGAAGAGCCGTCGCGTCAACGATGCGCTCCCCAAGCTGGTCCTCAATCAGGTGGGCGTACCCAAGCGCCCCGAAATCCCCGTGAAGGAGTTCGCCAGCGCAATCGGACAGGAGCCTACGTTGGTCCTGCCGTTCGAGCCGCAACTCTTCGGCACCGCCTCCAACAACGGACAAATGTTGGGTGAAATTTCGCCCAATGGACGCCCCTTCGAAGGCATTCGGCAGCTGGCGGAAATGCTCACCGGCCGTGTTGCGAATAACGCCGCGAAGAAAGGCGGTCTTTCCTTCCTGCCTTTCCTCAATAGGAAAGTGGGATAAGAAATGTTCGGTAAGCGTGGAGGTTCCGAGGACATGACACATGCGGCGCCCCGGTCAGCTGCCGTTGTGGCTTCATCGGCGCTGCCAGCGCCGAAGATGGCCGCGGCCCCGCCCAAAGCCTCGGCGGCCGCGCCGCCGCCGACTTCCACAGCGTCCGGCCCCAAACAGCAAGCTGCACCGACTCCGTCTGCACCCTCGGTAATCGCCGTCGACAACCGCTCCGACGATTATTATCAGGTCAAGACGACCATCTTCAGTGCCCTGATCGACACCATCGACCTGGCGCAGCTTGCGCAGCTCGACGTCGATTCCGCGCGCGAGGAAATCCGCGACATCGTCAACGAGATCATCACCATCAAGAATGTGGTGATGTCGATTGCCGAGCAGGAACAGCTTCTCACCGACATCTGTAATGATGTTCTGGGCTATGGTCCGCTAGAGCCGTTGCTGGCGCGCGACGACATCGCCGATATCATGGTCAACGGCGCCTCGCGCGTCTTCATCGAAGTGGGCGGCAAGGTTCAGCTCACCAATATCCGCTTCCGCGACAATGCGCAGTTGATGAACATCTGCCAGCGCATCGTCAGCCAGGTTGGCCGCCGCGTCGACGAAAGCTCGCCAATCTGCGATGCGCGCTTGCCGGACGGCAGCCGCGTCAACGTCATCGCGCCGCCTTTGTCGCTTGATGGGCCCACACTCACCATCCGCAAATTCCGCAAGGACAAACTGAAGCTCGACGATCTTGTTCGCTATGGTTCGATCACGCCGGAAGGGGCGCGAGTGCTTGCTGTCATTGGCCGCTCACGCTGCAACATCATCATCTCCGGCGGTACCGGTTCGGGCAAGACGACGCTGCTCAATTGCTTGACCGCCTATATCGACGTGGACGAACGCGTCATCACCTGCGAAGACGCCGCCGAATTGCAGTTGCAGCAGCCGCACGTGGTGCGGCTGGAAACGCGTCCGCCGAATCTCGAAGGGCAGGGTCAGATCAACATGCGCGATCTCGTCCGGAACTGTCTGCGTATGCGTCCGGAACGCATCATCGTGGGCGAAGTGCGCGGACCCGAGGCCTTCGACCTGTTGCAGGCCATGAACACCGGCCATGACGGCTCCATGGGCACGGTCCACGCCAATTCGCCGCGCGAGGCTCTCTCGCGCATGGAATCGCTCATCACCATGGGCGGGTACAATCTTCCCTCCAAGACCATCCGCGAGATGATCGTGGGTTCGATCGACATTGTCGTTCAGGCCGAGCGCCTGCGCGACGGTTCTCGCCGCATCACCAACATCACCGAAGTGATCGGTTCCGAAGGCGATGTCATCATCACCCAGGATCTGCTCACCTATCAAATCGACGGCGAGGATGAATCCGGCCGCATCAAAGGACGTCATCTCGGCACCGGTGTCGCGCGCCCGGCCTTCTGGGATCGCGCACGCTATTTCGGTCTTGAACGCGAGTTGAGCGAAGCGCTCGACGCGGCGCAGCCTTGAGGGATCGCAAGTCATGAACATCACCATGTTGCTGATGGTGGGTGGGCTCCTTGTCGTGGCGCTGGGCGGGGCTGTCTTTGCCTTTGCCGGCATCGGCACGGAGAAAACCAAGAAGCGGGTCGCGGCGGTGGCGAGGCCGACGGCTCAGTCCCGCGCCTTGAAAGGGGCTAGCGACGGCAACCAGCAGCGCCGCAAGAACATGCAGGCCATGCTGAAAGAGATGGAAAAACAGCATGTCCAGCAGAAGAAGCGCCCCTCCTTGCGCCGG
>DATLVC010000395.1:0-6273 GCA_035577685.1 Micropepsaceae bacterium | reverse complement strand
CGTCGGCGACACCGCCTTCTTCGGTCCGGAAGCGGAGTTCTTCATCTTTGACGACGTTCGTTTCGATGTCGGGATGAACAAGGGCTATTATTTTCTGGATGCGGTCGAAGGCGCCTACAACACCGGCACCGAATATGAGAGCGGCAATCTCGGCCACCGTCCGGCCGTCAAGGGCGGATATTTCCCGGTGCCGCCGGTGGATTCCGCACAGGACATCCGCTCCGAAATGCTCGCCATCATGGGCGACATGGGCATCAAGCCGGAAAAGCATCACCACGAAGTGGCGACCGCACAGCATGAACTGGGCTTCAAGTTCAATACGCTGACCAAGTGCGGCGACAACATGCAGATCTACAAATATGTGATCCATCAGGTTGCCGCGTCCTACGGCAAGACGGCGACATTCATGCCGAAGCCGATCTATGGCGACAACGGCTCGGGCATGCATGTGCACCAGTCGATCTGGAAGGAAGGCAAGCCCCTGTTCGCCGGTTCGGGTTATGCCGATCTGTCGGATACTTGCCTCTATTACATCGGCGGCATCATCAAGCACGCCAAGGCGCTCAACGGCTTCACCAATCCGCTGACCAATTCCTACAAGCGGCTGATCCCGGGCTTCGAGGCACCCGTGCTGCTCGCCTATTCCGCACGCAATCGTTCGGCCTCATGCCGCATTCCGTTCGGCGCCGGTCCCAAGGCGAAGCGCGTCGAAGTGCGCTTCCCCGATCCGGGTGCGAACCCGTATCTCGCCTATGCCGCCATGTTGATGGCGGGTCTCGACGGCATCGAAAACAAGATCCATCCCGGCGAGCCGATGGACAAGGATCTCTATGCGTTGCCGCCCGAAGAGCTGAAGGACATCCCGCAGGTGTGCGGTTCATTGCGCGAAGCGCTCTCCCATCTCGATGCCGACCGCGCCTTCCTCAAAAAGGGCGGCGTGTTCAGCGACGACTTCATCGACTCCTATATCGAATTGAAGATGGGAGAGGTCTATGCCTTCGAGCACACGCCCCACCCCGTCGAGTTCAAGATGTATTACAGCGTCTGACGTCGCGTAAGTTCGATCTATCTCGGAAGGGCGCGGGGTCACCCCCGCGCCCTTTGTTTTTCAGCGACAGAAAAGGAAAGACACGAAGGTCACGAAAGGAAACACCAAGCGCACAATGCTTGGCGTCCTTCGTGTGAGCCTTTGTGCTCTTTGTGTATCCTGTCTAGGCGGAAACGCGGCGCTTGGTCCGTTCCTGTGCCGCCGCCGTCATCGGCAGCACCACATGGACGCGCGTGCCCTTGCCTTCTTCGGATTCCATCCAGGCGCGTCCGCCATGCAGTTCGGCCAGGCCTCTGACCAGGGCAAGGCCAAGCCCCGTACCGGTGTTCTCGCTGTCGTAGCGATTGTCCACACGAGAGAACGGTTTGAAAATCCGCCCCAGTTTCTCTTTCGGAATGCCCGGACCGTTGTCTGCGACGACAAGCTCGAAATCGCCCGCATTGTTGCGCTTGGCGGCCACGTCGATGCATCCGCCGTCATGGGTGAATTTGACGGCATTTGAGACGAGATTGATGACGATTTGCTTCAGCGCGCGCTCGTCCGCGTAAAGGATGGCCGCATGCTCATCGACCTCGATGGTCAGAGCCTGACGGCGGTCGCGCGCTTTGCTGCCGACGAATTTGAGCGCGCCATTCAGCGCGCGTTCGGTCTCGATGATTTGCGGCTCGATTTCCATGCGGCCGGCCTCGATCTTGGCCACGTCGAGCAGATCGTTGATGAGCGACAGCAGATGCGCGCCGGAACTGTGGATATCGCCGGCATATTCCTTGTAGCGCGGGCTGCCCACGGGACCGAGGCATTCGCGCGCGATGATCTCGGAAAAACCGAGGATCGCATTCAACGGCGTGCGCAGCTCGTGACTCATATTGGCGAGAAACGCCGTCTTGGAGGCGTTCGCCGTTTCGGCCTCGGCGCGCTTCATGAGCGCCTCGTCGCGCGTTTCCTCGAGCTCACGCGACAAATCTTCATGGCTGAATCGCATCAGCGCCTCGTCGTCCCAACGCTCGCTGATATGGATGGCATCCAGAAACAACTGGATGGCATAGAGCGGCACCAATGCGGCCAGCACCAGGTCGGTTGCCTGCAGCGAGATCACGCAACGCAGAAACAGCATCGAGGCCATCGGAACATAGCTGGCCAGGAAGAACGGAATGTGATTGGAGCGGTTGACCAGGAAGCGGCCGACAATGGCCAGGCACATCAGCTCGATGAAGACGTGGTTGGTCGCATTGACCTCGTCCCAGAGCAGCCAAGGCGCGCACCCCCACGCCATGGAGAGAACGGCGCTGACCCAAAGCAGCCGCGAAAGCCAGCGCCGCGACGCCACGCAATCGGCGGCACTCTCACGGGCGCCGGAGAACGCCCGCAGCACCAGCGTCGCGATGCCCGCCGCCAACGTGATGATGAGCACCAGAGCGAGCGCGTTCAGGACCGGAACTTTGCCCAGGAAAGGCATCGGATCGCTGCACATGAGGGCAAAGAAACAGACCCACAGCGGCGATCCCACGATGGTGCCGTGAATGGCTTTGGCGGCGCGCTCGACCTGAACTTTCAGGATGCGCGGATCGTCAAGCGTCCTGTCGCCGGTTGTTCTTGCGTACACCATCGCAAATCCGAGATCGTTTTCGCCGCCTTGGTGTGGCGGGTGGGCGAACACTACCGGGGGCAGAGTTAAATAAGTGCTGAAGTTCCATGAGAAGCTTGGTCTGGACAGACATGCGGGTGCAGCACGCGCCGCTTTGAGCCGTTTTCTTCCCTCTCCAGATCGGGCAAGAGTCCCCCCATGGCAAAGATTCGCGATCTGTTTGAGGAGCCTGCTGAACCTGCGTCCTCGGGCCGGGGGGCTGCCGGAAAAAGCTATACCGCCAAGGACATAGAGGTCCTGGAAGGACTTGAACCGGTGCGCCGCCGGCCCGGCATGTATATCGGCGGCACCGATGTCCACGCCCTGCACCATCTGGCCGCCGAGATCATGGACAACGCCATGGACGAGGCCGTGGCGGGCCATGCCAACCGGATCGAGATCGAGCTGAAGCCGGACGACATCCTGATCGTTCGCGACAATGGGCGGGGCATTCCGGTCGATCCTCATCCCAAATTCAAGAACAAGTCCGCGCTCGAAGTCATCATGACGACGCTCCATGCGGGTGGAAAATTCGGCGGCAAGGTCTATGACACGTCCGGCGGGCTGCACGGCGTCGGCGCCTCGGTGGTGAACGCGCTGTCGGAATGGATGGAGGTCGAAGTCGCGCGCGACAAGCGCAGCTTCAAGCAGCGCTTCGAGCGCGGGCATCCGGCGAGCAAGCTCAAGGATCTGGGCCCCGCCCCCAACCGCCGCGGGACCATCGTCAGCTTCAAGCCCGACGCCAAGATTTTCGGGACAGCGAATTTCTCGCCGCGCACGCTGTACCGGATGGCACGGTCGAAAGCCTATCTCTTCCGCGGCGTCGAAATCCGCTGGAAATGCGATTCAAGCCTGCTCAAACCGGAGTGGGAAATTCCGGCCGAGGACGTTTTGAAATTCCCTGGCGGGCTGCTCGATTTCCTCAAGACCGAGCTGGCCGCGGCCAAGACGGTCACGCGTCCTTTCTTCGGCCAAATCCAGAATCGCGATGGCAAGGGCGCGGTGGAATGGGCGATTGCCTGGTCCCCGCAAATCGATCCCTTCGTCCATTCCTATTGCAACACCATCCCGACGCTTCAGGGTGGCACGCATGAGCAAGGCCTGCGCGGCGGCCTGACGCGCTCGCTGCGCACCTATGGCGAGCGGACGGGCAACCGCAAAACGGCGCTGATCACGCCCGACGATCTGATGGCCGGCGCCTGTGCGGTGCTCTCCATCTTCATTCGCGAGCCGGAATTCCAGGGCCAGACCAAGGACAAACTCTCAAGCCCCGACGCACAGCGTCTGGTCGAGAATGCCCTCCGCGATCATTTCGACCATTTCCTGTCGGAGCATCCCCAGGAAGCCGACGCTCTGCTCAGCTATGTCGTCGATGCGGCGGAAGAGCGGCTGAAGCGCAAGCAGGAGCGCGAGGTCAATCGCAAATCGGCGACACGCAAATTGCGGCTGCCGGGCAAGCTCGCCGATTGCACGCGCGACGGCCAGAACGGCACCGAGATTTTCCTCGTGGAGGGCGATTCCGCCGGCGGCTCGGCCAAACAGGCGCGCGACCGCGCGACCCAGGCGGTGCTGCCTTTGCGCGGGAAAATTCTGAACGTCGCCAGCGCAGCCGCCGGCAAATTGCAGCAGAACCAGGAATTATCGGACCTTGTGCAGGCGCTCGGCTGCGGCACGGGGCAGAAATATCGCGACGAAGATTTGCGCTATGAGCGCGTCATCATCATGACCGACGCCGATGTCGACGGCGCCCACATCGCCTCGCTGCTGCTGACGTTTTTCTTCCGCGAAATGAAGGGGCTGATCGGCAATGGCCATCTCTTTCTCGCGATGCCGCCGCTTTACCGGCTGACCCAAGGCGCCAAATCTGTGTACGCGCGAGACGATGCCGACAAGGCCGCGCTGATCAAAAGCGAATTCAAAGGCAGCAGCAAGGTTGATGTCTCACGCTTCAAAGGATTGGGCGAGATGATGCCCGCGCAGCTCAAGGACACCACCATGAAGCCGGGGAACCGCGTGCTTCTGAAGGTGGGGATTTCCGAGGCCGATGCTTCGTCCACGGACGATCTGGTGGAGCGGCTGATGGGCAAGAAGCCCGAACTGCGGTTTCAGTTCATTCAGGAGAACGCCGTTTTCGCGGCCAAGGACGTGGACGTCTAGACGGCATTCTTACCCCCCGCTCCTCTTTACCCAATCGGCTAGTTTTTGCCATGGCTCGATTTTCCAATGTCCACTTGCCGCGCCGGACGGTGACGGCAAAACGAACACGGTAGGAAAATTCTCACGCGTATTCGGCAGCTTGCCGCAACAAATATCGCGGGTGGAACAGTGCAACCATATGCTTCCAGCCTTCTTGCTTGTGAAGGCAAGTGCGCGCGGCCGATATTTTAGAATCTTCTGTTCAAATCCAGCTAGGTCAAATCGACTGACCGCATGATCCATGCCGGATTCCGTCTTGCAGAGATCGGTAAAGCCGACTCCATGTTCTAAAAGCTTCCTGTATTCGCTTGGTTCAAATTTCCGCGACGTCAGACGAATTTCCGCAAGCGTCCGCCAAAACCTGTTGCCGGGATGGGCGTAGTAGGTTTTTTCCTTGGCCGAGCGCTCACCCGCCGCGGTGCCAACAAACACCACGTCGAGTCCTGACGCCAACAAATCGGGCAATTTTTCCGCGGACATTGCCACCTCAATAATGGAGCCGGCATTTGGCGATTTCCAAACGCTGATCCACCCCCGGTTTTACGGCGACGCGATACACCAGTCGATGTTTCTTGGTGATACGACGTGACCAGAAGCCAGACAATTCACCCCGTAATGGTTCGGGTTTGCCGACTCCCGAGAACGGATTTCGGCGTATGTCTTCTAGAAGCGCGTTGATTTTTGACGCGACTGCCGGCTCGAACGCTTGAAAATAACGATAGTCATTCAAAGCCTGCGAGGCCCAAACGACCTTCACGCGCGCTTGGCACGCGCGGCGCGCCTGGTGCGCTTTGCAGGTTCGATAGGATCGTGTTCGACCCCTTTGCCTGAGTCCAATTCGGCAATGCCGTCGCGGAGATCCTGTGCGTTTTTGGGGTTATTCAGGAGATAAAGCGTCTCCTGGATCGAATCCCACTCCGCTTGCGACACGAGCACTGCCGCGCCACGCTTGCGCTGCCGGGAAATGAAGACGGGTACACAGTCGCGTTCGACCTCATCCATCAGCTTGGCGAGATTCTGGCGAGCGTAGCTGTAGTTCACGATACTCAAAGCATTTCTCCTTTGTACAACTATTTGTACAAGTCAGGAACAGCTGTCAAGTTTGGCTTGCTTGGCGGTGGCGCATTCGGCAAGGCGCTTCTGTCCCTGCTGCGCTTGCGATAAACTTTGCCGAATTTTCATCGAATGGGCTTTCGGGAGGCAAATTTATGAACAAGCGGATCGGTGCGGTTTTCTTGCTGCTGACGGTGGCGTTTGCGCCTCTTGCGTTCGCGCAATCCGATGCCGATCTCACCAATGCCGCGAAGACGCCCGACCGCGTCCTGACCTATGGCATGAGCTACAGCCAGCAGCGCTTCAGCCCGCTCAAGGAAATCGACCGGCAGTCAGTGAAGCGGCTGGTGCC
>DATLVC010000394.1:0-8455 GCA_035577685.1 Micropepsaceae bacterium | reverse complement strand
TACCTATACCTACGCCACCATGGGCCGCTTCATGGCCTGGTTCATCGGCTGGAACATGGTGCTGGAATATCTGGTCTCCGCCTCGACCGTGGCGGTCGGATGGTCGGGCTATTTCCTCAGCCTCTTGCAGAATTTCGGGATCGGATTTCCAGCCGCCTTCGCCAACGCCCCTTTGGAGGGCATGAGCTTCGGCGACCTGCATCTGACCGGCGCATTCATCAATTTGCCCGCGGTGCTGCTGATTGCAGGATTGAGCGTGTTTCTGGTGGTTGGCGTGCGCCAGTCGGCGACCTTCAATGGCGCGATGGTGCTGGTCAAGACCGGCGTCGTGCTGCTCGTAATCCTGTTCGGACTGCCCTATGTGAAAGAATCCAATCTCACCCCTTTTGTCCCGCCGAACGCGGGCGAATGGGGCAAATTCGGAGTGAGCGGCATTCTTGCGGCATCAGGCATGATCTATTTCGCTTATATCGGATTTGAATCGGTGTCGGTGGCGGCGCAGGAAGCGCGAAATCCGCGGCGCGACATTCCCATCGGGATCATGGGTTCTCTTTTCATTTGCACCGGGTTGTATCTGGCGATGGCCGTGGTGCTCACCGGCATCACCGATTGGCGCACTTTGGACGTTCCCAATCCGGTGTCTTTCGCGATTGGAAAGATAGCGACGCTGAACTGGCTGGTGCTGCCGATCAATATCGGCGCGCTGGTGGGGCTGGCTTCGGTGACATTCGTTTCGCTCTACGGCCAATCGCGGGTCTTCTACGCCATGGCGCGGGACGGTTTTCTCTGGCCGCTCTTCGCTGCGGTCCATCCGCGTTTCCGCACCCCCCATCGCGGTACGATCGTAACCGGCATTGTTGCGGCAATGTTGGCGGCCATTTTCCCGCTCGATGTCTTGGCCGATCTCGTCTCGATCGGGACGCTGCTTGCATTCGTCATCGTCTGCGTCGGCATCATGATGCTGCGGGTGAGCGCGCCCGAGGTACACCGTGCCTTTCGCACGCCCTGGGTATGGTTCGTGGCGCCCGCGGGCGTGCTCTCTTGCGGGTTGATGATGGTGAGCCTTTCGAACGCCACCTGGATCCGGCTGGTTGTGTGGACGGCTTTGGGGTTGGCGATTTATTTTGCTTACGGCTATCGCCACGCCGCGCCATGGAAATGGAAAGTGCGGTAGGTTCCCCTCCATGAGCTACCGCTCCCTTCGCGAATTCATTGCCAAACTCGAATCCCAGGGCGATCTGGTGCGGGTGCGCGAGCCCGTCTCCACCGTGCTGGAGATGACCGAGATTCAGACCCGCCTGCTCGCGACCCGCGGTCCGGCGGTGATTTTCGAGCATCCGATCAAGGCCGACGGCACGCGGTCGGACATTCCGGTTCTGGTCAATCTTTTCGGCACGGTGAAACGCGTCGCCATGGGCGTGACGCTGGGGGGCGTCGAACGCACCGATGCCAAATCCTTGCGCGAAGTGGGCGAACTTCTTGCGACGCTGCGCCAGCCGGAACCGCCGCGCAGCATCCGCGAGGCGTTCGAACTTCTTCCGCTGGCCAAAACCTTCTTGGCCATGAAGCCCAAAACCATCGGCCGCGCACCCTGTCAGGAGATCGTGCTGAAAGGGGCCGACATCGATCTTTCGGCCCTTCCCATCCAAACCTGCTGGCCGGGCGAGCCCGCGCCGCTGATCACCTGGCCGCTGGTGGTCACCAAAGGGCCGAGCGATGCACGCGAGGACAATTTCAACCTCGGCATCTATCGCATGCAGGTGTTGAGCAAGAACCAAACCATCATGCGCTGGCTGCGCCACCGTGGCGGCGCGCAACATCACCGCCGCTGGGCGAAGGAGAATTCCGCTCCCCTTCCTGCCGCCGTGGTGCTGGGCGCCGATCCCGGCACCATCATCGCCGCCGTGACGCCGGTGCCCGACACGCTGTCGGAATATCAATTCGCCGGCCTGTTGCGCGGCGCGCGCGTGGAACTGGCAGAATGCGTGACGCAGCCGCTGAAGGTTCCGGCCGAAGCGGAAATCGTGATCGAGGGCGAAGTCTCGCTTTCCGAGACGCGCGGCGAGGGTCCCTATGGCGACCACACTGGCTATTACAACGCCGTCGAACCCTTCCCCGTCTTCACCGCGACAGCCATCACCATGCGGCGGAACCCGATCTATCTTTCGACCTTCACGGGCCGCCCACCCGACGAACCGGCAACGCTCGGTGAGGCGCTGAACGAGGTGTTCATCCCGCTGTTGCAGCAGCAATTCCCGGAGATCGTGGATTTCTGGCTTCCGCCGGAGGGGTGTTCCTATCGCATCGCTATCGTCAGTATACGGAAGGCCTATCCGGGCCACGCCAAGCGGGTGATGATGGCGGTGTGGTCCTATTTGCGACAATTCATGTACACCAAATGGGTCATCGTGGTGGACGAGGAGATAAACGCCCGTGACTGGAAAGACGTGATGTGGGCGGTGGCGACCCGCATGGACCCGGCACGCGACATCACGGTGATCGAAGGCACACCCATCGACTATCTCGATTTCGCGGCGCCTGAATCGGGGTTGGGTTCCAAGATCGGACTCGATGCCACCAACAAATGGCCGCCCGAAGTGAAGCGCGAATGGGGCACACCCATTCGCATGGACGATGAAATCATCCGCACCGTGACCGATAAATGGCCCCGGCTCGGTCTTCCCGGCTCCGGCGAACCCATTTGGAAATAAGACAAATTCCACGTTCCGCTGCACTACTATCCGGACATTACCGTTTGTTCATTCACCCAGGAATTGAACACCGCCCTAGCTCTCGCTTTACTGGCGCAAAGAATTCGCCAAACGGGAGGGGTTATGCGCGGATCGAAAATCCTGGGTGGGATTGTCATTAGTGCGCTGTTGAGTGCCGCGCTTCCTGCCATGGCAGCGGAATGTGGGCCGCTGAAACGCGTCACCTCGCTCGACATGATGAAGCTTCGGAGCGGCCGGTATGCGATCTCGGTGGACATAGCTGGCAAACAGGAAACGCTTTTGCTCGATACCGGCGGTGCGTTCAGCCAATTGTCACCGAAGACGGTGAAGGACCTCGGCCTTGCGACGACGCGATCGCGTGACGGCAAGAGCTTGATCGGCGTCAGCGGCGCGACCTCGGATCAGCAAGTGCGGTTACCCTCGATCACGCTCGGCGGTTTGCGGCAGGAAGGCGCGTATTTTTTCGTGTCGCCCGAGCAAACCAACGCACCGCAGACGGTGCCGGAATTTGCCGGCATCCTGGCGGCTGATTTCCTGCAGAATTTCGACGCCGATTTCGATTTTACGTCCGGAAAACTGAATCTTTTTTCGCCTGACCATTGCCCAGGCAATGTCGTCTATTGGCCAGCGGTGACTGTCGCGGCAGTTCCGTTCACCTTCGACGCGTCGGGCCACATCAATTTCCGTATGGAACTCGACGGCAAGCGCGTGAACGCCACGCTCGATACGGGGGCGGCAGAGACAACCCTTAGTACCGACATCGCACAGCGGGATTTCGGCGTGGATTTAAACGCGCCGGACGTGCAAAAAATCGGTGAGCTTCAAGGCGGCTTTGCCGCAAATGTATATGTCCGCCGCTTTAAGACGTTGGCTGTGGACGGCGTTACCATCTCCAATCCCGTTATTGTCCTGCTGCCGGATTTGGTATCGGGACGCGTCCGCAACGGTCCCAGCACCGGCTCGCTTATCAAGGATGACAAGCCGCTTGCCGATATGCTCGTCGGCATCCCGACCCTCAGTCAGTTGCACCTCTACGTCGCTTATAAGGAACGAAAACTATACATGACGGCGTCCTTCGCGCCGCCGCAGCCTGGACAGGCGACGGCTCCTCCCGCCCCGCAAGCACAGGCAGGTGCCTTTTGTCCGGCACCCGAGGATGTGAATGCTGGCGCAACACCCGCGCCCGCTTCGCCCACGCTTAGCGCCGGTATGGGAGCGTTTCAGCGCCGGGATTTTGGCCAGGCCTACGCGAATATCCGGCCCATTGCCGATATGGGCAATCATGAAGCCGAACGGGACTTGGGCATCGTCCTGCGGCAGAGCTGCGGCAGAGGCAACGACAAATCCAATGTCGCGTCGTGGTTTCAGAAAGCCGCCGATGGCGGGGACATCCCGGCTGCGACCCAATTGGGCGACATGTACATGTTCGGTGACGGGGTAACCCAGGACGAGGCCAAGGCCTTCCCCTTGCTTACCAAGGCCGCCAATGGCGGCGCTCCCCAGGCGATGCAGGAATTGGGCGAATTGTATTTCACCGGCCGCGGGGTTGCGCAGGATCGCTATCAGGGAATGGTCTGGTCCATACGCGCCGGTGAAAAAGGCGCCCCGCTCGCGCTGATTCATATTGGCCGCGAGTATGCCAACGGTGAGGCGGTCCCCAAGGACCTCTCGAAGGCGGTGTTTTATATGAGCATCGGTATCCAGCATCTGATGCCCGGCCGGCGGAACGAGTTCCTTCCCGGTTTGGAAATCGTCGCCCGCCAGATGAGCGCCGACGACGTCAAGAAAATCCAGCAGGATACCCAGAAATGGGGGCCCGGCCAGGGAGCACTTGCGGCGGTTCTCGCCGATGCTAACACCCAACGCGGGAAGGTTCCCTAGCTTGCATTGACGCTCTGTCCGGCGCCGGATAGCGATATCCGGCCCTTAGCGGCTTGCGCCCCTATATATTTCCGGTTTGCGCGTTTATGAGTGGCGCGCGCGTACGCCTGCCTTTTTTGGAGTCTCCATGAACAAGCCCCTTCCCGATCTCGCCGCGGCCGACCGTCTCGACCGCCTGGTCAAAGCCGCGCTTAAAGCCGGGGCAGATGCCGCCGATGCCGTAGAATTCAAGAACATTTCGGTGGCCGTGTCTTACCGGCTCAGCAAGCTCGAAGATGTGGGCCGTTCCGAATCCTCCGATCTGGGCTTGCGCGTGTTCGTGGGCCGGCAGGTCGCCTTTGTCTCGTCGACTGATTTCTCGGACGCGGCGCTGTCGGCGCTGCCCGAACGCGCCGTGGCCATGGCAAAGCTCGCGCCGGAAGACAAATATGCGGGGCTCGCACCGAAGGAGAGACTCGCGACAACAATTCCCGATGTCGAAATCGACGATCCGCAAGAGCCGTCCACCGTGCTCCTCGTTGAGCAAGCCCGAGATGCCGAAGCGGCCGCGCTCGAAGTGCCCGGCGTCACGAATTCCGAAGGGGGCAGTGCCGATTACGGCCGCACCATGGTGACACTCGCAACCAGCGCGGGTTTCCTCGGCGGATATGTGGGCACGAGCCGCAGCGTTGCCGTGTCCGTCATTGCCGGCGAAGGCACGTCCATGGAACGCGACTACGACTATTCCCACACCCGCTTTGCCGCCGATCTGGAATCGGCGGAGGCCGTGGGCAAGCGGGCTGCCGAACGTGCGGTCAAGAGGCTGAATCCGCGCAAAGTGAAAACCCAATCGGTGCCGGTGTTTTTCGATCCGCGCGTGGCCCCCAGCCTGATCGGTCATTTCGCCGGTGCGATTTCGGGCGCGTCCATTGCCCGCGGCGTCAGTTTCCTCAAGGACCGCATGGGCCAACAGGTCTTCGCCGAAGGCATCACAATCATCGACGATCCGCATCGCAAACGCGGGCCGCGCTCGAAACCGTTCGACGGCGAAGGCGTCGCCAATCGCGCGACCGTGCTGATCGACAAAGGACGTCTAACTACATGGCTGTTGGATTCGGCCTCTGCCCGCCAATTGGGACTTGCGACCACAGGCCATGCTTCGCGCGGCACCGGAGGCCCACCCTCGCCGTCGGCCACCAATGTGCACATGACGCCGGGCCCCCTGTCGCCGCAGGAACTGATGGCCGATGTGAAGCAGGGCTTCTATGTCACCGAATTGATCGGCATGGGCGTGAACAGCGTCACCGGCGATTATTCGCGCGGCGCGGCAGGCTTTTGGATCGAGAATGGCGAGCTCGCCTATCCGGTGAGCGAAGTCACCATCGCGGGCAATCTGAAAGACATGTACCGCCATCTGACGCCGGCCGACGATCTCGTCTTCCGCTATGGGACGGATTCGCCCACCGTCCGCATTGAGAGAATGACGATTGCGGGAGAGTGACGCCGCCGACACCGGTCTTCTCATCGCCAGCGTGCGGGAGGCCGGAAACATCGCGCGGCGCTTTTACGGCGGCAGCTACAAGAGCTGGAACAAGAGCCACGGCAACCCGGTCACCGAAGCCGACATTGAAATCGATAATTACCTGAAGGAAACGCTGCTGGCCGCGCGTCCCGATTATGGCTGGCTGTCGGAGGAAACCTCTGACGATCCGATACGGCTGTCCCATGAACGCGTGTTCATGGTGGATCCCATCGACGGCACCTACGGATTTTTAAGGCATCGGCCACATTTCACCATCGTGGCCACCGTGGTGGATACGGGCCGGCCGGTATCGGGCGCGATTTATAATCCGATCACGGAGGAAATGTTCGAAGCGACAAAAGGCGCCGGTGCGCGAAAGAACGGCGCGCCTATTCAAGTCAGCGCTCAGGATGGTTTTGCGCATATGCGATTGCTTGCGGAGAAAAACTTCCTCGAGCCGGCCCGCTGGACTGAGCCTTGGCCGCAATCGGTGCAGGCCGAAACGCGCGCCTCGGCTGCCTATCGCATGGCGCTGGTGGCGGCCGGCGAATTCGATGCCATGATATCGCTCAGCCGCAAATCGGATTGGGACGTGGCCGCGGGCGACCTTATCGTGCATGAAGCGGGCGGTTTGGTAACCACACGCGATGGGACACCCCTGCTCTATAATCAGGAGAGACCTGAGCACCAGAGCATCATCTGCGCTGGGCCCCTATTGCATATGCGCCTGCTCGAGCGCCTGCGGGAATTTCGGGCGTAAGGCTGTCAAGGGGTAAACGGCAGCGTCCGCCCGTGGTAAGAGCCTTCTATGAAGACGAATCCCATCGCGCCAAAGCGGCCGCTTTCGGGCCATAATGATTGGCCGCTGATCCGGCGGCTGCTGCGCGATTACATAGGCCGTCAGAAGCTGACCCTGGTGTTCGCGGTGCTTTGCATGGCGGGGGGCGCCACCATGACACCCCTGCTGGCTTGGCTGCTCAATCCTGCCATCAAGCTCATCTTCCTGGAGAAGCGCACCGACATGCTGCTGGTGATCCCGGCGGCCGTCATTGGCACCGTGGTCGTGCGGGCCGCCCTCGATTTCGGCCAGACAGCCCTCACCCAGTCGATTGGGCAGCGCATCGTGGCGCAGGTCCAGCGCGACATGGTGAGGAGCCTGATTGCGCTCGATCTTCAGCGTCTGAATCTGGTCCATTCCGGCCAATTCATTTCCAACTTCCTTTATGACGCCACCCTGTTGCGCGATGCCATCACCAAAGGCATCGCCGCGATTGCCAAGGAATTCCTGACGCTGGTTTTCCTGATCGCGCTGATGCTGTGGCAGAATTGGGTGCTGACGCTGGTTTCAGCGGTCACATTGCCGGCCATCGCTTTGGTCACAAAAAATCTTGGCCGTTCGGTGCGCAAAGCCTCCACGCGCGGCATGGAGGAAACCAGCGAGCTATCCACCGCTTTGTCGGAAGTGCTGGATGGAAGACGGATCGTGAAGGCCTATGGGCTGGAAGCCCAAGCCATCGCCCGGACCGAGTCGCGCATCGATGCCCGGCTCGCGCATTTGATGAGATCCTTGCGCGACCGGGCTTTGTCGGCACCCGCAGCCGATTTCTTCGGCGGCATCGCCATTGCCGCCGTAATCCTGGTTGCCGGCTATGAGGGCGTGCAGGGCAGACTGGAGCTGAACGAATTTGCCTCCTTCATCGCTGCCATGCTGTTTGCGCAGCAGCCCGTGCGCAATCTCTCGCAGCTTTGGGCGGTGACCACCGAAGGCTTGGGCGCTGCCAAACGCGTGTTCGCGCTCATCGACACGAAACCCAGCATCGTCGATGACCCAAGCGCGAAACCGCTGCGGATCGCAGCCCCGCCTTTCGGTGGCCATGTACGTTTCGAGAATGTCGGGTTTTCCTACCATCCCGGCCAGGCTGCGTTGGACCAGGTCAGTTTCGATGTTCCACCGGGCCGGAAGATCGCGCTTGTCGGCCCATCGGGCGCCGGGAAAAGCACAATCTTCAGTTTGCTGTTGCGCTTCTACGATGCGGAAGCCGGGCGCATCGCCATCGATGGCCAGGACATTCGTTCGGTCACGATCGAATCCCTGCGCAGCCATTTGGCACTCGTGACGCAGGAACCTTTCCTGTTCGACGATACGGTCGCTGCCAATATCGGTTATGGCCGCGACGGCACGACCTTCGATCAAATCCAGGCCGCCGCCAAATCCGCCGCCGCGCATGACTTCATCGCGCAGCTGCCTAATGGTTACGACACACGCGTCGGTGAAGGGGGCTTGCGCCTTTCCGGCGGTCAGCGTCAGCGCATCGCTATTGCACGCGCCATGCTACGCGAT
>DATLVC010000393.1:0-6570 GCA_035577685.1 Micropepsaceae bacterium | reverse complement strand
ATTGTCTATAAATGGGTGATCGACGCGATTTCGATGGGCCCGCGCGCAGGGCTGACCGTGCCGGTGGCGCTGATCGTGGGGTATGGGCTCGTGCGCGTGGTCTCCTCCGGCACCACCGAAATCCGCGACATGATTTTCGCCAAGGTTCAGGAGCGCGCGTTGCGCCTGGTTTCGGTCAGCGTGCTCAGGCATCTGCTCGATCTGGATTTGCGTTTTCATCTCGACCGCCAGACCGGCGGATTGTCGCGTTCCATCGAACGCGGCACGGAGAGCATCGAATCGTTGCTCACCTATCTGTTGTTCAACATCGCGCCGATCTTCCTGGAGCTGGTATTGGTCACTGGCGTGCTCTGGCACTTTTTCAATTTTGGCCTGGCGGCCTCGATCTTCGGGGTGGTGATTATCTACGCCGCCTATACGGCCTTCTCCACGCAATGGCGGATGAAATATCGCCGCGAGATGAACACCCAGGATCGCGAGGCCAATGCGCGTGCCATCGACACGCTGCTGAATTTCGAGACCGTCAAATATTTCGGCAATGAACGCCATGAACTGGCGCGCTTCGACGAAGCCAAACAGGATTACGTCACCGCGGCCATCGCCAACCAACGCTCGCTTTCGCTTTTCAATATCGGCCAGTCTTCGATTCTGTCGGCGGGGATTGTCATCGTGATGGTACTGGCCGGCTATGGCGTCGTTCAGGGGCGCATGAGCATCGGCGATTTCGTGATGGTGAACGCCTATCTGCTACAGCTTTATCAACCGCTGAACATGCTGTCCTGGGTGTGGCGAATCCTCCGCCAGGCCTTCACCGATATCGAACAAATGTATGGGCTGCTGGCCGAAACCTCCGAGGTGCAGGATGCGCCGGCTGCGCCCGCGCTCCGTCCCGGGCCGGGCCGCGTGGCCTTCGACCGCGTGAACTTCGCCTATGATCCACGGCGTCCGATTCTGAACGACGTCAGCTTCGAGGTTCCCGGCGGACGCACGGTCGCGATTGTTGGCCCGACAGGCGGCGGCAAATCCACGATCGCGCGCCTGTTATTCCGGTTCTACGATCCGCAAGATGGCGCCATCCGGATCGACAATCAGGATTTGCGCGGCATGACGCAGGAATCATTGCGCGCCGCCATCGGCGTGGTGCCGCAGGATACCGTGCTCTTCAACGACAGCATCTATTACAACATCGCCTATGGCCGGCCCGATGCCTCGACCGAGGAAGTGCTGGAAGCCGCGCGGCGCGCGCAGCTGAAAGACTTCATCGACAAACTGCCCGACGGTTACGCCACGCGGGTTGGCGAGCGCGGGCTGAAATTGTCCGGCGGCGAAAAGCAGCGGGTGGCCATTGCGCGCGTGATTCTGAAGAACCCGGAAATCCTGATCTTCGATGAGGCGACCAGTTCACTCGATTCCCGCACCGAGGCAGAAATCCAGACGAATCTGCGCCAGGTCTCGGCCCATCACACCACGCTGATCATCGCCCACCGCCTGTCGACAGTCGTCGATGCCGACCAGATCCTGGTGCTGGACGATGGTGGCATCATCGAACGCGGTACCCATGATGAGCTGATCGCCCGCGGGGGAACCTATGCCGCGATGTGGGAACGCCAGCAGCGCGCCGTGGAACATCTGGCCGACGTGGCGGAATAATCTCAATCGAACAGATCGAGTCTGTAGCCCGCGACATCGGCCTCATGCTGGAGCAGCGCGCGTTTCAACGGCAACCCGCCGCCATAGCCGGTAAGGCTGCCGTCGCTGCCGATCACGCGATGGCAAGGGACGATCAGCCCGATGGGGTTGGCCCCATTCGCGAGTCCCACGGCGCGGGCGCCCTTCGCATAACCGATGCGTTTTGCCAAAGCGCCATAGCTTGTCGTGGTGCCGAATGGGATTTCGGTCAGCGCATCCCACACCTCGTGCTGGAACTCGGTACCTTCGGGCGCCAAGTCCAGGTCGAAATCGCGCCTTTTTCCGGCGCAATATTCTTCGACTTGTTTGTGGACCGGCGCTATCGCCTTGTCGTCGCGCTCGGCTGAACGCGCCGCTCTCGTGGCATCGGTGGCACGAAGAAAGAACTGAACGAGCGTTCCTTCGGCGTCGACGCATGCGGCAAATTTGCCGAAACGGGTTTCGATCACGCCCCAACGGTGGGTGTCCATGGTCATGCGGCCTCCTTCAAGCTGGCCCAAAGATGCGTGGTTGCAAGACTGCGGTGCGGCGAGAATGCGCCCATGATACGCTCGGCCTCCTCCTGATCCGGGCGCGCATCGAGGGCATGGGTACGCTGAAGCGCGGCCGCCAGCGCGACATCGCCGATGGGCGCACTGTCGGCAAATCCCGCACGCAGCATCACATAGCGCGCGGTCCAGGTTCCAATGCCGCGCACCGCTTTGAGTTTCTTTTCCGCCGCGGATGCCGAGCCCGTCGCAAGACCTTCGACATCGAGGCGCCCTTCCGCCGTTTCGCGCGCCGCCCCGATCAAATATTCGGCCTTGGATTGCGAGAACCGCCGTTGCCGCAATGTTGTGAGGTCCAGATCGGCGACGCGTTCGGGACTTGGATGTGCTCGCATGCCACCCTCCACCGGCTCACCCGCGAGGTTCAGGATTTCACGGCGTAAAGCAGCAGCGAATTTCACCGAAATCTGCTGACCGACAATGGCCCAGCAAAGCGCATCGAAGATTGTCGCCGTGAGCGGAACGCGCAATCCGAGTCGGCGCCGCACGATCCCGGCAATTTTCGCGTCGCGGAACGCGCGCGTTTCAAATCCCGTTACGTCCCCGAGAAGCCCGAGCATCTTCAGGCTCGCATGCTGAAGCTGGACTATGCTTTGAGGCCCCATCTTGGATGCGGCATACACCCGGCACCAGGCGCCTTCCGGCTCGAACGCGATCTCGAGCACGACGGGGCCATCCGGTGTCGCAAGCGCTTTCAAAAAGCGCCTGCCGTCAACGCGCTCACAGGGACTTTCGGGATCGCGGCCGTGATAGGCGAGAATTTCCTGCGCGCGATAGCCCGCAGGCAAATGCAGCAGCCATGTCGATGCCCCCTTCAGTCCGCGATAGGCACCCGGCGTCATGCGTGTCAACACCAGGAACTGGCGGTGAAACACCGATTCGCTTTCGAAACCCGCCGCGAAGCCGATATCGACGACTCGTTCCTCGCTATCGAGCAATTGCCGGGCCGCAGCCTGCACACGCTCGCGCCGAAGCCATGCGGCCGGCGTGAGATGAGCGTGCTCCCGGAAGAGATCGCCAAGCTTGGTTTGGCTGACACCGCAAGCCTGCGCCAGTGCGGTGACATCGGGATATTCGTGCGGGGCATTGTGCACGCGCATCGCCAAACCTTCGTACAGGGCAACGTTCTCGTCTTCGCCGCGATAGAAAAGATCCGGCCGGCAGCGCTTGCAGGCGCGAAAGCCTGCCACCTTGGCCTCCTCTTCCGTCTTCAACAGGATAACGTTTTCCGCTTTGGGCGGGCGGACTCGGCAGGACGGCAGGCAATAGATGCCCGTCGTCTTCACGCAGATCAGGAACTTGCCGTCAAATCGTCCCGCGACAGCATCTGCCCGATCCCAAGAGAATGGTTCTATGTTCATGGCTGTATGATGGAACGTCGGCGTCTTCCGCGCCTCCTATTTTCCGCGTTCAATATCCGAAAAGAAAAGCCGCCCGGAAGACCCGGGCGGCTTTTTGCTTGGTTCTCACTGCACAACGGCCTGGCTTACTCGGCAGCGGTCTCCACCGGAGCCGGGCCTTCGAGCTGCGGCGGTACCGCCGCGGCGCGCTCGGCCTGGATCGCCTTGTCGCGTTCCGCGGCAATGCGCCGGATGCGCGCGATGGCCCCGCCGGTGCCTGCCGGAATGAGCCGGCCGACAATGACGTTTTCCTTGAGGCCTTCCAGCGTATCCACCTTGCCGTTGACCGCGGCATCGGTGAGCACGCGGGTGGTCTCCTGGAAGGAAGCCGCCGAGAACACCGAACGCGTCTGCAGCGACGCCTTGGTGATGCCGAGCAGCACCGGCCGCCCGCGGGCCACCTTGCCGTTCATCTCGAGCGACTTCTTGTTGGCCTCTTCCAACTCGGCCAGATCGACCTGCTCGCCAGGCAGCAGCGTGGTCTCGCCGCCATCTTCGATTTCCGTCTTCTGCAGCATCTGACGGACAATCACCTCGATGTGCTTGTCGTTGATCTTCACGCCCTGCAGACGATAGACCTCCTGGATTTCGTTGATGAGGTAGACCGCCAGTTCCTCCACGCCTTTGATGCGCAAGATGTCATGGGGCGAGGGATGACCTTCGATGATGAAGTCGCCCTTCTCCACATAATCGCCTTCGCGCACGCTGACGTGCTTGGCCTTGGGCAGAAGATATTCGATCGCTTCCTGCTTCTCGTTCTTCGGCTTCAGGATGACGCGCCGCTTGTTCTTGTAGTCCTTGCCGAACTCGATATAGCCATCGGTCTCGGCCAGCACGGCGCAATCCTTGGGCTTGCGCGCTTCGAACAATTCGGCCACGCGCGGCAGACCGCCGGTGATGTCGCGAGTCTTGGCGCCTTCCGTCGGGATACGTGCCAGCACGTCGCCCGCCTTGATCTCCGCACCGTCCTCCACCGACAGAATGGCATCGACCGAGAGCGCATAACGCGCATCCCCGGTCGCCGTTGGCACGGCCTTGCCCTTCTTGTCGACAATGGAGACCGCCGGGCGCAGATCCGAGCCTTTCGACGAGCCCGCACGCCAATCGACGATCACCTTCTGGCTGACGCCGGTGGTTTCGTCCGCCACCTCCTTCAGCGAGAGACCTTCGACGATGTCGTCATACCGTGCGATGCCGTCGACTTCGGTCAGAATCGGCAGCGAGTTCGGGTTCCACTCGGCGATACGCTCGCCGCGTTTGATGTTCTGACCCTCGTCCACCATCAGGCGAGCCCCATAGGTGATGCGATGGGCCGCCCGTTCGTTGCCGCGCTGATCGACGATCGCCACCTGCATGTTGCGGCCCATGGCCACGAGTTGGCCCTGGGAATTCCGCACCACGTTGCGGTTGACGATCTTCACCTTGCCGTCATGGCTGGCTTCGATCTTGGACTGCGCCGCCACCTGTGCCGCACCGCCAATGTGGAAGGTGCGCATGGTGAGCTGTGTGCCCGGCTCGCCGATGGATTGCGCCGCGATGACGCCCACCGCTTCGCCGATGTTCACCGACGTGCCACGGGCAAGATCGCGCCCGTAGCATTTGCCGCACACGCCATCGCCGAGTTCGCAGGTCAGAACCGAGCGCACACGCACCTTCTGAACATGCGAAGATTCGATTCGCTCGGCGGTGTCTTCGGTGATTTCCCGTCCGCGCTTGACGATCACTTCGCCGGTATCGGGATGCTTCACGTCATCGACCGCGGTGCGGCCCAGGATGCGTTCGGCCAGCGACGACACCACCTGACCGCCATCGATCACGGCCTGCACGGTCACGCCGCGCTTGGTGCCGCAATCTTCGGAGGTGATGATGCAGTCATTCGCCACGTCGACCAGACGCCGCGTCAGGTAGCCGGAGTTCGCCGTCTTCAACGCGGTGTCGGCGAGGCCTTTGCGTGCGCCATGGGTCGAGTTGAAATATTCGAGCACCGTCAGCCCTTCCTTGAAGTTGGAAAGGATCGGGGTTTCGATGATTTCACCCGACGGTTTGGCCATCAGGCCGCGCATACCGGCAAGCTGCTTCATCTGCTGCTGGCTACCACGTGCGCCGGAGCTGGCCATCATGAAGATGGAATTCAGCTCTTGCGTGCGCCCCGCTTCATCGAAGCGCGGTTGCGAGATTTCCTTCATCATTTCGGCCGCGACCTGATCGGTACATTTGGACCAGGCATCGACAACGAGATTGTATTTCTCGCGGTCGGTGGTGAGGCCTTCCAGGAATTGCTGCTCGAACTCGCGCACGCGATGGCGCGTCTCTTCGATCAGCTTTTCCTTGGTGGCGGGCACGACCATGTCGTCCTTGCCGAAGGAGATGCCGGCCTTGCAGGCTTCGCGGAAGCCGAGCGCCATGGCCGCATCGCAGAACAGAACCGTCTCCTTCTGCCCGCAATGGCGATAGACCTCATCGATGATGTGGCTGATCTCCTGCTTGCGAAGCTGCCGGTTGACCAGTTCAAACGGAATGGCCGGGCTGCGCGGCAAAAGTTCGGCCAGCATCATGCGGCCCGGGGTGGACTTCACCCGGCGCGTGATGGGCTTGCCGTCCTTGTCGACGGTCTTGTAGCGGCACTCGATCTTCGAATGCAGCGTGACGTCGCCCGAAAACAGCGCGTGCTCGATCTCGCCCATATCGTTGAACTTCATGCCGTCGCCAGGTTCGTTTTCCTTGTCGAGCGACAGATAGAAGAGCCCGAGCACGATATCCTGCGTCGGCACAATGATCGGCTTGCCGTTCGCGGGCGACAGGATGTTGTTGGTCGACATCATCAGCACGCGCGCTTCCAGCTGTGCTTCGAGCGACAGCGGGACGTGCACGGCCATCTGGTCACCGTCGAAGTCGGCGTTGAACGCCGTGCAGACGAGCGGATGCAGGTTGAT
>DATLVC010000392.1:0-2036 GCA_035577685.1 Micropepsaceae bacterium | reverse complement strand
GGCCCAGGCCGAATGTCCGTACGCCCTCCTCCAGATCGTGCAATTGTTTGGCGCGCGCGGCTTCGTCGGTGAACAGCGGTTTCAACGCCTGCGCCAATGCCTCGGGCGTGCACGCATATTGCTCGAATTCCGGAATGGCCTTGCGCCCCAGGACAAGATTGACGAGCACCATGTACTCGACATGCATGAAGGGTTTCGCCAGCGTGTAGGTCAGCCAGCCGACCCTATAGGCGACAACCATCGGCGTCTTTGCCAAGGCAAGTTCGCTCGTCACCGTTCCGGATGCCGCCAGCGCCACATCCGCCGCATCGAACGCGGCGAATTTTTCGGCTTCCGTTTCCACGACATGCAGCGGTGTCGGCCAATCGGTAACGGCAACCCGCACCAAATGCGCGACATGACTGACGGTCGGCAGCACCGAAACGAGACCAGGAATATCACGCGCGAGAATTTCAACCGCGGCCCTGAACGGCGGGAGGATGAAACGGATTTCGTTGCGCCGGCTTCCGGGAAGAACCGCAAGCAAGGGCGCATCGGCGGGAATCCCATGCTGGCGTCGGAACTCCTCACCGCCGGTCATCCGGTTGGCGCGCTCGATCACAGGATAGCCCACATTATAAGCTGGTATGCCATAACGCTCGAAAAACACCGCCTCGAACGGAAAGAACGTCAGCACCGCATCCATGTAGCGCGCCATCTTGCGCGCCCGGTAAGCGCGCGAGGCCCAGACCTGAGGCGGTGGATAATTCGCAGTGCGGATAGACGGGGCGATACGCTTGAGACGCTGCGCAATCCGGTGCGTGAAATCCGGGCTGTCGATCAGCACCACGACATCGGGCCGCGTCGCCAGCGCGAAATCCGCCGCCTTGCGCACGCGGCGCAAGATTTCCGGGATGCGCGGCACCACTTCGCGCAGACCCATGACCGATGTGGCATCGAGCGGGAAAAGGCTGTCCAACCCCTCGGCCGTCATCGCGGCACCGCCGACACCGACAATGCGGACATTGCCTCCGGCGAGCTGCTTCAATCCGGCCATCAGTTGCGCGCCCAATTGGTCGCCCGACGGCTCGCCCACCACGAGCATGATGGTGAGCGGCCGCGCGCCGGCATCGCCACTCACCGCGGATAATCCTCCGGCGCGAAACCGTAAATGAAGAGGCCGAGCCGGTCCGCCATCTCCGTCACGCGTGCGCGGTTGACGACCAAGGCGGCGGCACCTTCCACGGCAATACCCGCAAGGCCCGCGGCCGCCGCCAATTCGACCGTCCGTACACCGATGACCGGCAGGTCCACGCGCCGCTCCTGATTGGGTTTGGTCGCCTTAACCAGAACGCCTTTGCGATTTTCAGGGGTGCCGCGCAGCGCTTCGGGGAGTGCTGCGACCCGCGCCAGCATCGCGTCGGTGCCCTCGGCGGCCTCGACCGCGAGCACAAGCCCCTGACAGACGACGGCAGCCTGGCCGATATCGAGCGCGCCCAACGTGGCCACCACGCGGATCGCATGCAAGATGTCGCCATCATGCTCTTCGGCCGGTGACAATTTCCCCAGCGGCCCCATCGGGGCAACCAACCCGCACGCTGCATCCGTCGAGCCGATGACGCGCATCCCTTCTTTCTCGAAGATCGCGACAAGCGAACGCAACAGTGCATCATCGCCCTTGATGGCCGCCGCCATCACCCGTGGCAGCGCCAGTGCGCCGCGCGCGTCGAGCTTGAGCTTGGAAAATTCCGGCCGCGCAACCTTGCCCGCGAGAGTCACTTCCTGGCAGCCCTGTTCCTTGAGCAGCCGGATCGCCTTGCCGAGTTCACCGAGCGATGCAAAAGCGTGCGGGAACGCAGCGACATCGGAAGGAATGGCCATGCCGGCGAGCGCAAGCACAAACACGTTGCGGCCGTCGGCCTCGGCGGCGCGCGCAATGGCGATGGGAAGCTCACCGCCGCCGGCGATGATTCCAAGCGTTCCGCCGGCCGCATCCATCTTGTTCAGGCGCTCTCGGCGCTGGGGGCGTGGCTCCCGCGCGATGGCATGCAGATCGG
>DATLVC010000391.1:0-2377 GCA_035577685.1 Micropepsaceae bacterium | reverse complement strand
CGAAGCGCTGGTCGACAAGGGTATCACGCTGATCGAGCTGAAACGCCATGACGACGCGCTTGCCATGTTCGATGCCGCTCTGGCGATCGCACCTGACAATGTGGAGGGACTGACAAATTGCGCGAGCGTTCTCCTGCGTTTGAAGCGCTTCGAAGACGCCCTTGCAGATTCCGAACGGGTGACGCGCAGCGATCCGAAGAACGCCGCCGCGTGGCATAATCTCGGCAGCGCGCTTTCGGGGCTGAAGCGGCACAAGGAGGCGCTCGACTGCTACGACAAGGCGCTGGCGCTGGCGCCCGGCAACGCCACCACCTGGAACAATCTGGGGGGAGCAATGGTGCGGCTCAAACAGGACGAGGCCGCGCTGCCCTTTTTTGAAAAGGCCCTGCAGCTTAACCCGGCCGATGCCGACATCTGGACCAATCGCGCGCAGGCCTATTCCAATTTGCGGCGGTTCCCCGAAGCCATTGCCGACAGCGACCGGGCGCTTGCCATCGATCCCGAAATCGCCGCGGCCACACGCACCGGCATCCATGGCCGCCTCCACACATGCGATTGGAGCCGGCGCGAAGACGATAAAAAGCGTGTCACCGCCGGTCTCAAGGCGGGGGCACGGCTCATCAATGCTCTCGATCATCGCGGCATGTGCTATTCGGAAGAGGAATGCCTGGGAATTGCGCGCCTGTGGTCAGCCGAAGAATACCCGCCCGCCGCCAATCCTTTGTGGCGTGGTGAAACATATCATCACGACAAAATCCGTATCGCCTATATTTCCACCGATTTTCGCGCCCACGCGGTCGCGTTCCTGATCGTGGGGTGCTTCGAACATCACGACAACCAACGCTTCGAGACAACTGCCATATCGCTGCACCCCGGCGATACTAGCGAGACGCGCAAACGAATCGAGACCGCGTTCGACCGCTTCATCAACGTTCATGCGATGACGGACGCCGACGTGGCCGCGATGATGCGCGAGATGGAAATCGACATTGCCATCGATTTGAACGGCTACACCGGAGACGCGCGCACCGGCATCCTCAGCTTTCGCCCCGCGCCCGTGCAAGTAAACTATCTTGGCTATCCGGGCACACTGGGTGCGCCCTATGTGGATTACATCATCGCTGACCCGATGGTGATCCCGGCTGAAGATCAAATCCATTACAGCGAGAAAGTCGTCTATCTGCCGCACGCCTATCAGGCGAACGACAGGAAGCGGCGTGTCGCGGAACGTACGCCAAGCCGCGGCGAAGCCGGCCTGCCCCCGACCGGTTTCGTCTTCGCCTGCTTCAACAACACCCACAAGGTCGGACCGGAAATGTTCGATATCTGGATGCGCCTGCTCCACGATGTCGAGGGCAGCGTTCTGTGGCTGTTCGAGGACAACGCCATCGCCGCGCAGAATCTAAGACGCGAGGCGGCCGCACGAGGCGTCGCCGTCGAACGGATCATCTTTGCACCCCGCGTGATGCCGCCCGAACATCTGGCGCGAACGCGGCTTGCCGATCTTTTCCTCGACACCCTGCCCTACAATGCGCATACGACCGCGAGCGATGCCTTGTGGATGGGCTTGCCGATCGTGACCTGCCCAGCTACCACCTTCCCGTCGCGCGTGGCGGCAAGTCTGCTCCATGCTATCGGCATGCCCGAGTTGGTGACGTCCTCACTCGGGGAATATGAGGGGTTGGCGCGCACCCTCGCGCGCTCGCCCGAGCGTCTGGCGGCGATCAAGGCCAAACTCATGCGCAATCGCGATACCGAGCCCATGTTCGATACCGCGCGTTTCACCCGCTATCTTGAAGCCGCTTATACGGGCATGTGGGAACGGCACCAGTCGGGTCTGCCGCCTGAACATTTCGCCGTCTCCGCGGATACACCCTAATCATGGCCGCCGGCAGCGCGGACGCGGCTGAAACGCTTGCCAGGGCGCACTTCCAAGCCGGACGGTTCGAGGATGCGTTGCGTCTTCTCGACGCCGCCCTCGCGGCAGAGCCGCGAAGCGCCCAATTGTGGAACAATCGCGGCACGGTATTGGCGAGGCTCAAGCGCTTCGCCGCCGCCGAGGAAAGCTTCAGTCGCGCCGTTGCGCTCGATGCGGAATTCACGGCGGCACTCGCCAATCGCGCACAAGCGCGGATGGAATTGAACCGCTACCAAGACGCCATCGCCGATTACGAAACGCTGTTGCGCGGCAAGAACCCTGTGCCTTTCGCACGCGGCTCGCTGATCCGGGCGAAGCTGCAATGCTGCGATTGGCGCGGCTTGGCCGAGGAATGGGAGCGCGCACTGGCCGAGATGCGTGCCGGCAGAGCAATGATTCCACCGATGGTCAGTACGGCCCTTTCGCAGGCGCCAGAGGACCAGCTTCTGGCATCCGAGA
>DATLVC010000390.1:0-8101 GCA_035577685.1 Micropepsaceae bacterium | reverse complement strand
TAACCCAGGCCCGGGTCCGCCAATTGGCGGCGGGCCCAGGCGTAATCCTCTTCTGCGGCCGGTTCGAAGGCCTGGACGAACGGGTGATCGAAGCCCGGAATATGGAGGAAATCTCCGTTGGTGATTTCGTGCTGTCGGGGGGCGAAATCGCCGCCTGCGCCCTGATCGAGGCGTCCGTGCGCCTGATCCCCGGCGTGATGGGGGCGGAAACCTCGCATGTTCAGGAGAGTTTCGAGCAGGGCCTGCTGGAATATCCCCAATACACCCGCCCCCAAAGCTTCGAGGGCCGTGAGATTCCCGCGATCCTCAATTCCGGAAACCATGCCGAAATCGCCCGCTGGCGGCGGGCCGAGGCCGAGCGCCTGACGCGAAGCCGCAGGCCCGATCTCTGGACCCTCTATGAAAAGGCTTCCCGATCCGCTAGAAGGCCCGCCTCTTCAGACCTTGGCACCGCCAAAGGCCTGCCGAAGGATGCGAAAAATGAACCTGATCCAGACACTTGAGCGCGAACAGATGGATGCCTCCCGGGGCGGCCGCAAGCTGCCGACATTCCGGCCCGGCGATACGCTGAAGGTCAACGTCAAGGTCGTGGACGTGTCCTATGACGAAAAGTCCAAGCAGCAGAAGACCCGCGAGCGCCTTCAGGCATTCGAAGGCGTCTGCATCGCGCGGCAGGGCTCGGGGCTCAACGAAAGCTTCACCGTGCGGAAGATTTCCTATGGTGAGGGTGTGGAGCGCGTATTCCCGATCTACAGCCCGCTGGTGGATTCGGTGGAAGTGGTCCGCCACGGCCGGGTCCGTCGCGCGAAGCTTTATTATCTTCGCGGCCTGCGCGGCAAAGCGGCTCGCATCAAAGAGCGCCAGCATGTGGCCGAGACCGAGCTCGCGGATGCCGGTCAAGGCGTGAACGCCTAGGGCGTCTTTACCGATTAATAGCCGTATTTCGACCTATGATGCTGGCCGAGTCGCGTTAAACGCGCGGCTTGGCGAAGCTTTTCGAGGATAGGGCCATGAGCCCGTCAAGACACGCCGTTCCCGATTCTGTGCTGAGCCGGCCCGAGCCGCTGCCCGAGGCCGAAAGGTTGGCGCGTGTGCCTTCCACGCCTTTTGCCTTCATGCGCTTTCTGATCGCGCGGCATTTCCGCTGGCAGATTTTCGCGCTGGTTGGGCTCGCAGGAACGGCAACTTCGATCGAGGCATTCGGGCCTTACGCGCTGTCGCACCTTATCAACGCGATCACGGCTGCCGTCGCGGCCCATGCGAGTTTTGCTACTGCGATCCTTCCTTGGATGTTGCTGCTCGCGGCGATCTGGCTCGGCAGCACAATCGCCTACCGCAGCTATGAAGCCATCGACGTCGCCACCTCCCCGCGCATGCGCGCGCTGGCGCAGAAATATCTGTTCACCTATCTGATGGGTCATTCCCCGCGTTATTTTCAGGAGAATTTCGCGGGCAAGCTCGGTCAGAAGGTGAAGCAGGCCGGGCAGGCGACCATCGGCATCCTGAATATCCTCGCCTTTGAAATGGTGCGTGTCGCCATGTTGATGCTGGTGGGCGGCGTGCTGATGTTCAACGCCCATGCGAGTTACGCGCTCGTGTTGGTGGTGTGGGCAGTCATCTATCTCGCCATTGTGGTTTCGCTGGCGCGGCGCTGCGTTGTGCTGTCCAAGGCCCTCTCCAACGAGATTTCGACCTCCACGGGCCGGCTGATCGATGCCATCGCCAATTCCGATCTCGTGCGCGCTTTCGCCAAGGCCGAATATGAGCGCCGCTTCATTTCGCATTTTCTGACCGACGAGATGAACGCCTCGCGGCGGTTGCGCACCTTCCTGATTCTGATGCGCAGCTTCATGGCGGTGGCGACATTGGCATTGCTGCTGGGCCTGGTTGCGCTCGCCGGCATGGACGCGTTGTCGGGTGCGATCTCGGTCGGCGCCTTTGCGATGATCTTCTTTCTCGCCCAGCAGATCATCCGCAGCGTGCAGGAATTGTCCTACCGCATGCTCGATTATTTCGAGCAATTAGGCACGCTTGCCGAAGCGCTTGAGCTGGTCAGCCAGAGCCACGAGATCGTCGATGTGCCGGGTGCCAAGCCGCTGATCGTGCGCGAGGGCGCGATCCGCTTCGAACATGTGAAATTCGCCCATCCCGATGGATTGCAGGTGTTCGAGGATTTGAATCTTTCGATCCGCCCCGGCGAAAAGATCGGCCTGGTCGGACCGTCGGGCGCGGGCAAATCAACGCTGGTCAAGCTTCTGCGCCGGCAGTTCGAGCCGCAATCGGGGCGCATTCTGATCGACAATCAGGACATCGCGCACATCAATTGGGACTCGCTCAACGAAGCCATCGCCGAAGTGCCGCAAGCCGCCGGCATCTTTCATCGCGCGGTGCGCGACAACATTCGCTACGCCCGGCCCGATGCGCCGGAAAGCGAAGTTTTGCGCGCGGCCTCGCGGGCGCATGCGCATGAATTCATCGCGGGCCGTTCGACCGGCTACGACACCATTGTTGGCGAGCAGGGGATCAAGCTCTCCGGCGGTGAGCGTCAGCGTGTCGCGATTGCGCGCGCGCTGGTGAAGGATGCGCGCATCCTGGTGTTGGACGAGGCGACGTCATCGCTGGATTCCGAATCCGAGCATCTGATCCAGGAAGCACTGTGGACGTTGATGCAGGGCCGCACGGTGATCGCGGTGGCGCACCGGCTGTCGACCATCGCCGGCATGGACCGGGTGATCTATCTGGAAGCGGGGCGTATCATCGAAGATGGTCCGCATCGCGAGCTGCTGGCCAAGGGCGGCGCCTATGCGCGGCTGTGGAATCGCCAAATGGGCGGCTTCATCAACGCAGCGTGACGCGGATTATCTGCTATAGAAGCCGCCGACCCGAACTGCACGAGCCCCCATGACAGACACCATCACTGCCACACGTCTCACGCGCTTCGGCCTGTCGGCCGATGGCTCGGCCTGTCTGGTGGAATTCGAAAAGCCGGATGGCGGAACGGACCGGCTGACGTTTCCTCCGGCCCAATTGGACGAAGTCATCGGGCTGCTTCTGCAATTGAAGCAGGTCTACGCGCAAAGGATGGAACAAAACGAAACCCGGTCGGTGCTGGTCGCGGACCGCGTGGGCGTGCTGGTTCAGCCCGATGCGGCTGTGCTGGATTTCATGGTGGGCGGCGCACCCATCTCCTTTGCCGTTCCGCTGGAGATGGCGGGTCAGCTCGCGCAATATCTCAAAGAGCGATTGCCGCCCGCCGGCTAGACGTTGGCGCCGTGGCTTCGGAGAACGGAAGCGACCGTCGCCACATCCTCGCGCACGCCTTGACGCATAGTCCCCATGGCCAAGACCGTCTGCACGCCCGGCGCATATTCATTGGGCAATGACGCCCGGATGGAATCGACCGCTGCCCCATCTATGGAAATCGACGAACCGTCAGGGCGCGTCAGCATCGCCGGCCCCTTCGGGGTTTCGGAGGCGGCGACGATCTTGCCCGATTGCAAGGACGGGAATTCCGTTCCGAGGATGCGGGCAATGCCGTCCACATAGGCTCGCGTCTCGCCTGGCAATTCGCGCGATCCCGCGAATTGCGCTTCGAGCGTTCCGGGCCCGGCATTGTAGGCCGCGAACATTTGTGGATAGCCGTATTTGCTGCGGAGCCAGCGCAGATAGGCGGCACCCGCCAGCACATTGTCATGCGGGTCATAGGGGTCCGCGCCCAGCCGGTATTGCTGTCGCATATCCTCATAGGTGCTGGGCATGATTTGCATGATGCCCATGGCACCTGCATCGGACTTTATCAGCCGCTTGTCATCCAGCCGCGTCCGCCCGCCGCTTTCCATGCGCATCACCGCGCGGATCCAATCCTCGGAAACGCCGAACCGGCGCGCGGCCTCCTTGATGAACAACGACCAGCGGCCCATCAACTGCGCGGGGCTCATCGCCTGCTCCTTTTCGAACGCCGAAAGTGCATGCGGAGCCGCGGCAAGTTTCGCCGTGGCGGATGCGGGGTTCGCGAAGCCATTCGCGGAAAACCCAAGCAACAGCGCCACAGCGAGCGCGGGTACGGAGAACAGTTTCGAAATTTTCGGGATTGGAGACGCGATCATTAACCTGCATGATTTCGGAGCTCGACCGCCAAAACATAGCCGCTACGGGTTCTGCGTAAAGACCTCCACACGCATTCGTGCAATGGCCACGGTCAAGATGTCGCCCTGACGCGACGTCAGTCCTGGGAATGCCGCAGCGACCGTACCAGGGACAATCCGCGGGTCCGCCACGACGATTCGCCGAGAATATCGGCGACCTGGGACGAATAAGCCACGTCACGCTGCGATGCGAATTTTTCATGGTTGGCTTCGATCAGCTCGGGATCGTAGAGATAGTTCACCATCACCCCATAGCTTTCTTCCAGCCCGCGGGCGCCAAGATTGGCGCGCCAATGAATGCGTTCGAGTCGCGCGCCATTGCCGAGGTGAAACCGCGCTACGGGATCGTCGGGACCGTTTCCTTCATTCACGGCCGTGAGGTAACGCGCGCAAAGACGCAGCAGGATCGACCGCAATGGCTCGCCGGATGAATCGTCGTCTTCCCAATTCTTATTCGCCAGCAGGCCCGCGAGCCCCGTTTGCGCCGCTCCATCACCCGCCTGAGCGATCGCCGCGCGCTCCTCGGCCGACAACAGTGTTTCGTCATCTTCTGCAAGATGGCGATCCAGCCATCCGCGGAAGCTCGGGACCGGCGACAAGGTCGCGAAACATTGGAGGCCCGGCAGTTCGCTGCTCAGTTCTTCGACGACCTGTTTGATGAGGAAGCTGCCGAAGGAAATGCCGCGCAGGCCCGGCTGGCAATTGCTGATCGAATAGAAAATCGCCGCTTCGGCGCGTTCGAAATTGTCGCGCGGCATTGTCAGCGACAACAGGGGTGCGATCTCACCCGCGAGACCGCGGCACAACGCGACCTCAACGAAAATCAGGGGTTCGTCCGGCATTGCCGGATGAAAGAATGCGAAGCAGCGCCGGTCGGGCGCGAGTCTGCGCCGCAAATCATCCCAGCCGTGGATTTCATGCACGGCCTCATAGGCGATCAGTTTCTCCAGCACCGATGCGGAAATATCCCAATCGATGCGGCGCAATTCCAGGAACCCGCGATTGAACCACGCGGTCAGAACTTGGCGCAGATCCTGTTCGAGGGGCTGCAATTCGGGGCTGTGCCGGTTGGCAGCAAGCAATTCCTCACGCATGCGGACCAGGATTTGGGTAGCGCCCGGCGCGACATTCATGCGGCGCAACAATTCCTGGCGCGGGGCTTCGGAAGCGAAATGCAATTGCGCCGCACTGAGCGGCGAGGGCGCTGCGAGATAGGCGTCGACCGCTGCCCTCAAACGCTCCTGTGGGGGAGAGAATTCCCGCGCAAGATAGATGTGGAAACGATGGCGCTCCTGCGGCTCCAGGGAGCGATAAACGTCCAGCAGTGCCATTGCCCGTGCCGCGCCGGTGGCCTCGCCGCTTTCCGAAAGAAGCGAATGGGCAAGATCGATGGCGCGCGCTTCCGGATCGGCAAGTTGAGGCAGCCGCGCCAAAGCGCGCCCGCGCTCGGCGACGGAAGACCAGATACGCTGCAGAAATGTAACGCCCATAGGCTGTGATATTGGCACGGCTTTGCGACCGTCTCGCAATGCAATTTGGCGCCACTCCGTTTGGTCCCGACCGGGCTGGAACCTGCGCGGGCTGTATCGATGCCGATTGCGCATCGGTTCCCCAATTAACCACGCGGACGGTCCAACCCAGTTCGTTGGTTTTAGCCTGAGCCCGCGTCGGTGGGGGAATCATGTAAACAAAATTTACACAATTTTCGCTACACGCAGGAGTTTAGCTTGATTCCCCTATGGATTCTTTTTGGCACGATTCCTGCTTACTACTTGTCCGGGCCAGATTTGGCCGTGTATGCTTGACTGCCGAAGGGGGAATGCATGACCAGATTAACGGGCCTTGTGGCCGCAGCCTTGTTGTTGGGAAGCGCTGCTTCTCAAGCTGCGCCCTATACGGCGACCGGTACCGGGACCAGTACTGCCGGCGATCCGATCGCAGCCTCGGTCAGCATCGATGTGAGCGGTTCGAACCTCGTTATCGTGCTCACCGACACGTCGACCACGAATACCGGCTACCAGCCTCCGGATGCGCTGCTTGGCATATTCTTCAACATGGCGCCCAATCTGACGCTCACGCCCTTGTCGGCAGCCTTGACCTCGGGAAGCACGGTGCTCGGAACGATCCCGGCCGGCAACACGCTGGGCGACTACTGGCAATACAAGTTCTCATCGACTGGTTTTACCCAGACGAACTCGCCCTTTCTCTCGGTTCCCGACAAATACGGAATCAGTGCAACCGGCATCCAACTGTTCGGTCCCGGCGGAAATTTTGGTTCTAACCCCACCATCCCGATCAATGGTGTTGACGGCGCTATTGTCGGTACCGACTACAACGATGCGACGGCCAATGGCGGCATGACAACATCCGGTCACGGGCCTTTTGAACAGGACTCCATCACGCTGACCTTGAGCATCTCGAGTCTCCCTCCCGGGTTCGACCCGTCCACGGCGATCACCGATCTCAGCTTCATCTATGGCACGGCCCCGGACAGCTTGCTTACGGGCTCTCAGTGCCAAAATTGCGTGACGCAGAGAGATTCCACGGTTCCGGAGCCCGCGACGCTCGCGATGTTCGCCTTTGGATTGCTGGGGTTGGGCGGCCTGCTCCGGTTGCGCAAAGCAGCGGCCTAGAACGAATTTCATCCGCCCATTTATGATGGGTTAGAGGGGACGAGGCGGCTTCTTCGGGAGGCCGCCTCATTTTTTATGAATTTCGCGGAGGCCTTTTAGCCCTCCCATATTCCGCAATCCCCCCTGTCGTACAAGTTCTCCGCTAGCACAGACCGGAACGGCTTGCCCGCGGCGCGCGCCCTCGCTACTAACGCGGGACGCCACACTTCCCGATGAAAGAAGGAGTACCCCCATGTCCCGCAACAGAATCGCGCTGATCGGCGGCGGCCAGATCGGCGGCACGCTGGCGCTTCTGATCGGCCTCAAAGAGCTGGGCGATGTCGTTCTTTTCGACATCGTGGAGGGGTTGCCGCAGGGCAAGACGCTGGACATCGCGCAATCCGGCCCGGTGGAAGGGTTCGATGCCAAGTTCAAGGGCACCAATTCCTATGCCGACATCGCGGGCGCGGATGTGGTCATCGTCACCGCAGGGGTGCCGCGCAAGCCGGGCATGAGCCGCGATGACCTCCTGGGCATCAATCTGAAAGTGATGAGCGCGGTCGGCGAGGGCATCAAGGCCCACGCGCCGAACGCCTTCGTCATCTGCATCACCAACCCGCTGGACGCAATGGTGTGGGCGTTGCGCCAATTTTGCGGTCTGCCGCACAACAAGGTTGTGGGCATGGCTGGCGTTCTCGATTCCGCGCGTTTCCGACACTTCCTTGCGGAGGAGCTGAGCGTGTCGGTCGAGGATGTGTCGGCCTTCGTGCTGGGCGGCCATGGCGACACCATGGTACCGATGCCGCGTTTCTCCACGGTTGCAGGCGTTCCGCTGCCGGAACTGGTGAAGATGGGCTGGATCAGCCAGGCGCGCCTGGACCAACTCACGCAGCGCACCCGCGATGGCGGGGCCGAGATTGTGGGCCTCCTGAAGACGGGCTCGGCCTTCTATGCGCCGGCCGCGTCGGCCATCGCGATGGCCGAATCTTACTTGCGCGACAAGAAGCGGGTGCTGCCCTGTGCGGCCTATGTCGATGGCAAATATGGGCTTAAGGACATCTATGTCGGCACACCGGTGGTGATCGGGGCCGGCGGCGTAGAGCGCGTCGTGGAGCTCAATTTGACCAAGGACGAACGCGCGATGTTCGACAAATCGGTCGATTCCGTGAAGGGTCTGATCGAAGCCTGCCGCAAGCTCGAACCGAGGCTTGGCTAGAGCGGGTTGCGTGCGGGAGCGGACCCGCCTATTTTCCGCGCGCGTTGAAGGGGCCGCCTTAGCTCAGCCGGTAGAGCACATCATTCGTAATGATGGGGTCGCGTGTTCGAGTCACGCAGGCGGCACCA
>DATLVC010000389.1:0-4034 GCA_035577685.1 Micropepsaceae bacterium | reverse complement strand
ATCGACAAGGGCCAGGAGCTTCTGATCGAGGTCCGCCGCCGGCTTCTGACTTTCCCGGAAGTCCTCGAGACGCTCAGCGAACAGGGCCGTCCAGAAGACGGCACGGACAACGAGGGGGTCAACATGTCGGAAACCTTTGTCCGCCTCAAACCCCGCGAGACCTGGCGGAAGGGGTTGGACAAGGACCGGCTGATCGAGGAAATGCGCGCTTCGCTGACCGAAATCCCGGGTGTGCGCTACAATTTTTCCCAGCCGATCAAGGACAACGTCGAGGAGGCTGTCAGCGGTGTGCGCGGCAAAGTGGTGCTCAAAATCTTTGGCACGGACCTCGCGGCGATGCGCGGCACGCTGGAGAAAGCCCGAGACGCACTCAAAAATGTGCCCGGTGTGACGGACCTCGACTTGTATCGCGACGCGCTCATTCCTCAACTCCAAATTCGGGTTAACCGCCGGGCTATTGCGCGGCATGGGTTGACTATGGAAGAGGCGCAGCAAACGATTGGAACGGCTCTCGCCGGCAGTGTGGCCACTGAGTACTGGGAACGCGAGCGACCCGTGCCTGTTAGGGTGATGCTTACTCCGGGCGTCCGTTCGGACGTGGACTCCATCTCATCTCTGCTGTTCCGCGCCCCCAATGGAGGCAATGTAGCCCTGAAAGATATGGCGGACATCGGCATCGCTTCAGGCGTTGCCTGTATCAACCGCGAGGGCAATAGCCGCTTCCTCGCGCTTAAGTTCAATGTGGAGGGGCGCGACATGGGATCAGTCGTGAAGGATGCTGTTGCGGTCGTCGCCGCGAAGGTCACGCCACCCTCCGGACACTACTTTGTCTGGGGCGGAGAATTTGAAAACCAGGAACGCGCGCTCCGTCGGCTCAGATTGATCGTGCCGGTCGCGATCCTGATGGTGCTCGGTCTTCTTTACGCTGCGATGGGCAGCGGCCGTAGCGCGCTGGCCATCATTGCCACGGTGCCGTTTGCCATCACGGGCGGCTTTTTCGCTCTGCTGATCGCGGGCATCCCGCTGTCTGTTAGCGCGATTATCGGATTCATCGCCTTGCTCGGCCAGATTTCACTGATGGGCGTGCTCCTGCTGGGGTCCGCGGAAAAACACCGGCGTGAAGGGCAGGAGCTATTCTCGGCTCTCGCTGTCGGCGCATCCGAGCGGTTGCGGCCGGTGCTGATGGCGTCGCTGCTCGCGCTCTTCGGCCTGTTGCCAATGGCCCTGGCCAGCGGCGTCGGCAGTGAAACCCAGCGTCCATTCGCCCTCGTGGTGGTCGGCGGCATGATCACCACGCTGTTAGTCTCACTCTTCGTTCTCCCTGTGCTCTATTCTTTCCTCACCTCTAAACGCCTGATCACGCCCGAGGAGGCCGACCAATGATCCAACCCGGAGGAAAAATAATTACCGCACTCGCCGCGCTGCTGGCCTGCGGCCCGCTCCTCGCCGAATCGGAGACGAATTCCGCTGGGCCTCGATTGACCCTGGCCGATGTCGCGCGTTTGGTCGGTGACCGAAACCCTCGACTTCTGGCCGAGCGCGAGACCGTGGCCGCGGCCCGCGCCGATCGCCGCATCGCCGGTGCCTACCCAAATCCCAAACTCAGCTTCGATCACTTCCTACCGGGGGGCGGTGAACATACCATCTTCACGGGCGACCGGCAGGAACAGATCGCGGTCGAAATTCCCCTCCTCATTCCTGGCCAGCGTTCTTCAAGAATAGCCAAGGCCGATGCCGACATTGCGGCCGCGCAGGCGCACGTCGCCGCCGGCACCGGAGTTCTGGCGGGCGACGCGTCCCTCTCCTTCATGCGGTTGCTCGCATTTCAGGAAAAAACCGCTGTCATCTCGAATGCTTTTGCAGACGTGACGCACCTCAAGGACGCCGTGGCCGGTCGTCTGGCCGAAGGCGCCGCCAGCGCCTACGATCTCACTCGAGTCGAAGTGGAACTCGGCGTTGTGGGAAGCCGCCTCGAAGGCGCGCGCTCCGAGAGCGCTGCTGAATCGGCCCAGCTTGCCTCACTGCTCGGTCTGACTAACGGGCTGCCCGCCGCGGCCGGCTTGCTCCAGCCCTGGGAACTGCAACCGGGGATTCTCTATGACTCCAGGCCGGCTGCCTTCGACACGCCAGCCGTCGTCGCTGCAACTCGGGATGTCGCCGCCGCCGAGGCAGGCATCAAGGCGGCAAAACGGAACCGTTGGCCCGAACTTTCCGTTGGCGTCGGACATACTTGGACGCAGCATCCGTTCGGGGCTGCCGATTTCTTCGGCCTTAACATAGAGATTCCGATTTTTGACACCCGCTTGGGGCAAGTGGACAAGGCGCGATCCGATGCGAGGGCAGCCGAGGCGCGGCGAAATGCGGTCTCGTCCGAAACAGAAGCCGCGCTGCGCCAGTTGGCCGAGACTGTCCGGCGCCGGCAGGCCGCCCTCGACCGTGATAGCACCGACATAGAACCGCGGTTGGCGCATCTGAAGCAGATGGCCGCCGATGCTTACGCACTGGGCCGGCATACGCTCCTCGAATCGCTCGACGCCGAACAAGCCCGCCGGGAAGTGACATTGGAACATATCGAAACCGTGACGGCGCTGGTCGAGGCACAGATTCGCTACCTCGCCGCTACCGGCCGCCTGCTTCCCTATCTCGCCCCACCGAACTCACCAATCAGGAAACCATGATCGCGCTCCAACTGGCCAATAACCCAGCCTTCGCTTTACCCAGTGCTGATTTCAGGGCGCGGGATCAATGCCTCCGCTCGAATGCCGGCTTCGCCCGCCGCTGCGCACCTGCCCATCTTCCCCAGTCAACAACCCAGTTGGTGAACCGAACGGAGGAAGCGATGGGGGCGTAACCCTGGAGTGCTTCGCTCAGGATATAACCCTTGTTTGTGTACTGAAAGGTGAAAATGACGCAACTCGGGCAAAATTTCTGGCGCAAACGCAAGTCTCAAGCCATGGGTGAACCTCTAATTTTGGACTATTTTTCCGAAGCTTGCCTCCGTTCCACCCGGACATTATGCTGTCAACCATGAGCAGACGAATGGTTGACGTGACGAATCATGAGCGCATTGCAGAACTAGGACAGCGCGTCCTTAATGGCGGCTCGCTTGAGCGCGCGGAAGGGGACTGGCTTTTCCAATTGGAGGGCGCATCGGACATTTTTGATTTGATGTCGTGGGCGAACCGGATTCGAGAACATTTCAAAGGCAACAAGATTCACCTCTGCTCGATCGTCAACGCGAAGGCCGGAGCCTGCTCGGAGAACTGCAAGTTCTGCGCCCAATCGGCCGCTTACCAGACCGACTCGCCGCGCTATGGTTTTGTTGAACCTGAACCTGTCCTCGACGCCGCTGAGGAAGCTCACAAAAATGGTGTTACCGCCGTTGGGTTGGTCGCCGCCTGGCGGGGATTGAAGGAAGGGCCGATGCTTGATGAAGTGTGCGAGCGCATTCGCGAATTGGCCGCCAGCGGCAAGACTCGTCCGGACGCTTCGCTCGGCATCATTGAAAGCCAGACGGTGGCGGATCGCTTGAAGGATGCCGGGCTGGAGTGCTATGGGCACAACCTGGAAAGCTCCAAGCGATTCTTCCCCAATCATTGCACCTCTCACACCTACGAAGATCGCGTGCAGACGATTGATTACTTGAAGAAAGCGGGCATCCGGATTTGTTCCGGAGGAATCATCGGCATGGGAGAGACCCGCGCCGATCGTTGTGAACTGGCCTTCTCTCTCAAGGAGATCGGCGCGAACGTCGTTCCGATCAATATTCTCAATCCGATCAAGGGAACGCCTTTCGAGACACTGCCGTCGCTCCCGCCGCTGGAAATTCTTCAAACCATCGCCTGTTTCCGTTTCATTCTGCCGCGCCAGGAAATCATGGTCGCCGGGGGACGGACGGTTAACCTGCGCGACTCGCAAAGCATGATTTTCATGGCCGGGGCCAGCGCGCTGATGGTGGGAAATTATCTGACGACGCTCAATCAGCCGGTCGAAAAAGATCTTCAGATGCTCAAAGATCTCGGTTTGGAGCCGTG
>DATLVC010000388.1:0-2437 GCA_035577685.1 Micropepsaceae bacterium | reverse complement strand
GTCCGCGCGCACATCCCGCTTCACCCCAGCGATGTGGTCTTCAACCCGCTTCCGACCTTCCATTCCTTCGGGCTGACGGTCGGCGCTTTGATGCCGATCTATCTGGGCATCAAAGCGGTGCTGCATCCCACGCCTCGGCAGCCGCACGAGATCGCACGGCGCATTCGGGAGCATCGCGCCACCATTCTCTTGGCCACCGATACGTTCATCTCGCAATATGTCCGCGCGGGGAACGATGGCGATTTTGCGAGTCTGCGGCTCGCGGTCTGCGGCGCGGAGCATCTCCACGACGAAACCCGCCAGCTCGTACGGCGCAAATACAATGCTGAGTTGCTCGAAGGCTATGGCGTGACCGAAGCCGCGCCGGTGATTTCGGCCAATCAGCCAAGTGCGAACCGGCACGGCACAGTCGGCCATTTCGTGTCCGAGATTGCGTTCCGTATCGATCCGGTGGAAGGAATCCGCGAAGGCGGCCGCCTGTTCGTGAAGGGGCCGAACATCATGCTCGGCTATCTGCGCTCCGATGGATCAGGCAAGATCGTGCCGCCTCTCGATGGCTGGCATGACACGGGGGACGTCGTCAGCGTCGACGAGGAGGGCTACATCGCCATTCGCGGACGGTTGAAACGCTTTGCCAAGATCGGCGGGGAAACCGTCTCGTTGGCAGTCGTCGAGAATTGCGCGTCTGCGTTGTGGCCGGACCATGCCCATGCCGCGATCGCCGTGCCGGACGGCCGCCGAGGCGAAAACATCTTGCTCGTCACCACCAATCCCGATGCCCGGCGCGACGATCTGCTCGTATGGGCGCGCAATCATGGCGTGACGGAACTCGCCGTGCCGCGGCGCGTTATTTTGGTCGCGGAAGTTCCCGTTCTCGGTACCGGCAAAACCGATTACGTGACCATCACCAAGATGGTGGCCGAAGCCGGTGAAGCGGCCCTATCCTCCGTACGCGAATAATCCTCCGAAGCTCCGCCAAATCTTTTACGCTTTAGGCTTGGTTTGCGAAAACCGGTTCACGATTCGCGCGTTCTCGTGATCGGACGGCGTGAAACAAGCACGCCGCGGGCGGAACGAACTCCATGCGGAGCGGCGCGAAAGCTGGAATCGGATTGGCATTCCTTAGCGGAGCCGCATCGGCTCAGGTCCCTGGGCCTTACGCCACGACCTACAACGTATCGCTCCTTTCTTCGCCGCTCGGTGTGCAACAATCGGCAGCTCCTCAGACCGAAAGTTTCGGCTTTGGCAACTCCCATGGTGCGGCCCTCGGCTATGATTTCGGAAACGGATTCAAGACCCAGATCGAAAGCTTCTCCTCCAATGCGGCGAGCAACCGCTTTGCGGGTCTCGCCGCAGGCGGCAACCTCACTACCGCGCGTGTGATGTTGAAGGGCATTTATGAATTCAGCGATGGCGCCTGGCATGTGAAGCCCTATATCGGCGCCGGGTTTGGCATGACCGATGTCAACCAGCATATCGCGGGCTTGACCTACAATGATTGGACCACCGCGTATCAGGTGCGCGGCGGCGTTACGCTCGGCTTCACGCAGAAGCTGGTGGGCAGTTTGGAATATCGCTGGACCGACGGGTCCAAGCCGACCTTCGCGGTGGCGGGCGTTCCGACCAAACTCGAAGTCGACCGCCACGGCTTCACGCTCGGCATCAACTACAAATATTGATCATGCCGCGGATTGTACGGCCCGCCAGATTTTCTCGGGCGTTGCCGGCATGTCGATATGCGGCACATTCAGCGCATCCGAAACCGCGCCGATGATCGCCGGCAGCGCGCCGATGGTACCCGCCTCGCCCGCGCCCTTCGCGCCCAGTGGATTCGTCAGACACGGAACTTCATTATAGGAAATGTCCAGGTCGGGCATGTTGTCCGCGCGCGGCATCACGTAATCGACGAACGTTGCGGTCATGAGCTGGCCCGAGTCCGGATCATAGACGCAATGTTCCATCAAGGCCTGGCCCAAACCTTGCGCCACGCCGCCGTGAATCTGGCCATCGACGATCAACGGATTGATGACGCGCCCGATGTCGTCGACAATCACATAGCGCTGAATTGCAGTGGTGCCGGTCTCGGGGTCCACTGCAATTCAGCGCTATGTGATTGTCGACGACATCGGGCGCTGAATTGCAGTGGTGCCGGTCTCGGGGTCCACTTCCACCTCACAGATGTGGCAGCCATTGGGGAAGGTGGACGGCGAGTCGAAACCGGCCGCTTCGTCGAGACCATTCTCAAATCCCGGCAAGCGTTCGCGCCTGAGGGTGACGGCAAGCTCGGTCACGGTGATGGCGCGGGCGGTTCCTGTGACGACAAATTTTCCAACCCCTTCGGCCAGTTCAAATCCAACGTCCGCACCGCTGGCTTGCAGCACCTGTCCCGCCGCGACCTTGCCTTTGGTGACAATTGTCTCCATCGCACGCGCCATGG
>DATLVC010000387.1:0-7873 GCA_035577685.1 Micropepsaceae bacterium | reverse complement strand
GCCGCCGATCACGAAGATTGACTGCCAGCCGAGAACCGGAACCAGAAAGGTCGAAACCAGGCCGACCGCAACGGCGCCCAGAACAAAGCCAGTGAACATGAGCGCCACCATCAGAGAACGGCGATGATGGGGCGAATATTCCGAGGTCAGCGCAATCGCATTGGGCATCGCGCCGCCGATCCCGAGACCGGTAAGAAAACGCGCCGCATCGAGCACCTCTAGCGACGTGCTGAACGCGGTCAGGATCGCGCAAACCGCGAGGAACGGCACGCAGCCGAGCAGAAGCGGGCGGCGTCCGATCTTGTCGGCGAAGGGGGCGACGAAGAGGGCACCCAGCAAAAGCCCGAATAGGCCCGCCGCAAAAAAACCGCCCAGCGCCGCCGGGTTCAGATGCAGATTGCGCGCAAGTGCTGGGGCGACATAGCCCGACGCTTGCGTATTGAAGCCTTCAACAAAGACGATGGCCGCACACAGCAATGCGATGCGTTTCTGGAACGCGCCCAGAATCGGCCGGTCGATGATCTCTGTGACGTTGACGATATCTTCGGCCATGAACGTTCCCCGCCGCGGCACGAGCCTTATATTTCACAAACATGGGGTGCGGAAGCGGAAGCGCAGCGGCTCGTCTATGCCGTGAGCTTTGCGGGTTCGTCGGTCTCGGGCGCGTTGGATTCGGCCGGCTGGACCGTCGGCGTGCGGGTGAGCGAGCGGTAAAGCTCCGCATAAGCATCGCCCGAACGTTGCCAGGAGAAATCCTGGCGCATGCCCGCAGCCTGAAGCCGGCGCCACGCAATCGGCTGATGAAAAACCGCAACCGCACGGCGGATACCGGTGGCAAGTTCCTCGGCCGAGGGTTCTTGAAACCAGAAACCCGTCGCGGTGCCCTGGCGAACTGTCTCGGTCGATGCGTCGACCACCGTATCGGCCATGCCGCCGCTTTGACGGACCACGGGAACCGTGCCGTAGCGCAACGCATAGATCGGCACGAGACCGCAGGGCTCGAAGCGCGCCGGATGCAGCAATATGTCCGCACCGGCAAGCACGCGATGGGCCATCGTCTCGCGATAGCCGATTTCGACCCCGACCTGTCCGGGGTAGCGCGCGGCCAATTCGCGGAATCCGTTCTGGTAACCTTCGTCGCCCTCTCCCAGGAGCACGAACTGCACGCCCTCTTCGATGAGCGCAGGCATAGCTTCCAGCACCACGTCCGGCATTTTCTGGTGCACCAGCCGGCTCATGAAGGCGACCAAAGGCGTTTTTGCATCGGGGTCGAGGCCAAGCTCTGTCTGCAGGGCTTTCTTGCAGTCGGCTTTGGGCGCGAGCGACCGCGAGGAATAATTGCTGGCGATGTGGGGATCGGTACTGGGGTCCCAGATGCGATAATCGACGCCGTTGAGGATGCCGGTCAGATTGGCAACCTTTTCCCGCAGGAGGCCGTCCATGCCGCAGCCATATTCCGGCGTCATGATTTCGCTTGCATAGGTCGGACTGACGGTGGTGATGGCGTCGGACATGGAAATCCCGGCCTTCAGGAACGACGCCCGGCCGTAGAATTCCATGGCCTCGAAAGCGCCGGCGGGAAGGTCGAGATTGGCGATTTCTTCGGCCGGAAACAAACCCTGATACGCCAGGTTGTGAATGGTGAAAAGAATCGGCTGACGCGGCTGGCCGCTGCTCGCGAGCAGCATTGGCAGCAATCCGGCGTGCCAATCATTGCAGTGGATCAGATCGGGGCGCCAGCCGCGGCCTGTTTCGTTGGCGATGCCTGCCGCGACATGGTTGAGCAGCGCAAAACGAAGCGCGTTGTCGGGCCAATCGGCACCATGTTCGGTCTGATAGAGTCCGCCGGCGCGATCATAAAGTGTCGGGCAGTCGACAAACCACACCGGCACATCGGCATGGGGAAGATGCGTTTCCAGGAGCCGCACCGGGCCGCAATTCAAGGGATCGCCGAGGCGAACCACTTCCTTCAGATTTTTCGCCCGATCCAAAGCCTGACGGTAGCCGGGAACCAGCAGCCTCACATCGAGGCCGAGTTCGCGCAAAGCAACCGAAAGCGAAGCAGAAACGTCGGCGAGTCCACCTGTCTTCACGAAGGGGAAGACTTCGGAGGTTACGTACAGCACTCGCATAAAACATGCTCCTTGCCGACGCGAAATAACGGCCGCGCCACGCGGAAATTTTCGAGGATGACGGCGCCGCTTCTTTGGGTCGGAGCTCGCCCGGGCTCACTGATTGCCACCCCAACCAGGGAAGGACGGATGTCCTTCTCGCGAACCTCAACGCGCGAATATGCGATTCAGTTCGGTGCCTATTACTTAAGCGTGCCAAAAATATAGGCTGGATGGCAAGAGAATCTTCCGTGACGGTGAATCAAGCACTGAAAACTATGCCGCGTTGTCCTGCTGGGCGAGCGCCTGGCGGACCGCCTGCAGCAGCACATGAGGCAAATAGGGCTTTGCCACCAAGGGCCTATGCCGATGCGCCTGCGGCAGTTTCTGCGCAGTATGGCCGGTCAGGAAGATCAGTTTCGTCTTGCGGGTGGCAAGCTCGTTGGCGACCCCGAACACATCCGAGCGACCGAGATTGACGTCCAGAAGCGCAACATCGGGGTCCTGACCGGCGAGCAGCGCCATTGCGGCGGCCGTTGAATTGGCCGGGCCTAATACGCGATAACCCGCATCCTCCAAGAGGGCCTGCAAGTCCATCGCGATCAATGCCTCGTCTTCCACGACGAGCACACTTGCTGAGGACGCCGTCATGAGGCCAATCCTTGTTTCGGCTGCGCCACAGCCAGAGGGTTGGAAAGCGGAAACCCCATCAACACTTTGAGCCCCTGCGGCTCATAAATCAATTCGACTTCGCCGTTCAGCTCGTGTGTCAATTCGAGACGGATCAGGCGACTGCCAAACCCACCGCGCTCGGGCGGAGCGACTTGCGGCCCGCCTCTTTCCTGCCATTGCAGGCGGAAATTGCCATTGTCGGCAAGGCCCCAGCTCATTGCGACGATGCCCTCGCGATTGGAAAGCGCGCCATGCTTGATCGCATTGGTTGCGAGTTCGTGGAACACAATGCCGAGAGCAAGAGCGGTCTTGGGGTCGAACGCCACAGGGGGCCCTTCGAACACCACGCGGTTCTTGTCCTCGATGAGATAAGGTTCCAGGCTGTCGCGCGCGACCTCGCAAAGCTGCACGGTTCCCCATTGTTCCCGCGACAGCAGACTATGGGTGCGACCGAGCGCATCGATACGGCGCACGAATTTCTCTGTGAAATCTTCGGGCGCCGGATTGGAGGCCAAGGTCTGCCGCGCCATGGCGTTCACCACCGTCAGCATGTTCTTCACGCGGTGATTGAGTTCTTCGATGAGCGTGCGCTGATGGGCTTCGGCCTTCTCCATCGCCTCCTGATGTTCCTGGCTGCGGCGAAGCGCCTGCTCGGCGGTGAGTTTTTCCGCGCGCACGCGGAAATTCTCCTCCTGCAGCCGGTGTCGCAACTCCGCCTCACGCTGGATTTCGGCCTGCTTGAGATAAAGATCGACGAACACTGCGACCTTCGAGCGCAGGATGAAGGGATCGACGGGTTTGAACACCATATCCACGGCACCGGCCGAATAGGCCTGCAGCAGATGGGTGTCGTCGCGGAACAGCGCGGTCAGGAACACGATGGGGATATGGCGCGTACGCTTGCGGGCCCGCACGAAGGACGCCATCTCATAGCCGTCCATGCCTGGCATGTTCACGTCGAGCAGGATAACTGCATAGTCGTCGAAGAGGAGACGATGCAGCGCCTCCTCTCCCGAATGCGCGACAACCAGCGTCTGGCCGAGCTCCTCCAGGGCCGTGCGGACGGCGAGCGCGGTGCGCTCGTCGTCATCGACGATCAGAATCTTCGCCTTCGGCGCCGTTGGCTCCTCCGACGATTCATCCGGTTCGGTAGCGGCCGCCGGTTCCTGTATCGCGCGTGCGATCAATTCTGACCTGCCACGGAGCGGAACGTGACGACATTGTCGCCCGTCACTCCCATTGTGGGCGTCGTCTGCCCCACCCTCTGGAACCAGACCCGCAAGACCGACACGAGCTGGTCGATGTCCACCGGTTTGGCCACGTAATCGGATGCGCCAGCTTCGATACATTTCTGGCGGTCGCCCTTCATCGCCTTGGCGGTGACCGCGATTACTGGCAGCGTGGCGAACTGGGGCATGGTGCGGATTTCCTGCATGGTCTGATAGCCGTCCATGCCGGGCATCATAATGTCAACCAGCACCGCATCGGCATCGGGCAGGCGTTGCAGAACTTCAATGCCGGAACGGCCGGACTCGGCGTAATGCAGTTCGACCCCATGTTCCTCCAGCGCGCTCGTCAGCGAGAAAATGTTGCGGATGTCGTCATCGATGACAACCACCTTCTTGCCTGCGAGCAAGGGATCGCAGCGGCGAAGCTGCTGAAGCGCGGCCTGAGCATTAAGCGGAAGGTTTTCGAACGGCCGATGCAGGATGAGCGCGATGTGATCCTGCAACTGTGCCGTGCTCAAGGCGATGCGCACCGGTTCCGAACGGCGGCCGAGCTGGGCGATGTGCGTGCGCTCCTCCTCGTTCGGCTCGCGCGGCATGAACAACACGACCGGCTCCTGGGACGCTGCGAGCGTTCTCACGAGATCGCCAAGCGGCAATTGCGACGGCGTGGAAAGGTCGAGCACGACACAATCATAGCCATCGTCGAGAATGGCCTGTTCCGCCTCTTCGGGCCGCATGATGCTTTCGACTTCCACGTCATCCTCGCCGAAAAGATTGGCAAGCGACGCGGTCGGTCCGCCGGGTTCGACGGCAAGCAGCCGCTTTGCGCGACGGCCGAAAGTCTTCACCTCGTCGAGGGTGGCCAGAATCGCGTCACGTTCCACCGGCTTGCCGCTATAGCCATAGGCGCCGATGGAAAGCCCGAGCCGGTCTTCTTCGTCCGCCGAGATGACATGCACCGGGATATGCCGCGTCTCGGGATTGCGCTTCAAGAGATCGAGCAGCGCGAACCCATCCATATCGGGTAGGCCAATGTCGAGGGTGATCGCGTCTGGCCGGAAGCGTCTGGCCAGCGGCACGACGGACGCACCCTCCCCGGTAACGATGCCTTTGAAGCCCGCCTCCCGCGCCATGTTGAGCAGAATCTCCGAGAAACGCTGATCGTCTTCGACGATCAGCACGACGGCATCGCCGCGATTGATGGAATCGCGGTCGTCGATGAGGATTTCCTGCGGCGTGTCGGTCGCGGTGATGGCCCGCACCGTCTGGGTGGTGGGCCGTGCCGCATTCACCGACGCGGCGGCCGGCACGAAATTCAGCGGCAGATACAAAGTGAAGGTGCTGCCGCGGCCGGGCGTGCTGCTAACGGTGAGTTCCCCGCCCAACAGGCGCGTGATTTCGCGGCTGATGGAGAGGCCAAGACCGGTGCCGCCATATTTGCGGCTGGTGGTACCATCGGCCTGCTGGAACGCCTCGAAGATGATCCGCTGCTTTTCTTCCGGAATGCCGATGCCGGTGTCCTTGACCGAGAAGGCAAGTACCGGTCCGGCCTTATTGAGCCGGTCATTGGCGGTCGACCAGCCGGATTGAACACGGCCGACCGAGAGACGAACGCTGCCTTTTTCGGTGAATTTGAACGCATTGGAGAGCAGGTTCTTGATAACCTGCTGCAGCCTTTTGTCGTCCGTGTACATGGACCGCGGCAGTTCGGAATCGAGTTCGACCACGAAGTCGAGTCTCTTGTCCTGCGCGATCTGCGAGAAGGTGCGGTCCATGTGATCGCGCAGACTCGTGAACGAGGTCTCACCGATATCCAGCGTGACGGTGCCGGACTCGATTTTGGAAAGGTCGAGAATATCGTTGATGAGGCCCAGAAGATCTGAACCGGCATGGTGGATCGAGCGCGCGAACTCGACCTGCTTGTCGCTGAGGTTGCCCTGCGTGTTCTCCGCCAGCAGCTTTGAGAGGATGAGCAGGCTGTTCAAGGGCGTACGCAATTCGTGGCTCATATTAGCAAGGAACTCGGACTTGTACTTTGACGTCAGCGCCAGCTGTTCCGCTTTTTCTTCCAGGTCGCGCTTGGCCTGTTCCACTTCGCGGTTCTTGGCTTCCACCTGCATGTTCTGCGCGGAGAGCAGCCGCGCCTTGTCTTCCAGTTCGGCGTTGGTGGTCTGCAATTCCTCCTGCTTGGTGCGCAGCAATTCTTCGGATTGACGCAGCGTGTTGGCCTGCTGTTCCAGCCGGTCGTTGGTCTTCTTCAATTCTTCCTGCTGGGCCTGCAATTCCGACGTCAGCAATTGCGATTGCTTCAACAGGCCTTCGGTCCGCATGTTCGCGGCGATGGTGTTGAGCACGATGCCGATCGATTCCATCAGCTGGTTCAAGAAGCTTTGATGGGTTTCGCTGAACCGGCTGAATGAGGCGAGCTCGATGACCGCGTTCACTTCGCCTTCGAACAGCGCCGGCAACACGATGACGTTGAGCGGCGCGGCTTCACCGAGTCCCGAACTGATCTGCACATAATCGCTGGGCACGTTGGAAAGCAGAATGCGCGATTTCTCATAGGCGCATTGCCCGATCAGACCCTCGCGCAGACGGAAATGATTGGCCAGGTGTTTGCGGTTGTTGAAAGCGTAGCTCGCGGCCAGCGCCAGCACGGTGTTGCCGTCTTCATCCACATCGGTGACGTAGACCACGCCGTGCTGCGCATTCACCAGCGGCGCAAGCTCAGAGAGCACCATGTTCGACACGGTGGTGAGGTCGCGCTCGCCTTGCAGCATGCGGGTAAACCGGGCGAGGTTGGTCTTCAGCCAGTCCTGCTCGGTGTTCTTCAACGTCTGATCCTTCAGGTTCCGGATCATCTCGTTGATGTTATCTTTCAACGCGGCCACTTCGCCCGAGGCTTCCACGGTGATGGACCGGGTCAAGTCGCCCTTGGTCACCGCGGTCGACACTTCGGCGATGGCGCGCACCTGGTTGGTCAGGTTGGCGGCGAGCTGGTTCACGTTGTCGGTCAAGTCGCGCCACAGACCGGCGGCGCCCGGCACGCGGGCTTGGCCGCCCAGCTTGCCTTCGATGCCCACTTCGCGCGCCACGTTGGTCACCTGATCGGCGAAGGTGGCGAGCGTATCGATCATGTCATTGATGGTGTTGGCGAGAGCGGCGATTTCGCCCTTTGCTTCCACGGTCAGCTTGCGGCGCAGATTGCCTTGCGCCACCGCGGTCACCACATCGGCAATGCCGCGCACCTGGTTGGTGAGGTTCGCGGCCATCATGTTCACGTTGTCGGTCAAATCCTTCCAGGTGCCGGCGACGCCCGGCACGTTGGCCTGACCGCCGAGGCGCCCTTCGGTACCCACTTCGCGGGCCACGCGGGTCACTTCCGAGGCGAAGGAGTTGAGCTGGTCCACCATGGTATTGACGGTGTTTTTCAGCTCGAGAATTTCGCCTTTCACGTCCACGGTGATCTTCTTGGACAAGTCGCCCTTGGCCACGGCGGTGGTCACTTCGGCGATGTTGCGGACCTGGCCTGTCAAATTGGCGGCCATGAAGTTCACGTTGTCGGTCAAATCCTTCCACGTACCAGCGACGCCGCGCACGTTGGCCTGCCCACCGAGCTTTCCTTCGGTGCCCACTTCGCGGGCCACGCGGGTCACTTCCGAGGCGAACGAGTTCAGCTGGTCCACCATGGTGTTGATGGTGTTCTTCAGCTCGAGAATTTCGCCCCGCACGTCCACGGTGATCTTCTTGGACAAGTCGCCATTGGCCACGGCCGTGGTCACTTCGGCGATGTTACGCACCTGGCCGGTCAAGTTCGCGGCCATCAGGTTCACGTTGTCGGTCAAGTCCTTCCACGTACCG
>DATLVC010000386.1:0-7618 GCA_035577685.1 Micropepsaceae bacterium | reverse complement strand
TCCTCGAAGGTGACCCAGGTGACGCCATTCAGATCGATGCCGTAATCCTCGGACAGAAATCCGCGCACCCAGGCGCCGGTGGTTTGCGTGTAGGCGCGGACGCCGACGCGCTTGCCGTTCAGATCGCGTGGTGTGAGCGACCCGCGTTCGGCATTGTAGAAGATCGTGTGATGCTGGTTGCGGCCGACAATGGTCGCAGGCAGAAGCATATAGGGTTTGCCGTAATGCCTGGCCTGCAGAAACGTGACCATCGCCAGCTCGCCGAAATCATATTTTTGATCGCGCACCAGAGCCTTGAACTGCGTGTTGGCGACCTTCACTTCGAAATAATCGAATGTCACCAGTGGCGACGACACCGCCCCGCTTTTCAGCGCCTTGGTGTTCGGATGATTGCCGAGCAGCGAATGCAGCACGAGAGGTTCGTTTGCCATGGGGTTTCCTATTTGGCGAGGGCCGGATAAAGCACCTTTGCCGTGCCTGAAAAAATCCATTCGCGGTCGGCCGCAGGAAGGAAGGCGAGTGTGTCCTGCGCCAGCTTCACCAGATCGGGAAGCGGCCGTTCCGATGCCGGATAGTTCGAGCCCCAGGCGATGCGCGAAGCGCCGAATTCCGACACCAGCCGGCCGAAGAAGGTTTCCGGCGTGGCCTTACCGGTGCTGGCGCCCACGAGATTGCGCTCCGTCACTTTCAGATAGACGCCGGGATAGCGCGCCAAACCCCACAGCGAATCCGCGCCGGCATAGGGGGGGCCGTCCTCCTGCACCGGCCGCGCCAGATGATCCAGGATCACGCGCAAATTCGGGAACCGGTCCAGAATGCCCTTAAGCTGCGGAATACCTTGCGCGGTCATCTGCAGGCACACCGGCAGGTTCGATTTTTGCGCAAAATCCCAGGCCGGAAAGGAACGCGGATCGTCCAGCCAGCCCGCCTGGCCGGGCATGGTGCTGCCGGTCGTGAACAGGCGCATGCCCGTCAATCCCTTTGCCATCCAATGCGTCATGGCCGCCACGGCATCCGGCGCCAAAATGTCGGCGGAAAACACCCCGGTGAAGCGGCCGGGATGTGCCGCCACCGCATCCGCAACATAGGAATTGTCATGTCCGTAACAGGTGGAGGCCTGGACCAACGCCGATTTCGCGATGCCGGCCTGACCCATGGCAGCGATCATCTGATCCACGCCCACGGGGCGCAGCCGCGACCAATCCGATTGATGCCCGCCCAAGGGCGCACGCGGATAACGCGCCGTGTCGGTGGAGATGACATGCGGATGGATATCGATGACGGGCATTCGTGACTCCTGTTTCGGGCCGTTTTAGGGGAAAACCTGGGCTCGCGCGATTCCCCAATTGCCTCAGTTCGCATTTTCATGGGCGCGGTTGTGGCCGCCACAAATTTCTTCTAGTCGTAGGCCATCGACAATTGGAAACCCGCCCATGAAACGCAGCACCGACCGCATCCTCACCACCCATGTCGGCAGCCTGATCCGGCCCAAGGAACTTCTAGACCAATTGCGCGCCATGCAGAGCGGCAAGGGCGATGCGCGCGCCTATGAGCAATGCCTGAAAGACAGCGTGGCCGGGGTCGTTCGACGGCAAGCCGACGCGGGCATCGACATCGTGGACGATGGCGAATTCGGCAAGAACATTTCCTGGGCCCAATACGCGTTGGAGCGGCTGAGCGGGTTCGAGCGCCGTCCCGTCAGCCTCGAGAAGAATCCGTTCGTCGCGGGGGCCGACCGCGCCCGGTTCAAGGAATTCTACGCCGAGATGGACGCGGCCCAGGCACCGTCTTCGGATTGGGAATCCGTCTGCGTGGGCCCAATCACCTATACCGGGACCGCGGCGCTGGAACGGGATATCGCGGACATCAAGACCGCTCTGCAAGGCGTGGCAGTGACGGAGGCGTTCCTTCCGGTGGCCGCCCCCGCGAGCGTCATTCCCGACCGGAAGAACGAGTATTACAAAGACGACGATGCCATGTTCGAAGCGCTGGCCGGCGCCATGCGCACCGAATATCGCACCATCGCCGCGTCCGGCCTGCTGGTGCAATTGGACGACGCGCGCGCCGCCGTCACCTATGACCGCATGGTGCCGCCCGCGAGCTTCGCCGATTACCGCAAATGGCTGGAGCACCAGATCGAGGTGCTGAATCATGCCGTCGACGGCATTCCGGCGGATCGCATCCGTTATCACGTGTGCTGGGGAAGCTGGCCCGGGCCGCACACCACGGACGTACCGCTGAAGGACATCGTGGACATCTTGATGAAGGCCAATGTCGGCGCCTTCCTGATCGAAGGGGCCAATCCGCGCCACGAGCACGAATGGGAAGTCTGGGAGAAGGTGAAACTGCCGGACGGAAAGATCCTTATTCCCGGCGTCATCAGCCACGCGACGAATATTGTGGAACATCCGGAACTGATCGCTCAGCGCATCGTGCGTTACGCGAAATTCCTCGGGCGCGAAAATGTGATTGCGGGCACCGATTGCGGCTTCGCGCAGGGGCCATTTCACCGCCGGGTGCATCCCTCCATCATGTGGGCGAAGCTGGAATCGCTGGCCGAAGGCGCGCGGCTCGCAAGCAAGCGACTCTGGAATTAACGCACCGTCAGGTTAGTGAGTCGCCACGAAGTGCGCGATGTCCTCACGCACGGGCGCGCGATGGCGAAAGCCTGGTGCCAGCGCAAGCATGATCCCCATATGGCCGATATGGGGATAGAGGATTTCTTCCACCTCGCTGCCACGCGCGCGCAAATGTGCCGCCAAGCCTTTGTGGCTTTCCAGAACGGTGGGGCTTTCGCTTTCACCCGCCAGCAGCAGCATCGGCGCGCGCTTCCCGTCGATGAAATTTGCCGGACGCGTCTCGGGGCGCGCGGGGCCGCGGAAGATTTCCCGGCTGGTTGCATCACCCACCGCCAATTCATGGTAGCGGCCGGCCATCGCGATTACGCCCCGGATCCAGGAAGGGTCGGCGTTCGCACTGCGCAGATAGGCCGGGTTGGACGCCAGCATCACCGCGATATAGGCGCCCGCCGAATGCCCCGCGAGGAAGATGCGCGACGGGTCGCCACCGAATTCAGTAACATGCGCATGGACCGCGGCCAATGCGGCGGCGCCGTCCTCCAGAAAATCGGGAAAGCGCCCTTCCGGATAAATCCGGTAATCCGCAACCGCGACGATGATGCCCTTGCTCGCCAGCGCCTCGCCGACCACGCGATATTCGCTTTTGCGGCCCGCGCGGAACGCGCCGCCATAGAAGAACAACAGGACCGGTGCCGGCGCCAATGCGGTTTTCGGCAGATACAGATCGAAACGCTGCCGCGGCCCCGGCCCATAGGCCAGGCTGCGTTTCAGCCGATAGGTGGACCGCGGCACGGTCAGATTGAGCATCATGGCGGGCGAGCGGCCTCGCCCGAAAAGGCCCAGCAGTGCCGTTACGAATCGCAATAGCCACATGGCATAGGTTTTATCGCGCCTATGGTGATTTCCAAACCGCCGGACGGTGCTATCCTTAGATTTATGGCGACCAACCCGACCGTAAGACTTCCGACCGGCGATACCGTGCCCGCACTCGGCCAGGGCACTTGGACCATGGGGGACGCTTCACGGCGGCGCAAAGAGGAAGTGGCGGCGCTGCGGCTGGGGATGGACCTCGGCATGACACTGATCGACACCGCCGAGATGTATGCCAGCGGGGGCGCGGAAGAGGTGGTGGGTGAGGCCATCGCCGGACGCCGAGACGAAGCTTTCATCGTCAGCAAGGTGATGCCGGGAAACGCCTCGCGGCGAGGCACGATCACCGCCTGTGAGAAAAGTCTGAAGCGGCTGAAAATCGACGCCATCGATCTTTATCTGCTGCACTGGCCGGGTGCGGCCCCGATTTCCGAAACCGTCGATGCATTCGTCACGCTGAAAAAGGCCGGCAAGATTCGCCATTGGGGCGTCAGCAATTTCGACGTCGATGAGATGGAGGAGTTGGTTGCCCTCCCGGACGGCGCCGCCGTCGCCACCAATCAGGTGATGTACAATCTGAAGCGCCGCGGCATCGAGTTCGACCTTATCCCCTGGTGCGCCCAACGGAACATTCCGATCATGGCGTATTCGCCGCTGGATCAGGGGCGCCTGTTGCGGTCGCGCGAACTAGAAACAATCGCGGCACGGCATAAGGCGACGGCAGCGCAGGCGGCCCTCGCCTGGCTGCTGCACCAGGAGCAGGTGATAGTGATCCCGAAGGCTGGCAGCGATGCGCATGTGCGCGAGAATCACGGCGCTCTGTCGGTAAAACTGGATGCCAAGGATTTGGCTGAAATCGACCGCGCCTTCCCGCCGCCGGCCAAGAAAAAACCGCTGGAATCAACATGAGCGATTCGATGCGGGTGGGAATAGCGGGCCTTGGCGCCATCGGCCGCGCGGTTGCGCGCAAGCTTCATGAGGGCGCAATCCCGAAAATGGAACTTGCCGGCGTAGCGGTGCGCGATCCGGCTAAAGCGCAAGCCTTTCTGAAGGAGATAGGCTCCGCCGCGCCGATCCTTTCGGTTGGACAATTGGCGAAAGTGTCGGACCTTGTGATCGAATGCGCGCCGGCGGCCGCACTGCCCGAGATCGCCACGCCGGTTTTGAATGCGGGCAAGAAGATCATGGTGCTGAGCGCGGGCATGCTGCTGCGCCATCCCGAACTGCTTGCGCTGGCCAAGGAACATAGCGGCCAGATCATCGTGCCGACGGGCGCCCTCCTCGGCTTCGATGCGGTGTCGGCGGCGGCGGAGGGCGAAATCCAGTCCGTGACCATGATCACGCGCAAGCCGGTCAAAGGTCTGATGGGCGCGCCGTATCTCGTGAACAACGGCATTGCCATCGAAGGGATCACCGAAGCCAAGCGCGTGTTTCAGGGTAGCGCGCGCGATGCGGCTATCGGCTTTCCTGAGAACGTCAATGTCGCGGCGGCCCTTTCGCTGGCGGGCATCGGGCCGGACCGCACCACTATCGAAATCTGGGCCGACCCAGCCGTTCAGCGCAACATGCATCGCGTCGTAGTCGAAGCGGATTCGGCGCGTTTCGAAATGGCCATCGAGAATGTGCCAAGCGAGAACCCGAAGACCGGACGGATCACGGCGCTTTCCGTGCTGGCGGCCCTGCGCAAGATGACCGCGCCCTTGCGCGTGGGGACGTAAGACATGGACGCGGATCGGCAATTGCCGCTGGCGGGTGAAATCTTTCTCGACCATGTCGCGCATTGGGTGCCGGACTCCCGCGCCGCGGCTGACGCGATGGTGCGCGCGGGCTTCGCGCCGACGCCGGTCTCCATTCAGACCAATCCCGGACCGAACGGCACCAGCGTGCCGGCGGGAACCGGCAACGTCACCGCGATGCTGACGCGCGGCTATATCGAGGTGCTATTCAAAACATCCGAGACGCCGCTGACGCGCGAGTTCGATGCGGGCGTGGCGCGCTATCCGGGGCTGCATCTCATCGCGTTCGCGGTGGCGGATGCGCGCGCCGCGTCGGAGCGGCTGACCGCCGCGGGCTTTCGCACCGCTCCTATCGTTGCGCTGCGCCGCCCGGTGGCAACGCAGACCGGCGAAGCGGAAGCCGCTTTCACGGTGGCACGCGTGCCGCCCGGCGAAATGGCGGAAGGGCGTATCCAGTACCTGACGCATCACACCGAGGATACGGTCTGGCAAAAGCGCTGGCTCGCCCATCCGAACGGGGCCAAGGCGCTTGTCGACGTGATTGTCGTGGTTGGCGATGTGGATGAGGCCGCGGCGCGATATGCGCGCTTTACCGGCCGCCAGCCCGTGGCTACCGGAATGGGACGCAGCCTGCTTCTGGACCGGGGCGGTGTACAACTCATGGACCGGACCGGTTTTTCACGCCTCGTGCCTGCCGTGCCTATTCCCAATCTCCCCTTTATTGGGGCCTATGCGGTGCGTGTCGATTCGATCATCGGGGCCGCCAACGGCCTGCGGGCGCGCGGGCTGAATTTCGAGCAGCGCGACAATATGCTGTTCGTGCCGTTTCCCCCAGCGCTGGGCACCGGCGCCTGGATTTTCGTGGAGCAATTGACCGACTTGCCGTGGCGGGCGAAGTCGTGAATGGTGCGGCCCGTCGCTTTTGACGGTGTTCGATGAGCCCTCCCCTTCCCTTCACCACGCGCCCTGAAATCGAGGGGCTTTTCGGCGTTGTCGCCACCACCCATTGGATCGCGACAGCGGTCGGCATGGCGATGCTGGAACGCGGCGGGAACGCCTTCGACGCTGCGGTTGCGAACGCCTTCACGCTGCAGATCGTGGAGCCCCATTTGAACGGGCCGGGCGGCGACGTGCCGGTCATCCTGTGGGATGCCAAGAGCGAAAAACCGATCGTGATTTGCGGCCAGGGGACGGCGCCGCGCGCCGCCACAATCGCCCGCTACCGCTCGCTTGGCCTCGATATGGTGCCGGGCTCCGGGCTGCTTGCCGCCTGCGTGCCCGGCACGTTCGAAACATGGATGATGCTGCTGCGCGATTTCGGCACGATGCGGCTGCGCGACGTGTTGGAACCGGCGATTTTTTATGCCCGGGAAGGTCACCCGCTGGTCGACCGCGAAATCGAAACCATCGCCACGGTGGAAGAGCTTTTCCGCGATCATTGGAAGACATCGGCGGCGCTGTTCTTGCCCGGTGGAAAATTGCCGGAGCGGGGATACCTGCTCAAAAATCCCACGCTCGCTGCAACCTATGAGCGCCTGCTGAAGGAAGCGGAAAGCGCCGGCGGCGACCGGGACCGTCAGATCGAACGCGCCCGCGAAACCTGGTCGCGCGGTTTTGTCGCCGAAGCTATCGACCGCTTCTGCCGCACGCAGGAAGCCATGGACACCAGCGGCACGCCACATCGCGGCCTGCTGACGGCCGACGACATTGGCGCATGGACGCCTCATACCGAGGCGCCGGTCACCTATGAATACGGACGCTATACCGCCTGCAAAGCGGGGTTCTGGAGCCAAGGGCCGACACTGCTGCAGCAACTCGCGCTGCTCAAAGGGTTCAATCTCGATGGACTCGATCCGGCAGGTCCGGATTTCATCCATCTCCAGGTTGAATGCGCCAAGCTTGCCTTCGCGGACCGCGACGCCTTTTACGGCGATCCGGATTTCGTGCCCATTCCGGGCGACGTCTTGTTGTCGGACGCGTACAACAATGACCGACGCAAACTGATCGGCGAACGCGCCAACCTGGAACAGCGGCCCGGACGGATTCCGGGCTTCGGCGGCAAGGTCCATATCGGCGAGGCGACCGGTGCGGTGGCTGGCGCCGGCGAACCGACGACAGGCCGCATCGCCCCGGCGGCGGACGCAAGCGAACCCACCCTGGGCAAGCGCGGGGAGGCCCGCGGCGACACCGTTCATTTCGACATTATCGACCGCTGGGGGAACATGGTCTCGTCCACGCCGTCCGGCGGCTGGCTCCAATCCTCGCCGTCGATTCCGGAACTGGGATTCTGCCTCGGCACGCGGATGCAAATGTTCTGGCTGGATGAAAGCCATCCCGCGGCGCTGGCTCCCGGCAAACGTCCGCGCACGACATTGTCGCCGACCATCGCGCTACGCGATGGCGAGCCCTATCTTGCCTGGGGCACGCCCGGCG
>DATLVC010000385.1:0-3338 GCA_035577685.1 Micropepsaceae bacterium | reverse complement strand
CGCTCAATTTTGAGCCGTCCTCGTCGATTAGCTTCCGCGCGTAATGGAAAATCTCGCCGATGCAGTCGATGTCATCCAAAGAGCCGGCGGTCGTTGCGTGCGGCACTTCAACCGCCGGCGCTTCCTGATGTCCTCCTGTACTCATGGAAGATTCGGCTTCCGACGATGCGGGTTCCGGATCGCAGACGCGCCGGGAAGCCGGGCTAAAGCCGCACGGCTCCGCATCGTCGGAATTGGGAACGAAAGGGTTGGGCAGGGTGATCATGGTGGCCTCGGGGTGTGCAGCTCGGGGACGCATTACTAAAACGGCCGGTGACGTCTATCGGGCCTTGCCGCGAACCACGGGGCGATGCATCGAGCGAGGCGGCGCAGGTTGCGCGCCATAAAAGTCCTCATCCTGAAACAGCGCGGCATGCGGAATTTGCGAGGCGAAATCGGCATCGAGGAGCGCCTTCATTTTGCGGCGGTGAATGCGCTGGGCGACCGCAAGGTCGATGGCGCCGAAGAACGCCTTGAGCTGCAGCCACCATCGCGGCGTGGCGTCGGCCATCACGGCGGAGAGGAATTCGCGGCCATAATCGGAGCGCAGCAGATCGACAAGCGCGTCGCTCGGGATTTTGACGCTGCCCTCCATCCAGCTTTCCACCGTTCGCAGCGGACAACCTGTGATTTCAACGAGTTGCAGCGCGGTCTTGGTAGGGAAAAGTTCGCGCGCGCGGTCGAAGATCAGGACATTCGACCGCAGCTTCTTGCGGGATCGACCGCAGCTTCCTGCGGTCTCAATTCTTGCACAATCTGCCGTTGTGGCCGATAGTCCCGCCATGTTTACGCCCCTACGTTGAAAGGATGTTGCCCGTGCCGGAACCGCTGCGACGCAAAGAAATCCTCGGCATGATCGTGGTCGTCGTGCTGACGGTGCTGGCCTACGGGCTGCTGATGGTCGTCACGGAATGGGACAGCACGGCGTGCAAGGTCCTGCATTCGTTCTTTGGATGGTGCCGGTGAACGCCCAATGACCGGCAAAAACTGGTAAAATTGAGAAATGACCGACGACGAATCCCGCCTGCATGCCCATCGCGCCGCGATCGCAGCCCTGGCGATGGTGTTGAACGAGGTCGCGCCGGGCACGTTCGAGGCCGTCATTGAAGCCCTCGCAACGTTCGAAGCAGGCGCGCGGCAACAGAACGAGCAAACCGCCATGATCGACGAATTGCGGAATATCCGGATCGGGCTGGAGGCGATGCGCCACAGTCTGCCGCAAGGAAGGCCTGAACCGCCGGCTGATAGCGAGACGTCATGAGGCAATGCCCATTCTGGAAACCTTGGTGTAGATCGATGACAGCGGGCGACGCAGAGCCTTTGCGACAGCCTTCCCCGAGGCGCCGGCCTTTCGCAGCGCGAGCATGGCGGCAATCTCATCGTCCGAATAAGCCGGTGGGCGGGTGTCTTCCTCGCACAGAGCGAGGCGATACTTGCGGCCGACCACCGCGCAACGCGAAACGTTCATCCGTTCCGCGATCTGCGCGCCAGATAGCCCGGCCCTCAGCAGCTTTTGCAACTTGGCGTCCCGGTCAGGAGTCCATCTCATGAGGCCACCTCATGCGCCTTAACCGGATCGGCCGCCGCACCGCCATCTGCATGCTGGTGCTGATCGCCGTCGCGCTGCTCTGGCGCCTGACGGGGTATGGTTGATGCCGGGTAAACGCTCGATATTCCGCCACCCCCATTATTTTTCTGCGCATCTGTCCGCGCGCTCGGGGTTGTGCGACAATCTGTCCTCGCCTCAGGGTGAGGACTTGAAAAATGGGCAAAGTGCTGCGGTTCCCTCATTGCGCCGCCTCCGCCGATATAGGCTGCCGTGCCGCCAAGGTCGTCAAAAGCTCTGCGGTGACGCCAGCAGCCGCCACGCGCTCGGTCGCGAGCACGGCAAGCCACCAATCGGACGGAATGTTGTTGCGCTGGCCCCATTTGGTGACCGCTGTCACGGGCGCCCCGACGTCCGCCGCCATCGCCTCGCGAGAGGGCCATAGCGCGATGATGGATCGGAACGAGGTCAAATCGGTCATAGCCACGCCTATAGGACCAATTGTCCTTAAACGCAAGGCCATTTCGTCCTTAGACTGTGGATTAGCTTTAGGACATAATGTCCGTATGGCCGAAAGCGAGACGGAAGCTGAATACAAACAAGGATTTATCAGGCGCGTCAAAGACGCCCGGATCGCTCGCGCCTTGAAGCAATGGGAGATCGCCGACGCGCTCGGCATGCCCCAGGACAAATACAAGCAGTATGAAACCCGAAGTCTGCTGCCCCATCACCTGATGGGGCGATTCTGCATCATCTGCCGCGTCGACGAGAAATGGCTCGTCACCGGGCGCGGGAAGATGGTTCCCAAGGATACGCCCCCGGCCGCTCCGGAGCCCGTACAGAGGCCTGTGCGGCGCGCTAGGGCTAAACGAGCCGCGTGAGACTGGCCCTCGCCATAGCATCCCTGACGCTGCTGGCGGGGTGTTCTACGCGGCCTGTCACGGAACCGGCACCAGCTCCGCCGCCGATTCCTCACCCGAATTCCATTGTAGGCCAGCTTTCGCGCCCGTGGCATCACGTCGGAACCCCGGTCAGCGCTCAGCGCCAAGCCGAGGACGAGGCTAAATGCAAGGTGATCGCCGGTTCAGCGCTCGACAACAACGAAATCCGGTTCGGTGTGCAATACATCAACTGCCTGAAAGCGTTCGGCTACCAGCCCGATCCCCCACAATAAACGGCTAAGGACAAATAGTCCTTGACAACTAGGACGGTTTGTCCTTAAGGTGGCGCTCGAATAGGAGAGCGCCATGGCCAAGATCACCGCACACCGCTACCTCAATCCCTGGTCGGCCGATCCGATCGGCAAGCCAGAGTTCTTCACGACGGACGCGAAGCCGATCAGCTATCGCGGCTTTCAGATTTTCCGGCGCCTTCCGAAATCGCACGAGCTGGTCAAGGACGGCGTTTGCCTCACGCAACGCGCGGGCGGTGGCGCTCTCAAGTCGCTCGCCGACGCGCTGCTCGGCGACAAGAGCGATCATCCGAAGTGGCTGGTTAAGTGGGCTCGCGAAATCGGCGCCGCGCATGGCATGTCGTTCGCCCCGGCAGAACGGGCGGTGGCGTGATGTCCATCCCCCGCTTCACCCGTTCCCCCGACCCGATGTTGTACTTCGTGCTGGCGGACTTCGGTCCGCTCGGCCGCGCATGGGTCGAGCGATCCGTCGGCGACATGGACCGCAACACCACCATCCGCGATATCCGCGAAGGCCAAATCGAAAACGTCGTCCGCGTCCTTGAGGTCAGTCTTGAAGGT
>DATLVC010000384.1:0-2526 GCA_035577685.1 Micropepsaceae bacterium | reverse complement strand
GGCTCACAAATCTCGTTCAGGTCGCCGACCGCAAACGCGCGCGGATTCGAAGCGCCAAACCGGCCAACGAAACGCGCGTCGTAGAGCCCAGGCGGCACCTCGGCAGAAATTGTGACGACAAACCTGTTCGTTTCGGGCTGGCGGGTTTTCTCTGCGATCTTCAGTTTCGCCTTGATGCCCGGATGGGAGAAATAAAGTTGCGTGGGATCATCTAGATCCACGCCGGAGATGGCGACATCGATCGAAGAACCGGCTTCGGCCCCCGGCGGAAAAACGGTCAGGAGGCGTGCTGCGGGAAGCTGGGCCGAGAGTTGCGTCGCAGCCATTAAAGACGACAGGAGCAGAACGAGTTTCTGTTTGAGCATTCTGCGGGTCAAGAAAAGATCCATTGGACGCATCACGCGAACAATTCGTCGATTGGTGTGCCGGACGGCAACACAGGATGAGGCCGGCCAGAGTGGTCAAGGTACTGAGCCGTGGTGTCCACGCCCAGATGGCGGTAGAGGGTGGCCAGCACATCCTGCGGCGTCTTGGGATTCGAGGCCGGCTCGCCGCCCTTGTCGTCTGAGGAACCGATCACGCGTCCGCCTTGAATTCCGCCTCCGGCGATGGCCGCGCTGAAAACGTTCGGCCAATGGTCGCGTCCGGCCTTCTCGTTGACCTTGGGCGTGCGGCCGAACTCTCCCCACGCGAGGACCATGGTCGAATCGAGCAGGCCACGCTGCTCGAGGTCTTCGATCAACGCGCTGTAGGCGCGGTCCCAGCGCGGGAGAAACCCATTGCGCATGGTATCGAAACCTTCCACATGGGTGTCCCACCAGCGAAGATCGACTGTCACCAGACGCACACCGGCCTCGACCAATCGGCGCGCCAGCAACATCCGCTGGCTCCATGCGGGCACGCCGCACCGGTCGGGCGTGGGGGCTTTGAACTCCGGGATGAAACCGTAGCGCTCCCGAACGGCACGCGGCTCGGCATCGAGATCGAAAGCGTCCCGGGCCTCTTTGCCTGTCAGAAGGTCCCAGGCCTTTTGCTGGAATTGGTCCATGGATTCCATCTGGTCGCCTTGATCCGTTTCGCGCCGCAGGTTGTCGAAACCGGTGAGCAGCGCGCGCCGTTCGTCGAGCCGTTGCAATGAGACCCCTTTGGGCAGGGCGAAATTGGGCACGGTGAACGCGCCGTCCCTGGCCGGATCGGCGATGGTTTCGAATGGATCGCAGGCATTGCCCAGATAAGCCGCGCCAGCGCCGGGAACCATCCGGGGGATCATCACATAGGCGGGCAACTTTGGATTCTTGTGCTGGAGCTGTTTCACCACGATCGAGCCGCAACTAGGCATGACGTTGCCAGGTCCCTCCGCTGGAACGTTGGGCGCGGCGGGATAGCCGGTGAAACAAATCTGATCGCCGGACGAATGGCCAGCATCGGTGTGATACAAACTGCGGAGGATCGACCATTTGTCCATGAGGCGGGCGCTCATGGGCAGCAGGTCGCAAATCTGGATGCCGGGGACTTTGGTGCGCATGGCGCCGAACGCGCCTCGATATTCGATAGGCGCGTCGGGCTTCGGATCCCACGTCTCGTGCTGGCTGGGCCCGCCGCGCATCCAGAGAATGATCACGGATTTTTCCCGCGACCGGCGCGGGTGGGGCGCAGCAACGGCGTCCGACCGCAGCACATCCGCCAGCGACAAACCCGCCACCCCCATTACGCCGGCATGAAGGAAGCCGCGGCGACTCAAGGCCATCTGACGGCGGAACTCCGGGCATCCGAAGCGATTTGGCTCTGCGAAACTCATCGCGCCTAATGGTTGAAGAGGAACTCCTTAGTGTTAATCAAGGCCCACACGATATCTTCGTACGACTGGCGCGGATTCGGCAGTGCGCCGGGCGTGGCGTCTTTCGCGGCTGTTTTCCCTTCGAGATGTTTCTTTGCCAGCGCCAATTCCGAAGCGTCCGGGTCGCGCGCATAGACCCAGAGGTAAAGTTCGCGGATTTTCTGCTCGTCGGACATGTGGCTGTCGTTGGCGAGCAGCGCGGCGCGGCCGTTGTCGGCGGAGATTTTTTCCTGGATGTCTTTGGCATTGATCAGGTGCAGGCTCTGAGCGAGGCTGGCGTCGCCGGAGCGTTCGCACTCGCACGAGCTGGACATTTCGGGCCGCCCGAAGACCGTCAGGAAATAGGAATTTGCGTTGAAGCTGTTGTCCGGCAACTGGACGGCCCGGGTGCCGGGCGGCAGGCCGTCGAATTTGCTCTCGGACCTGGTCACGGCATTGACCGAGTCGAACAGGACTTCGGCGCTCAACCGCCTCGGATAGAAGCGGGAAAAGAATTGCTTGTCGATCTTGTTGTATTGGTTCGGCACGGCGCTGAGTTGATAGATCTGCGAGCGGCAGATCGTGCGGATGAGGTCCTTCAAATCGTAGCCGCTGCCGGCAAAATGTTTCGCGAGGGCATCGAGCAGTTCTGGATTCGTGGGCGGATTGGTCTCGCGCATGTCGTCTTCGGGATCGACCAGGCCACGGTT
>DATLVC010000383.1:0-3880 GCA_035577685.1 Micropepsaceae bacterium | reverse complement strand
GGGTGAACGCCGCGAAGAACCCGGCGAATTCGGGATCGCTTGTGCCGATGGCATGCGCCGCTGTCGCCAGGTGCGCGGCCGCGTCGGCGGCGTCCACTTGTGCTTCTTCGGCGGCGGCGCCGTGTGAGGATTCAACCATGCGGGATGTCCGAGCCATGTTATGCCTCCCTGTCCGCGCGTGTACTCCGGCGGTGAGGCCATTAAACCTTTAAGAACTTAGGAAACCGTGTGCAAACGGATGCCGCCGTCAAAACGCCCGAAAAGCCGCAAAATTGGATTAGATTGAAAATGTTACGATTCCTTAACGGCACGGGGCGGCGGTGAGAGGCGGCAAACGCAAGCACGTGGTGATTTTCGATCTGGAATTCACCGCCTGGGAAGGCTCCATGGAATCGCGCTGGACGCGCCCTGGCGAGCTGACCGAGGTGGTGCAGATCGGCGCGGTGAAGCTCGACGCGGCCACCCTCAAAGAGATCGACAGTTTCGACATGCTGGTGAGCCCTCGGGTCAATCCGGTGCTCTCGGATTATTTCGTGGCGCTCACCGGCATCACCAACGAAGCCATGGCGCTGCGTGGCGTCGATTTCGTCATCGCCTATCGCGCTTTCCTGGATTTTGTCGGCGACGCGCCGATTATCGCCCATGGCCGCGACGACCTGATCTTCGCGACCAACCTGAAGCTTTATGGCTGGGAGCGCGCGCTCCCCATGCCGCCTTACACCAACGCGATCCACTGGTTCGCCGCCCAAGGCGTCGACCTCAAGGGCAAGCGCGCTTGCGACGTGGCGGAAGCGGCCGGCGGTGTCTTCGAAGGGCGCAAGCACAATGCCCTGGCCGATGCGCGCGGCGTTGCGGCCGGATTCAGGGTCCTGATCGGCAAGGGCGCAGCCAATCCTTTCCTTCCGAATTGACCTATCGCAAGGCGGATCAGCCCCGGACAGGGGAAATTTCCGCGGCAGGCTTGAAATATGCCTTTATTTATAATAATTCTAATTCGCATATCATCCGCCCCGAGGAGAACGCCATGTCCGACCCCAAACGCCCCATTTTGACGACCGATGCCGGCATCCCCGTCGCCGACAATCAGAACTCGCTCACCGCCGGCCCGCGCGGGCCGCTGCTCGTGCAGGACTTCCACCTCTTCGAGAAGCACGCCCATTTCAACCGGGAGCGTGTTCCCGAGCGGGTGGTGCATGCCAAGGGCTCGGCCGCCTTCGGGACCTTCACGGTCACCAAGGACATCAGCCGATGGACGCACGCGGACATTTTCTCGCGCGTCGGCAAAACGACCGAATGCCTGTTGCGGTTCTCGACCGTTGCGGGTGAGCGTGGCGCAGCCGATGCCGAGCGCGATGTGCGCGGCTGGGCGCTGAAATTCTACACCGATGAGGGCAATTGGGATCTTGTCGGCAACAATACGCCGGTGTTCTTCGTCCGCGACCCGCTGAAATTCCCGGACTTCATCCACACCCAGAAACGCGACCCGCGGAGCAATCTGCGCTCAGCGACCGCGATGTGGGATTTCTGGTCCTTAAGCCCGGAAAGCCTGCATCAGGTGACGATCCTGTTCTCGGATCGCGGCATTCCGAAAAGCTATCGCCACATGCATGGCTTCGGCTCCCACACCTACAGCTTCATCAATGCGAAGAACGAGCGCGTCTGGGTGAAATTCCATTTCAAGACGCAGCAGGGCATCCAGAACCTGACCAATGCGGAAGGGGCGGCCCTTATTGCGGGCGACCGCGAAACCCATCAGCGCGATCTGTTCGAGGCGATCGAATGGAAGAACTTCCCGCGCTGGACGCTCTATGTACAGATCATGTCGGAAACCGATGCCGACAAGACGCCGTACAATCCGTTCGACCTCACGAAAGTGTGGCCGCATAAGGATTATCCGTTGATCGAGGTCGGTGTGCTCGAACTCAACCGCAATCCCGACAATTACCACGCGGAGGTCGAGCAGGCGGCGTTTTCGCCCGCCAATGTCGTGCCGGGTATCGCCCACAGCCCAGACAAGATGCTGCAATTCCGCATCTTCTCTTATGCGGACGCGCATCGTCATCGCATCGGCGTCAATGCGGATTCGCTCCCGGTGAATCGCCCGAAATGTCCGGTGCACAATTATCACCGCGATGGCGCCATGCGCTTCGACGACAATGGCAAGGGCAGCGTCAATTACGAGCCGAACTCGTTCGGCGGGCCGGTCGAGGACAAACGCTATAAGGAGCCCCCGCTGAAGATCTCCGGCGATGCGGATCACTACGATCACCGGGTGGGCAATGACGATTACACCCAGCCGGGCAATCTCTTCCGGCTGATGTCCGAGGCCCAGAAGAACGCGCTGATGGACAATATCTTCGCCTCCATGGCGGGCGTGCCGGAGGATATTCTCCGGCGTCAGATCGCGCATTTCTCGAAATGCGATCCGGCCTATGGCGCGGGCGTCGCATCGCGCTTGAAGCTCGACATTCCGGTGGCGGCGGAATAGCCGCCGGCCCCCGGGCCGGCCCCCGGACGGGCCGAACGCCTTAAAGCGCGGCTTCGATGGCTTGCTCGATGGCAAGCGAGGAGGGCCGCGCCGAGGGGCCCTCCTGGGGGGCGATGGTAACGGCCAGGATGCCTTTCTGCATCGTGACCCCCGGCTTGGTTCCCCGGATGACCCGGATGATATGGATGCGTTCGGACAGGCGGGCACGCCGGCCGGACTTGCCGAGCTGCTTAAGCGCATAGGCCACATTGCGCATGGCGTCGCAGCCAAGCGATCGGAGTTCGTCGGATTGGGCGAGATTGTCCCAATCCGCCGCGAAGCCGACGGCGAAATCCTCGGCCGCGGAAAGATCCTCCGCGAGCTTCGCCGCGAAGGCCTTCACCTGCTTGGCGTCCACCGGCGGCGGATCGACACTCTGGATAGCCTCGTTCAATTCGGCTGGCAGCCCGTTCCTAGCTTCCATCGTGTAGAGGGTCAGGCCGCCCCAGCCGGTCACCTGCAGCGCGACGGCCCCGGTGTCATATTTCAAGACGCGGCCGCCCATGGGCGCGGGCTCGCTCGAAAGATAGAACACCTCGTCATCGTCGAGAAAACGCAAGCGCACCTGACCGTCCCGGTGGTCGACCGTGAAGGCGACCTTGTCGTTGGCGATATAGGTTCCATCATGCGGAAGCGGGGCGGAAGGGGTCAGAAGCAGGCGTGCGGGTGGCGCAGCCTGCTGGGCAAGCGCATCAGGCCCTGCGAAAGCGAGCGCCCACACCACGGCAACGGCAAGTTGGAGCCTCAAGCGATCGCTCATTCAAAGAAAGACATTCCAATATCCGCCCATTGGCCGTTTTTCGCCCAATGCCGTCCCCCGACAACCCCACTAACGCCCCGAAGGTGGCAATAATATGGAGACAAATTCACGTCCCCGCGCGTCCGCCCGCCCTTATGCACTCCGGCAGTAAATCCGGCGCTAAAGTTTATCCCGTAGCCTTGGATGTGATTTTTCGACTAAGTTCGCGCCGATTCACCATACCGCACAACACGGGGGTATAGTCGTGGCCAGCCTCGACAGTTTCAAAGCTCGGCGGAAGCTTTCCGTCGGCAACAAGACTTACGTCTATTTCAGCCTTAAAGCCGCCGAGAAGAACGGTCTTGCCGGCATTTCGCGGCTGCCCAATTCACTCAAGATTTTGCTCGAAAATCTGCTGCGCTACGAGGACGGCCGCACCGTCACCGTGGACGATATCAAGGCGGTAGCGGGGTGGCTGAAAAAGCGCACTTCGGACCGGGAGATCGCCTATCGGCCTGCGCGCGTGCTGATGCAGGATTTCACCGGGGTGCCCGCGGTGGTTGACCTCGCCGCGATGCGCGATGCCATGACGGCCCTGAAAGGGGATCCCGATA
>DATLVC010000382.1:0-3131 GCA_035577685.1 Micropepsaceae bacterium | reverse complement strand
GGGGGCGATTGTCGAGGAGCGAGGCCCCCGGAATTCCGGCCCCGGACACGATGTCGCCGGTCACCGCGTAGAAGAGATCGGAAACCGTATCCTCGCTGTGCAACAGCAGCGAACCAAGATCGGCAGAACGCGAACCTTGTTCGGGGGCAAAACCAGCCATTGGCGCGGCGGGATCGAAGGTCGCCTGCACGAGCGAAGGCCCAGTACTGACCGGAAGCGCGCCGCCGAGGCTCTCGCTGTCGCTGTGCGTCAGAAGCGAGTTATAGGCGAAAAGATTGAGCGTGCCGGTATCGGAGGGTGCCAGGTGCAGCGAATCGGCTAGCTCGATATTGCCCGTGAGCGCCACCGCCTCGAAATGCGCGGGATAGCTGTTTACTCCGGGGAAGGCGGGCCCTGCGACGCTGCCGAAATTCGTGACCAGATTGATGTTGTCGACGAGGGCGTAACTGAACGAAAGCGAGTTGGCGAGGATGTCGCCGCCGATCGAACGAATGCTGACCGCGCTCGAAGGACCATATGTCGAAATCGACCGCGACACGACATCGAAGGACTGGGTTGAATCGGCGACCTCCTGCAAGGACGCGCCACTGACGATACCGCCCAGGTCGATCGCGCCGCGCGCCGTCAAGTCGATGCTACCGGTATCGACGGCGAGAATCGTAGACACAGGATGTTGCGCCGATTGGGAATCGGTCGGATCCTCGCGTTGCGACCAGCTGGCCGAGATCGTGCCGCCAACCGTGATCTCGCCCTTGCCGGAACCTTCGTAAAAGGCGCCGCTCTTCAAATCGCGGCCCGCGATCACCCTGAGGTCGCCACTGTCATTCAGATGGACGACCGGTATGTTCGCAATCTCGCTGCCGTCCGGGCCGATAATGGTGCTCGAAAGGCCGCCGCTGACGCGCGCCGTCGTCGGAACGGAGACGGAAAGCTCCTGAATGTCGCGGCCGGCTTCCACACGCACGTCGCCACCGGCGCTCATCAGGCCCTGATCGAAACTGCCGAAATTGATCCACCAACTGGTCTGGGACGGCGTGAAGATCGCTTCCCCTTCGGTGGCGAGGTAGCCCGACAGCGGCGAGAACGCGCCGAAATCGGTGATGCGCAACGCCGCCCCCTGCGCCAGCAGCCAGGGCATGAAATATTGCTGGAAGGGATTACCCACGCCGAATGTCGGCGAGGCGATGGTGGGATGCTCGAAACCAAGAATATCCTTTTGCGCCGTCAAATTCAGATGCCCGCCGGCGACGGGATAGGCCGCCTGCGTCAGCGGACCATAGGGATTGCAGAAATTGCTCAGACTGCAACTAAGAACATTCGGCTCAAGGAATCCGGTCGGATCGGTGGCAACCGCGATCTGGATCTGCTGTCCGGGATTGAGCGGATCATCGACCGTTTGCACGGTGAAACCGGGGTCCGGCAGATCGACCGAATTGCGTCCCGCGGTGTAGACGACGCCCGGCGCTTTCTGATCGGCAAGGATGAAATCGCGCGCTGCCGCGATATCGATGGAGCCAGTGCCCGTGCGAATGATCGAGGGCGTGCGATAGGAGACCAACGCAAAGACATTGCCGTCGAAGACGTTGTAGCCTTTGTCCCCGTCGATGACGACATTGCCGAAGCCGCCATTGGGGGCGGTCTGCTTGTTGGCGATGTCCGGGAAATTCGACAGCGGCTGCAAGCCAAGCGGATTCGCGCTTCCCATATCCGCGCCGGCTACGATCCGGTAGGACCAGGATGCGACCGCGTCGTAATTGGTGCCGTTGCCTGGGATCGAGCCGTTGGAATCGGGGATCAGCGGGAACAGATCTGCACCGGTGATCGGCGTCCGGTCCTGGTTCGAGAATTTCGGACTGATGCCGTTGGCAGCCTGATCATAGGGGGCATCCGGCGGCGGCCCGGCGTGCAGCCGTCCGACCGGCTGAATGTCGTTGAAGGTGGCGCCGGCAATCAGATAGCCGCCGACGTTTGTAACATTCGTCGTCGGAGACCCCGCGTAAGCTGCGTTCAGCCAGTTCGTCAGCTTCGTCTGGTAATCATCCGTGAAAGTGTTGCGCGTCTGGAAGAAGCCATCCGTGATCGCCACTTGGGCCGATGACGACCCCACATCGACATCGCGCGTGGCGCGCAAGGTGAGTGTTCCGGGCTCGCCCGTGGGCGAACCACCGACCCGGTAGAACAGCGTGGTGATCTGACTGATCCCCGGCACGTAGAGCAGATCGCCGGTGAAATTTGCATAATTCGACGTCAGGTTGCCGTATTGGTCGGTGACGACAGTCCTGTTTGTCTGGCTGACGCCATCGACAAAGACGAGGTCGCCTTTATAGTTCTGGTACAGATCCAGCAGGTTTCCGTACTGATCGGTGACGACGGGATCGACCTGGGTGACACCGGGAATAACGACCAGATTGCCCTTGTAAGATTTGAAATCGCTCGTCAGCTTGCCGTATTGGTCGGTGACAACCACCGTTGTGGTCGTGCTGACGCCGTCTACGAAATTCAGGGCGCCTTTGTAGTTCTTATAGGCGTCCAGCAATTTTCCATATTGATCGGTAACGACAGTACCCGCTGGGGCGACAACCTGGCCCTTCTGAATGAAGTCCGTGGCATTGACGAGATTGCCTTGGAACGTGCCGCCGAGATAACTGGTGAGGTTGCCGGCCAGATAGCCTTGAACGTCGCCCTCAAGATAGCCGGCAAGGCCGGCGCCCAAATTCCACGTGCTGGCGACCGTGATGTCGCCATTGTTGGTGCCCGGATCATTGTTGACGAGTTCGACGCCCGGCTGCAGATGGAGCACATCGGACGAAATCGACGCGAGTTTCGTCGTGGCGGCGCTGAGGTTGAAGCCCTGCACAAATTCCACCAGCGTTCCGGTGCACACTCCGGTATTCGAGCACGAACCGTAGAAGCTCGATTGCGAATTGGGATTGATAACGCCGTTGAACGCGCTGTTCTGCGTGTCGAAGACCTTGAAGCCCTCGACCGTGACGCTGGTGGCGCCGACGATTTTCGTTCCCACCGCGTTGATGGCGATATCGTAAGGACCGGTATAGGCGGGAAGCGCATCCACAAGCGGCTGGTTCGGAGCCTGGGGCATGGTGAGCGGCGCGCGCAGGCGCACCGTTCCA
>DATLVC010000381.1:0-10823 GCA_035577685.1 Micropepsaceae bacterium | reverse complement strand
TGGCGCGCATCGCGCTCGGCGTTCTGGGCGGCGATCTGGGCGGCGGCTATTTCAGCGGCACGCGGCCCCAACTGATTTTCGCGCCCTGGGCGGCGCTGATTTTCTTTGCGCTTGGGGTGCTGGCAGCGCTGATCGGCAGCGCGCTGCCGGCGCGGGATGCGGCCCGCGCGCAGCCGGCCATCGCCTTGAAAGATGCCGGCGATGTCGCCGATCCCAAATCCGCGCCGGGCGCACGCATTGCATTCGTGCTTCTGCTGGCAGGGGCGGTGACGGCTTTCCTGCCCGCGGTCGGGTCCTTGCCTCTGTTCGGCTATCTCTCCATCGCGCTGCTTCTCGCAGGCGGCGTCGCGGCCATGCCGTTGCTGGCGCGGCTGCTGCTCGCACCGGCGCAACATCTGTCGTTCGGGGTGCCGGCACATCTCGCGGCGAAACATCTTTGGGGTGCACCGTCGCAAGCGGCCATCGCGCTGTGCGGCATCGTCGCGAGCACCAGCCTGATGATCGCCATGGCCGTCATGGTGGCGAGCTTTCGCGATTCCGTCGACAAATGGCTGGTGCAAATCCTGCCCGCCGATATTTATCTGCGCGTCGAGGGCGATGATTACAGCGCGCTTTCACCGGACGTGCAGCAGAAGCTCGCCGCGACGCCAGGCATCATCGCGATCCATTTTCGCAAGCTTACCCCGCTGCGCCTTTCGCCCGAGCAGACGCCGATTGTTTGGCTTGCCGAAGACATCGATCCCACTGATCCGGGAAAGACTTTGCCCTTGATCGGTGCCGCGCACCCCGTTCCGCAAGGTGTAACCGCGGTGTGGCTGTCGGAACCGGCGACCTGGCTCTATCGTTATCGCGCGGGCGATATGATCGATCTGCCGCTGACAGCGACGGGCGGAACCACGAAAGTTTTCGTCGCCGGCATTTGGCGCGACTATGGACGCCAGCAGGGCACCATCGCGATGGACACCAAGGATTATGTCCGGCTGACCGGCGATGGCCTGCGTTCGGACGCTTCGGTTAAGCTCGCGCCGGGCACGTCGATTTCATCGACGGTGGAGGCGATGCGGGCGCGCCTGCCCCCTGCCCTCGCTTCGCGCGTGACCTTCGCGCCGTCGCGGGAGCTGCGCGCTTTGTCGCTCAGGATTTTCGACCGCAGTTTCGCGGTGACCTATGTGCTGGAAGGAATCGCGATTCTCGTGGGCCTTGCGGGCGTGGCGGCGACGGTCTCGGCCCAGACGCTCGCGCGCACGAAAGAATTCGGCATGCTGCGCCATATCGGCGTTCTGCGCCGGCAAATCGTGACCATGCTGGCCGCCGAAGGCGCGCTCCTGGGCGCGGTGGGCGTGGTGGCGGGAATCGGGCTCGGCATCGTCATCAGCCAGGTGCTGATCCATGTGATCAATCCCCAATCGTTCCATTGGACCATGGAGACGCGGCTGCCTTTCGCGGTGTTCGCGACCGTTACCATCGCGTTGATGGTGGCCTCCGCGGGAACCGCGTTGCTGGCGGGGCGCCGAGCGCTCTCCTCCGATGCGGTGCGCGCGGTGCGGGAGGATTGGTGATGCGGGTGTTGGCATTCGCCGTCTCGCTGCTGCTGTTCATCACAGCCGTGAAAGCCGCCGATGCGCCCGTGCTGCCGTCCTATCCTGAGGTGCGCCCCAGCGTGGCATTTCAGTTTCCGGCTGATCACGGCGCCCATCCCGATTTTCGTAACGAGTGGTGGTACGTCACCGGCTGGTTGGAGACCGGGGACGGACGGCAAATGGGATTCCAGGTAACGTTCTTCCGCATCCGCCCCGCCAATGACCAAAACAATCCCAGCGCCTTTGCGGCCAAGCAGGTTCTGTTCGCGCATGCGGCGCTCTCCGATCCTGCGGTGGGACATTTGCTGCACGATCAACGCGTCGCGCGGGAAGGCTTCGGATTGGCTGAAGCATCGACCACCGACATGGATGTCGTGCTCGATGATTGGAACATCAAACGCGATGGCGGCGATCGCATCCATACGAGAGCCGGGGGCAAGGAATTTGTCCTCGATCTCAATTTCACGCCGACGCAGCCCATCATGCTGCAAGGCGACAATGGCTACAGCCGCAAAGGTCCGCTGCCGACCGAAGCCAGCCATTATTACAGCCTGCCGCATTTGACCGTGTCAGGCAGCGTGGAACGCGACGGCAAGACCCTGCCGGTAAAAGGCACCGCCTGGCTCGATCGCGAATGGTCTTCGTCCTATCTGGATCCGAACGCGGTGGGTTGGGATTGGGTGGGATTCAATCTCGACGATGGCGCGGCAGTGATGGCATTTCAGATTCGCGATTCCGCAGGGCACGCGCTGTGGGCGGGCGGCTCGTTCCGAAACGCCAAGGGCGACATTACGCGTTTCGCACCAGACGATGTGAGCTTTGTCACGCTGCGAAGCTGGCATTCGCCGCGCACGGGCGCGGATTATCCGGTGGAACGTACACTCGTCGTGCGCCTGCCCGAAGGCGCACGGCAATGGCGCATCATGCCCCTGTTCGACGATCAGGAATTGGATAGCCGCGCCGGCGGCGGGCCGGTCTATTGGGAGGGTGCCGCGCGCATTCCCGGCGGACGTGGCTATCTCGAACTCACCGGCTATTTCAAGCCGCTGAAGATGTAGCGGCATCCAAGCGTTCAAAAATATCCATTGCGGCGCTGCATATTTTCACCGTTGCGTGAGGCCGCCCAGGCTTGCGCCATTGACAAATATCATCCCGATTTCCGGGCGGTCAGCCATGGTTCACCTCCAGTCCAAAACGGTAAAGCCATGGCTGCCATTCCGCCCGCACCCGCGAGAGCACCCGCGCGCCGAAATCCCTCCGACGAAGGTGCGTGCGTGCCGGCGGGTACAGCGCCCGAGGGCGAAATCGCGGCACGCAAACGCGCAGAGCAGACCGTGCGCATGCAGGCCAGCCAATATGCCGCCATGCTGGCAACCACCGCGGATGGGTTCTGGCGCTTCGACGCTATCGGCAGACTGCTCGAAGTCAATGACGCCTATTGCCGGATGACCGGCTATTCGCGCGCCGAGCTCTTGAATTTGCGCGTTCACGATATCGAATCCATCGAAACACCCGCCGAAAACGCGCATCACTTGCAGGATATCAGGGCCAAGGGTTTCGAGCGGTTCGAAACCCGGCATCGACGAAAGGATGGTAGCCAATTCGACGTCGAAATTAGCGTCTCCTGGTGGCCCGAACAGGAGGAGTTTCTGCATTTTTGCCGGGACATCAGCGAGCGCAAGCGCGAACAAGAAAGAATCCGTGAGGACGAAGCGCAGTTCCGGGCCTTGGTGGAGCAGCAGATCGCCGGCATTTTCATCCTGGCACAGGATGGCACCATTTCCTATGTCAATCCGCGATTTTCGGAAATGCTCGGTTATTCGCCGGACGAAATACTCCACCGGCCCCTACAGGAATTCCTTCCCGAGCCCGACCGGGACCGGGTTTCCGAGACGTTCGAGGCCCTGATCTCAGCCAAACAAAATACTGCGCAAACGGAAACCCGCATATTCCGCAAAGATGGAACGCTGGTCGACATTTTGGGTCAAGCGCGGACGGCGTCTTATCAGGGCCGTCCTGCGGTCATTGGCATCGCTGTCGACGTCACGGAGTCAACGCGCATCAAGAAGGAGCTTGCCTTCAATGCCGCTGTCCTGGCCACCGAACACGAAACGTCACCGGACGGCATCCTGATCGTGGATGAGCAGGACCACATCGTTTCGTTCAATCGCCAATTTGTGAAACTCTGGTCGGTCCCGGAGGAAATGCTGCAAACGCGCGATGATCGCCCGTTGCTGGAATATATCACGCGGCAGCTTGCCGATCCTGAAGGCTTCCTGGCGCGCGTCAAATATCTCTATGCCCATCGGGAGGAGAAAGGATTCGAGAGGGTTGAACTCAAGGATGGACGCACGTTCGATCGTTACACGTCAGCCATCCAAACCCCCGATGGCAGCCTGCTTGGCAGGATATGGTTCTTCCGGGACATCACCGACCGGCTGGAGAAGGAGCGCGCTCTCGAACGCATCAACCGTGCGCTGAAATCGACCAGCGCCGGCAACGAGGCCCTTGTGCGTGCGACCGAGGAGCCGGAACTCCTGGAAAAGATGTGCAAAGTCGCGGCCGAGATTGGAGGCTACGGACTCGCCTGGATCGGTTATGCCGAACATGACGACGCCAAGACGGTGCGCCCGGCCGCCTGGGCCGGCGATAAAAGCCAATTCGACAAGTTGACGACAATCAATTGGGCGGACAATGACAGGGGGCGTGGTCCGACCGGAACCGCGATCCGAACCGGCAAGCCGCAGCTCAACGAGGACATCGAGACGAATGCGGCGATGGGCCCCTGGCGCGAGGCGCTGCGGGCCGGCGGCTACCGATCAAGCATCGCGCTGCCGCTCAAGGACCGGGGCGGAACATTCGGCGCCTTCAGCATCTATGCGACCGAACCCAATGCCTTCCAACCCGAGGAGGTCAAGCTGCTGGTCCAGCTGGCGGACGATCTCTCCTATGGCATCGCTTCCTTGCGCGACCGCGCGGCGCGCGACGACAGCGTGCGGCGGTTGCGCAAGAGCTTCGATGCGACCGTGGAAGCCATCGCGAGCACGCTCGAAATGCGCGATCCCTACACAGCAGGCCACCAGCGTAATGTCGCGCGTCTTGCCGCCGCGATCGCGCGCGAGATCGGGATTCCCGAAGACCAGATCGACGGCATTTTTCTCGCGGCAAGCGTTCATGATATCGGCAAGATCAGCATTCCTGCCGAAATTCTGAGCCGGCCGGGCAAGCTCACGCCGCTCGAATATCAGCTCGTCCAAAGTCACGCGCAAATTGGCTACGATGTCATGAAAGGCGTCGATTTTCCCTGGCCCGTCGCCGAAATGATCCTGCAGCATCACGAAAGGCTGGATGGCTCCGGCTATCCCCGTGGCCTCAGCGGCGATGCGATCATTCCGGGCGCGCGGATCATCGCGGTGGCTGATGTGGTGGAGGCAATTCACGCGCATCGTCCCTATCGCGCGGCGCTCGGCCTGGATGCCGCGCTTAACGAAATCCAAAACGGCAAAGGCCGCCTTTACGATCCCGCGGCAGTGGATGCCTGCGTCAAGCTCATGAGAAGCGGCGCAGTCACGTTCGGCTGAACCCTGCCAAGCAACGATGACGGTTCGTTCGCGGTCAATCCCGCCCGAATGGAACCCGCGTTGCCCGTCGCAGTTGTCATGACTCTGCTGCTATAAGCCCGTAGGCTCTTCGGCCGAGTGCCGCCCGAACCCCGGATGAACCAATGGCCGATCCATTATCGCCCAAACTCTTGCACAAGATGCACGCCTATTGGTGCGCGGCAAATTATCTTTCCGTCGGGCAGATCTATCTGCAGGACAATCCGCTGCTCGAAGCCCCGCTGACGCTCGATCACATCAAGCCACGCCTGCTGGGCCATTGGGGCACCACTTCAGGATTGAACTTCCTCTACGTCCACCTCAACCGGCTCATCAAGGAAAACGATCTGAACATGATGTACGTCATCGGCCCGGGCCATGGCGGACCGGGCATCGTGGCGCATGCCTATCTGGAAGGATCGTATACAGAGCATTATCCCGCCGTCGAGCGCAGCCGCAACGGCTTGCAGCGGCTGTTCCGCCAATTCTCCTGGCCCTATGGGATTCCCAGCCATGTCGCACCGGAAACGCCGGGCTCCATCCACGAGGGCGGCGAATTGGGATATTCGCTCGCCCACGCCTATGGGGCGGCCTTCGACAATCCCGGGCTGATCGTCGCCTGTGTGGTGGGCGATGGCGAAGCGGAAACCGGGGCGCTTGCCACGAGTTGGCACTCCAACAAGTTCCTCAATCCCGCGCGCGACGGCGCCGTGCTTCCGATTCTGCATCTGAACGGATTCAAGATCGCCAATCCGACGATTCTGGCGCGGATCAGCCGCGAGGAGCTGACCGAATTGATGCGCGGCTATGGCTACGATCCCCATTTCGTGGAAGGCAGCGATCCGGCGCTCGTGCATCAATCTCTGGCCGCGACGCTGGATCGGATTCTTGCGCAGATACGCCAGATCCAAACAGCGGCGCGGTCGAGCGGCGCACCGGAACGTCTGAAACGTCCACGCTGGCCGATGATCGTGTTCCGCACGCCCAAGGGCTGGACGGGCCCCAAATTCGTCGATGGCAAGCCGGTCGAGGGTACCTGGCGGGCGCATCAGGTCCCGATCGACAATCTCAAAAATCCCGAACATCTGAAGCAGCTCGAAGAATGGATGCGAAGCTACCGGCCGCAGGAATTGTTCGACGAGCATGGCGCGTTTCGCGACGAATTCGCCGAACTTGCCCCGACCGGGCACCGGCGCATGAGCTCCAATCCGCATGCCAATGGCGGCGGTTTGCTTCAACCCTTATCGATGCCACCGTTCCATGATTACGCCGTTGCCGTGCACAAACCCGGCGGGGTCGAAGCCGAAGCCACGCGCGTGCTGGGACGATTTTTGCGCGACGTGATGAAGCTCAATCTCGGCAAAAGCAATTTCCGTTTGTTCGGCCCCGACGAGACGGCGTCAAACCGGCTGGAAGCCGTCTACGAAGTCTCCGGCAAGGAATGGATGGCGGAGATCGAGGATGTCGACACCGATCTCAGTGTAAATGGCCGCGTCATGGAGGTGCTGAGCGAGCATCTCTGCGAGGGCTGGCTCGAAGGTTATCTCCTCACCGGACGCCACGGGCTGTTCTCCTGTTACGAAGCCTTCATCCACATCATCGATTCGATGTTCAACCAGCATGCGAAATGGCTCAAAACCAGCCGGGAAATTCCGTGGCGCAAGCCGATCGCATCGCTCAACTATCTGCTCACCTCGCATGTCTGGCGGCAGGACCATAACGGCTTTTCCCATCAGGACCCCGGCTTCATCGATCATGTGGCGAACAAGAAATCCGACATTGTGCGCATCTATCTGCCGCCTGACGCGAATTGCCTTTTATCCGTGGCGGACCATTGCCTGAGAAGCCGCAATTACATCAACCTGATCGTCGCGGGTAAGCAGCCGGCATGGCAGTGGCTCGACATGGATGCCGCCGTCCGTCACTGCACGGCCGGCGCGGGCATTTGGCAATGGGCCAGCAATGATGACGGTGATCCCGAAATGGTCATGGCTTGCGCCGGCGATATCCCGACGCTGGAGGCGCTCGCCGCGGTGACGCTCTTGCGCGACTATGTTCCGGACTTGCGCATCCGCGTGGTCAATGTGGTGGACCTGATGGTGCTGCAGCCCCAATCCGAGCATCCCCACGGCTTAGAGGACCAGGATTTCGACGCTTTGTTCACGACCGACAAGCCCGTGGTTTTCGCCTATCACGGTTATCCCTCGATGATTCACAAGCTCACCTATCGGCGGCGCAATCACCACAACATCCATGTGCGCGGCTACAAGGAAGAGGGCACCACGACGACGCCATTCGACATGGTGGTGCTGAATAATCTCGACCGCTATCAGCTCGCGTTAGACGCGATCCAGCGCATTCCGCGGCTGCACGATCAGGTCGAGACGGCCAAAGCACGCTATTGGTCGCAAATGGAGCGGCACAAGCTCTATATCAGCGAACACGGCGAGGACATGCCCGAGGTGCGCGATTGGCGCTGGAGCCTGTGAACGATTCTGCCGCGAACGTGCTCGCACTCAACAGCGGCTCCTCTTCGCTGAAATTCGGATATTACCGAGTCCAATCGTCACGCGCTGAGAGGTTGCTGTCGGGCGAGGCGGAGACGACAGGCGACGGCGACACCAAATTTCATGCGCAGGGCGCGCAAGGAACGGAACTGGTCTCCGAGACGCTATCCCTTGCCGGCCAAAGCGCGGCAGTTGCCCGCATCGCACGGCTTCTTTCGGATTCGGGAATGCCGGCGCCCGCCGCCATCGGGCATCGCATCGTGCATGGCGGGCCAAAGCTGCGGCGGCACTGCCTGATCGACGATGCGGTCCTGCAGCAGCTTGAGAGCGCCGCAGCCTTTGCGCCGCTGCATGTTCCGTCGGCGTTGTCCGTTATACGCTTTGCCCAGGAGCATTTTCGCGGCGTTCCAGAGGTCGCCTGTTTCGACACCGCCTTTCACGCCGGGTTGCCGGACGTTGCCCGCGTGCTTCCCATCGCAAAACAATGGCAAGCGGAGGGCATCCAGCGTTACGGATTTCATGGTCTTTCCTGCGAATCCATGGTGCACCAATTGGGGACCGATCTGCCGGATCGCTTGATCATCGCCCATCTCGGCAATGGCGCGAGCATCACGGCAGTCAAAAGCGGCAAATCCGTCGACACCAGCATGGGGCTGACGCCGACCGGCGGGGTCATCATGGGAACGCGTAGCGGCGATCTCGATCCTGGCGTGCTCGTCTATTTGATGCGGGAAAAAAAATTCGACGCCGCCGCAATCGAGGACCTGGTCGACCGGCATTCCGGCCTCCTCGGGATTTCGGGTGCGGGCAGCGACATGCGGCGCCTGCATGAGGCCGCCGCATCGAATGCCGATGCGCGGCTAGCCGTTGCGATGTTCGCCTATTCCGTACGCAAAGAAATCGCCGCCATGATCGCGGTGCTCGCGGGCGTGGACTGCATCGTTTTCACCGGCGGAATCGGCGAGAATGATGCGCGGACGCGCCTGGCGATTTGCGGCGATCTGGCCTGGGCCGGTGTTATTATCGATCCAGGGCGCAACAGCCCGCTGAACAATCCCATCAGCGATCTCCAATCTCAATGCAAAGTGCTTGTTCTTCCCACCCGCGAGGAGGAACAGATTGCGCGCCATGCCTGGGCGTTGCTGTCATAGCTCCGTGTGTGACATGGAAGAGCTTTTGTGCGTTCATGCGGCCTCCCGTTGCTTTTCAGTAGCGCTGATCATCCCGGACGGAATGACGTCGTAGCCGGCGTAAGAGGCGAACAGACCTTCCAGCGTGTCCACGGGCGTTTCGGTTTCGAGTGCGCGCGCTTTGGGCAAATTCCAAAACGGCACGGATGGGAACCGATGATGCTCGAAATGGTACCAGGTGTTGTGCGGCAGGAAGATCAACCGGTAGATCAACCGCGCGGAGATGCGGTGCACACCGGCGATTCCCAAATGCTCCGTCCAGACGCGCAGGCGAAAGACCGCGCCAAACGACGTGCCCAGCGCCGCGAACCAGAGAAGCGCGACCCACCATGCGCTGAACTGCCAGAGAACCAGCGCAATCGCGGCCCAAACCGCGATGGGCGCCAGCCTGTCGCGCAAGGAATCCCGGGCGATGATGTAGGCAACGAAATACAATTGATCGTCGCTGCCCTCGCCGAACAAGGCGGTGACGGCGGTGCGGATAATGTGCTGCGGCGATGCCGGCAGATCATAGGCCGGAGCGCTTTTCTTCTTATGGATATATTCCGGGTCGGCCGCGGTGCCCATATAGCGATGATGAGCAAAATGGAATTTACGGTATCCCGACAACCCCATTCCGAAGGGCCAAAATGACAGCAGATTTGTGAGCAAATCATTCAGCCGCCTATTGCGGCTGGCATGGCCGTGGCTTCCATCATGCGCGAGGATGAGGATCGCATGCTGACGCGACCCGATGGCGATGATGGCGAGCACGATTACGATGGCTGCCGCGATATCCGCCATTGCGGAGAACCGGCTTGCTTGCGCGAACACAAACGCGGAATAGGCCGCCGCCATCGCCAGCGCCACCACGCCGTAATCCACCACCAAGGCGCTCAGCCAACGCAGCGTGCTCGGCTTGCTGAGTGAGGCTGCGGGAAGAACGATCGGCTGAGTTTTTGGCGAAGCAAGACTTGGGCGTTCTCTTGCCGCGTCGTTCGCTGTGGCGAACGGATCGATGTTGTGGATTATCATTTACGCGACCTCTCTCCATCGGCATGGCGCGGTGGCTTTGCCAAACGCCGCCATGGATTGAGAGTTGCGCAACCGCAGGCGCGGTCATATGCGGAATGCTACATACGGAGTTCCCGCTACGTAGAACTACGCAGTTTGTGCGACGCACGCTTGAGCGCGTGCAAGCAGAACGGCGCGTTCGCGGGAATTTCTGGTGAGTGATGCAGCGCGTTCGAACTCCGCGCGTGCTTCGCCGGCGCGGCCGAGTTTCGCCAGAAGGTCGCCGCGCACCGCCGGCAGAAGATGATAGAATTTGAGCGCCGGTTCGTCGGTCAGCGCATCGGCGATTTCCAGACCGGCCGCCGGACCGAAGGCCATGCCGAACGCGACCGCGCGATTGAGCTCCACGACGGGGGACGGCGTAAGCTCTGCCAGCGCACTGTAGAGCGCGGCGATGCGCGGCCAATCGGTATCATCGGCTTTCAGCGCACGCGCATGACAGGCGGCGATGGCCGCTTGCAAGGCGTAAGGGCCGGGCGCGTCTTGAAGGGCCTCCGCACGCGCGAGCGCGGCCAAGCCCCGGCGGATCAGCATCTGATCCCAGCGGGCGCGGTTCTGATCGAGCAGCAGGACCGCTTCGCCGGATGGTCCCAGCCTGGCGCGCGAACGCGACGCCTGGATTTCCATCAGCGCCACGAGGCCATGGATTTCGGGCTCGCGCGGCGCCAACTCGGCAAGGATGCGCCCGAGCCGCAGCGCTTCGTCGCATAGCTGCGGCCGCATCCAATCTTCGCCTGCTGTTGCGGAGTAGCCCTCGTTGAAAATGAGATAGATCACCTCGAGCACCGACGACAGCCGGGGTGCCAAGTCCGGCCCGCGCGGAACTTCGAAACCCACGGCTTTGTCGGCAAGGGTGCGCTTGGCCCGCACGATGCGCTGCGCGATGGTGGGCTC
>DATLVC010000380.1:0-11333 GCA_035577685.1 Micropepsaceae bacterium | reverse complement strand
CCGCATGTGATCGACGTGACGGTGCATGCCCATATTTTCGGGCGGCCGCGCGGGGCGCATTATTTTGGCGAGATTGTCGCGCGGGCGATGGCGGCATCCGATGTCTGGGTGGCGAGGCGGACGGACATGGCCGAATTCATGCTGAAAAGATCTGCGTGATGGACCCGACCGTCGAGCAAGGCGCAACGTGGCCGGATGCGATCTACGCGCATTTCCGCCGGGCGCGCATCCGCCAGGTTGGCTATGTGCCGGATGCCGGACATAGCCGCCTCATCCAACGCTGCATCGACGATCCCGAAATCGCCGATGTCGTGCTGACGACTGAAGAAGAGGGCGTCGGCCTGGTTGCGGGTGCGGCGTTGGGCGGGATGCGCGCCGCTCTGCTGATGCAATCGAGTGGCGTCGGCAATTGCGTCAACATGTTTTCGCTGATCAAGAATTGCGGCTTTCCCTGTTTGATCCTGGTCACGATGCGGGGCGAGTTCGCCGAGTTCAACCCGGCGCAGATTCCGATGGGTTCGATCACTGAGGATGTTTTGCGGCTTGCGGGCTTTCTCACCTACAAGATCGAACACCCCGACGATGTCGACGAAGTGGTGGGGGCGGCCTGCGACATGGCGTTTGACGGTAATGTTCCGATTGCGGTGCTGCTGTCGCAGCGCCTTATAGGCCGCAAAGTGTGGAGCAAATAATGCTCGACAGGCGAAGCTGTGTGGCGGAACTGCTCGCCGGGCGTGACGATCTTCTTGTCGTGACCGGGCTCGGCGCGCCCACCTATGATGTGGCCGCGGCGGGCGATCACCCATTAAATTTCTATCTCTGGGGCGCGATGGGAAGTGCGGCCATGATCGGTTTAGGCCTGGCGCTCGCCAAACCGAAAGCGCGGATCGCCGTCATCACCGGCGATGGCGAAATGTTGATGGGCCTGGGCAGCCTTGCGACCATTGGCGTCAAGCAGCCGCGCAATCTTTCCCTTGTGGTGCTCGACAATCGGCATTATGGCGAGACCGGAATGCAGGCTAGCCACACCAATTCGGGGATCGACCTTGTCGCCATCGCCAAGGCCTGCCGCTTTGCGCAAGCCCGCGCAGTGTCCATGCAAACTGACATCGAATCCGCGCGCCGCCTGCTCCATGCGGGCGACGGTCCCAATTTCCTCAGTCTGCAGGTGGATGCGGCCAATCACGAGCGTGTGTTGCCGAGCCGCGACGGAAACGAGATAAAACAGCGCTTCACGCAGGCACTGGCGAAACTGTCATGACGGCAAAAATCATCGATGGCCTTGCCATCGCGCGCGAAGTCCGGGTCGGAATCGCGGCACGGGCGAAGGCGTTGGCAGCGCGCGGGGTCACGCCTGCCTTGACCTTGATCCGGGTGGGCGACGATCCGGCCTCCGGTGTCTATGTGCGCAACAAGGTCCGCGCCTGTGCCGATGTCGGGATCAGATCGGAAATTGTGCATCTTCCCGCCGATGTGAGCGAGGAAGCGCTGCTTGACCGGATACGCCGCCTGAACGACACGCCGTCCGTCCATGGGATTCTGGTGCAGCTTCCGCTCCCCGCCCATATCGCGCCACGGCACGTGCTGGAAACGATCTCGGTTGCCAAGGATGTCGATGGTTTCCATCTCTACAATGTCGGCGGGCTCGTCATCGGCCAGACCGTGTTCCCGCCCTGCACGCCCTATGGGGTGCAGAAGATTCTCGAACATGAGGGCATCGAGCTGGAAGGCAAGAACGTCACCGTTGTGGGCGCCAGCAACATTGTCGGCAAGCCGATGGCGCTGATGCTGATGCAGCGCGAAGCGACGGTCGCCATCTGCCACGCCAAGACGCGCGATCTCGCCCAATACACAATTCTTGCCGATATTCTGGTGGTGGCTGCCGGCAAGCCAAATCTGATTGTGGCACCCATGGTGCGCAGTGGCGCCGTAGTCATCGATGTCGGGATCAATTTTCTTCCCGATGGGCGCCTCGTCGGCGACGTCGATTTCGAAGGCGTAAAGGAAAAGGCCTCCTTCATTACGCCGGTTCCCGGCGGCGTCGGTCCGATGACGGTGACCATGCTGCTCGAAAACACCGTGGGCGCGGCCGAACGCAGTTGCGCGTCGAACCCGGCCGTCGTCAATTACGCACACCCCGTCCCGGTATGACATTGTTGTAATTGCGCTTGCGGAAACGTGCCGTTCGTGCCCGCCGCATGATAGATTTCAAATCGATTCTGATGTGGGTGCTCGCTGTGCGTTTTCGTTTGCCGCTTCTTCTTGGCGTTTCGCTTTTGAGCGCGTCGCTTAACGGCGCCGCTGCCCAGGCTCCGGCCGTGCAGACCGTTCCCGGCATGCCGCCGGTGGTGGATGCCCGCAACGTTTACAGCGAAGCGGGGCCGGGCAAGATCAGCGCTGCCACTGCGGGTGCGCTGTCGCGCGTCTATGTGCCGAACGTGAAATCCGGCGATGTCTATGTCATCGATCCCGCCACCTATTCGGTGGTTGATCATTTTGAGGTGGGCGGCAATCCGCAACACATCATCCCGTCATGGGATTTGAAGACGCTCTGGGTCGCGGGCTCGGCCGAGCGCAAGCTTCCGGGCATTCTGACGCCGATCGACCCCAAGACCGGCAAGCCCGGCACGACCATCAAGGTTCCGGACGCCTACAACCTCTATTTCACGCCCGATGGGAAATCCGCCATCGTGGTCGCCGAAGCGCTGAAGCGGCTCGAATTCCGCGACCCACAGACCATGGCGATGCAGATGAATGTCGCCACGCCGCAATGCGTGGGCGTCAACCACGCCGATTTTTCCATGGATGGGCGCTACGCCATCTTCACCTGCGAATTCGCCGGTGGGGGCCTCGTCAAGATCGACATGGTCGCCAAGAAGGTCGTGAATTATCTGAAGCTGACCAAGCAGGGCCTGCCGGGAATGCCCACCATGAACATGCCGGCGGGCAGCAGCATGCCGCAGGACATCCGCATCTCGCCGGACGGCAAGCTCTTTTATGTCGCCGACATGCAGGCGGACGGGGTTTATCTGATCGACGGCGATTTGTTTCAGGAGGTAGGTTTCATCCCGACGGGCAAGGGCGCGCATGGGCTCTATCCCAGCCGCGACGGCAAGAAGCTCTATGTCACCAATCGCGGCACCCATATGGGCGATACTAAGGCGCACGGGCAGGGACAGATTTCGGTGATCGATTTTGCCACGCGGAAGGTCGAGAAGACCTGGACCATTCCCGGCGGCGGGAGTCCCGACATGGGCAATGTCAGCGCCGACGGAAAGACGCTCTGGGTCTCCGGTCGGTTCGACAAAGTGGTCTATGCGATCGATACGACGAGCGGTGATGTGAAAACGATTCCGGTCGGAACCGAGCCGCATGGCCTAACCGTTTGGCCGCAGCCGGGCCGTTATTCGCTCGGCCACACCGGGAATATGCGGTAGCTAGCCTTGCGCCGGGGGGGCCAGCGTGCCGAGCCACGCGACTGCGCTTAACACCAGGACCGCAAGCACGGTTTCGGCAAGAATGCTCGCCCTCAGCACCCCAATCGGCTGCTTGGGATCGATCGCGCGCTCCAGCCGCGGCGTCAGCCAGAAACGGTTTGCCGCCGCCAGTAAGAGCATCAGCCCGAACAGCAGAAGCTTGGCGAGCAGAACTTGCCCATAGGCGGTTCTGAGGCTCGCCAGAAAACCCGGATTGAGAATCCCGCTTAATGTCAAAGCTGCGACCACGACGGGGCCGATCGCCGAAAACCGCTCCAAAGCGTGGTGGAAGCTTTTGATGTCGTCTGGCTTGAGCCCGCGCGCGGAAATCAACGCCATGCGGCTGAGCACCACGAGCGCACCGATCCAAATCCCGGCTGCCGAAAGATGCACGGCATCGGCTGTGATGTGTATGGCTGCTCTGGGGCCATTGTCCGCGCCGGCGTGGCCGGTATCGGCGATGCTGGTGAGTGCCACGGCGGCCGCGGCCAACACGGCAAGACGTAAGATTTCGGGTGGATTTTTCGGCACCAGCAGAAGGAGCGTGACAGCGATCAGCCCGAGCCGAGGCATCCAGACGCGTCCAAAATCCGTGGTCTGGATCACCAGCGAGAGAATATTGGCATCATACAAAGCCGACATCTCGCCGCTCATGGTCGTTGCCACGAAGCCGAGCCAGAAAATCCCACTGATCAGCGCGACGGCGGCCGCGCCAATCTGGACGCGCCGCGACCACGGCAAAAACGCCGCCGCTGCCAGCGACGGCGTGTTGCCTCGAAAATTGTAGACCGGGAAAGCCGCCACGCCGAACAGGATCATCAACGCGGCGTAATGGACGAACCGCGAGGCGATAAGCCCCGCTGCTGCGATCACGGCTTCACTTCGAAATTGTAACGTCCTTCTGTCCGATGCGTGTCATCGCCGACGGCGTGCCACACGACCGTGTATTTTCCCGGCGCGAGCGTGCCGGTCAACGGCACGATCAGCTGGGCCTTATCGGTGGGATTGGTGCTGGCCGCGCCGGTCAGCTGCTTCTCGCCCTTTTCATTGGTGATGTCGACGCCGGAGAAGCCAAGTTCGATCGCTTCGTTGAACTGGATGCGAAGGGCTTTCGGCGAGGCGTTGACCACGCTGCCCGGTGCCGGGCCGGCGGCTTTCAGCACGGCATGCGCATCGGCGTATGAGGCAAATCCTACCGCCAGCGCGACGGCGGCTCCCAACAACCCTGTTCTTGCATATGTCATGGCTCACTCCCTTTCTCGCATTATATACGGCTCAGATCAGCTTTACCCTCGAAAACAGCATGTAGGAACTGGGGCTTGAGCCGTAAGCAGGCGTCAGCGCCGAAGGCAGCGCGTAAAGACTTCCCATGGCGCCCAGGCCGAGGCTCAGATGCTCCGCCACCGGAATGTCATAGATATAGCCAACACTGAATTTCGAGACGTCGAACTGCCGCCCCGCCAGCGGGCTTCCTGGCGCGAAAAGCTCGTTTTTCTCGTCATTTTCCGCACGTGCGAAGATCGTGTGCGCATACCAGCCGAATGCCGATTCCAGAAGATAGGCATTCGAGGTTGGCCCTGGCTGCTGGTTGTTCTGGCCCCACGCGAATGTGGTCTGCCAGTTCCCGTGCTCGAAGTTCTTGTTGTAGATCGCGGATGCGGTGACGCGGTGTTGGCTAATGTCCGGCTCCAATTGTTCGGGGTTTTTGATGAAGCCGTAGCTCGCCTGGAACGCCCAGTTGGGGTCCGGATTCCAGCTTATCCGGGTGGACGCGGAATCCAGCCGCAACGGATCGAAATCCCAGCGCTCCCGGTCCGGTTCGCGGCCATTGAAGACGGAGCCTTCGAACTTCAACGTGCCGTAAACCAGTCCCGCCGTGACGACCCCATAGGTGATGTGGGTCGCATCCAGCCAATGATGGCCGATGGGCGCTTCGGGATTCTCCATGGCGGAAAAGCGGTGCATGAAAGTAGGCGGACCGAGCGCCGGCTCTCCCGGGTAGCCGAGATAGAGAAAGGCCGAGCTCCCATCTGCGACTGGGGTGCTGTAGATGCCGGCCAATTCCATGAAGAGATCGTGCGGGTGCTGACGGTCGACCAAGGGCGTAACGCCATTGGCGGTTTCGCCGGTCTGCAGCAGCAGCGGATAACCGCTTTTGCCCATGAAGGGATCGAGCGAGATCATCCCGCGCAAGGTCAAATGGCCCGGGCCAAGGCTGTGCTGCGCCATGCCCATGAGCATGCTCGAGCTGAAGGTCTTATCGTCGCCACGGGGTCCACCCTGATGGTCGTAGATGGCGGAGATATAGCCGTGGACCATGGTCGACCAATCGCCGAGCAGACCATGAATGCCTTCCATAGGCGCGGAATCGGGTTGCCAGGAAGTGCCCGAGGAATCCCGCATCATGGAATAATCCCCGAGCGTGCCGGTGGCCTGGATGCTCGGGCCGGTACCGAGCGGCGGAAGATCGTCCTCAGCCGGCGCTGTCTGCGCGGCTGCAGGAACGGACAACGCCAGAGAAAAAAATAAGGCTACACCCAGGCGCAATGTCATCGCGACGCACGGCCGAGCAATTCGATCAACTCGGTCGCCTTCTTGCGCTGCTCACTGGCGTTGCCGCTGACGATTGCACCTTCGACGCAATGATGCAGATGGCTTTTCAGCATTTCGGTTTCGACACGCGCGAGCGCCGCGCGCACTGCCTGGATCTGGGTGAGTACGTCGATACAATAACGCTCTTCTTCGACCATGCGCGTGATGCCGCGCACCTGGCCCTCGATCCGGTGGAGACGATTGCGCAATCCCTGGTTCATTGCATCCTTCGCTCGCGGTCCGTTAATACCCGACATGGGTATTCACCAAAACATGGCAATAATACCATACTGGGGTATCTTTCTGCAAGCGTGCCTAAGCTTAGGGCGCGCTTTGCGCCACCGGCATCATTCTGCCCATGGGGCCCATACCCGATCCGACGAGGCTGTCCGCCGCCTTCTTCTGCTCTTCCGACATGCTGCCGTAGAGGCCGGAATACGACGCCGTAATGGCGTGCATACCCGTCAATCGGGTTGAAAGCGCGTGCTCCTGAAATTCGAGGCGGGCGAGGGAGTTTTGCGGGGCTTTGCTGTTCGCGGCCACCGCTTCTTCGCGCAGCTTCGCGATGTCTGCCGCATTTGCTCGGAGTGCCGCCTCGAAATTATTCCAAATTGAATCCTGCGCAGCGGTGATCTTGAGTTCAGCCTTCAAAAAAGCAATCCGGCCTTCGATATGATCAATCGCCTGACCGCCCATCATGCCCGGCATCATCATTGCGCCCGTGCCGTTTGGCCCCATCATTCCGCCCATCATGCCGGGCGTTATCATCGCGCCCATACCGTTCGGACCCATCATTCGGCCGAGCGGTGGCTCACCTGGCGCGGCGGTTGCCGCCCATGCAGAAGTTCCGAGCGTAGCAATGACCAACGCCGCAGCAGCACTACACGTCAATCCGTGAAAAACCTTCATGACACTCCACCCTTCTGAACGGAACCAGCGATTTCACTTCCTTGATATCGGCGGGCCGATGCTTGCGCTTTGACCTATATCAAGCTGGCACGGCCGCAGTGGCTCTATTTGTCATACCTATCCAGGGTACTTGCCGCTGGCTCCGTAAATACGGTATAGGGGTATATGACGATGCTCCACGAAAACGCAACCTTAGAAAATCGGCCTTGTTGCGGGGGACATGCCACGACAGCGCCGCAGCCCCTGCAAACGGCTCCTGGAGGGATACGCTGGACGTGTCCTATGCATCCCGAGATCATCCGCGACGCACCCGGCAATTGTCCGATCTGCGGCATGACGCTGGAGCCGATGACACCGGCGGCCGTGCCCACGGTCAATCCCGAGTTGCGCGACATGACACGCCGCTTCTGGGTTGGCGTTGCCCTCGCGTTGCCCGTGCTTGCGCTCGAAATGGGTGGCGAGGTTTTTGGTCTTCGGCGCGCATTGGGTGCGCCGCTGTCGAACTGGCTGCAATTGCTGCTTGCGACGCCGGTGGTGCTGTGGTGCGGCTGGCCGTTCTTTGTGCGCGGTGTGCAGTCGCTGGTGACGCGCCATTTGAATATGTTCACCCTGATCGCGATGGGAACGGGCGTCGCCTGGGTCTACAGCATCGTTGCGACGGTCGTGCCGGACATATTCCCGCCTGCGTTCCGCAATTCAGGCAGCGCCGTCTCGGTCTATTTCGAAGCCGCCGCAGTCATCACGGTTCTCGTTCTTCTCGGTCAGGTGCTGGAATTGCGCGCGCGCGAAACCACCGGCGGCGCTATCCGCGCCCTGCTGGACCTCGCGCCCAAACACGCCCGCCGCGTGCGCCCCGGCGGTGAGGACGAAGACATCCCGCTCGATGCGGTGCAACTCGGCGACATTCTGCGCGTCCGGCCCGGCGAGAAAGTGCCGGTGGATGGCGAAGTGACGGAGGGGCACGCCGCCGTGGACGAATCCATGGTGACCGGCGAATCCATGCCGGTGACCAAGGAGCCCGGTTCCCGCGTCATCGGCGGTACCATGAATCAGACGGGAAGCTTTCTCATGCGGGCCGACAAAATCGGCCGCGACACCATGCTGGCGCGTATCGTACAGATGGTGGCGGACGCGCAGAGAAGCCGTGCACCCATACAACGCCTTGCCGATCAGGTGTCGGGCTGGTTCGTTCCCGCCGTTATCGCCATCGCGTTGCTGACATTCGTCGTGTGGTCGCTGTTCGGGCCGGAACCGCGCATGGCGTTTGGACTGGTTGCGGCCGTGTCGGTGCTGATTATCGCGTGTCCGTGCGCATTGGGTTTGGCTACCCCCATGTCGATCATGGTGGGCGTAGGCCGCGGGGCGCAATTGGGTGTGCTGATCAAGAATGCCGAAGCGCTGGAGCGTATGGAAAAAATCGACACGCTTGTGGTCGACAAGACGGGAACGTTGACCGAAGGCAAGCCGAAAGTGGTGGCCGTCGTTCCGACCGCCGGCATGGATCCGAACGAAATGCTGCGTGCCGCGGCAAGTCTGGAGCAGGCAAGCGAGCACCCCCTGGCGAACGCGATTGTTTCGGAAGCGAAGGCGCGCGGCTTGGCGCTCGCCAAACCGGACGAATTCGACTCGCCTCTTGGCAAGGGCGTGATGGGGCGGATCGAGAGCCGGAAAATCCTGATCGGCAATTCCGCGTTTCTGGAGGAGCACGAAGTTTCGAGCGCAGCGCTTGCAGAAAAATCCGAAGAATTGCGACGCGACGGGGCCACCGTCATCTTCATTGCTATCGACGGCGCACTGGCCGGTGTTGTCGGCATCGCCGATCCCATAAAGGCCACCACACCGGACGCTCTACGCACGCTGAAAGAAGCCGGTGTGCACGTCATCATGTTGACCGGCGACAATCGGGTGACCGCCGAAGCAGTGGGCCGGCGCCTGGGGCTTTCCGACGTCCAGGCGGATGTTCTGCCGGATAGGAAGAGTGCGGTCGTTGAGAAATTGCGCGCTGACGGGCGAGCGGTGGCGATGGCCGGCGATGGGGTGAACGATGCGCCGGCGCTGGCGGCGGCGGATGTGGGAATCGCCATGGGCACCGGCACGGACGTTGCCATCGAAAGCGCCGGAATAACCGTGCTGAACGGTGATCTGACCGGCATCGCGCGGGCCCGCCGGCTGAGCCACGCGACGATGAGCAATATCCGGCAAAACCTATTTTTCGCCTTCATCTATAATGTTGCCGGAATAGCAATTGCGGCCGGCGCGCTTTATCCGGTATTTGGAATCACCCTTTCCCCGATGGTCGCGGCAGCGGCGATGGCGGCGAGTTCGGTTTCCGTTATCGGCAATGCTCTGCGGCTGAAGGTTTCCAACATCTAGCTGCCGTCGCCCCTCGCGGATGCGGCAAGGATTGGTCGACACCCATGAAATGGCGCCTGTTTCGAAACGGCTTGGTGCAGGTCCATCTTTGGTTTGCCCTGATGCTGGCCCTGCCAATGATCGTCATCGGCATTTCGGGAAGCGCGTTGCTTCTGCAGCGTGAGATTCTTGCCGCCTCCATCCCAAGCGCGGGCACTCAGGGAAAGACCCAGCCGATTGCGAATATCATTGCCGCCGCGCAGCGGGCGGCGCCCGCCGGCATGGTCCCAAGCCGCTATGAGCTGCCGGCGCGAGACGGAGCGGCCTCGACGGTGCGCTTCAGCCCGGCGACGGAAGAAGGTCCGAAGCGCGACGTCTATGTCGATCCGGTGTCGCTGAAGATTCTCGGAACGTCCGAGGTCGTGGAGCGCGGGCCGATATTGGCGTTTCTCATCACCATTCATGCATTCCTGGCGATGCCGCCTCCTATCGGTCTGCCTTTCGTTGGCTGGACCGGCGTCATCATGACCTTGATGGGCCTTAGCGGGCTGGTGCTCTGGTGGCCTGGCAGGGGGCAGTGGCGCCGTGGGTTCACGATGCGGCGGGGCATGCGGGGGCTGCCATTCTATTTCGAGCTGCATCGCGTTGCGGGGATCTGGGGCTTAGTGGTGTTTCTCGCCGTCAGCGTCAGCGGAATCTATCTGACCTTCCCCCAGAAGATCGGCCCGTTTGTAATGGCCCATCTTCCCGGCGGAGACGTCGTCACCGGGCCGAAACCCGGCTTTGTGCCGGGCTCGGGTCCCATCGGCCCCGAGCAGGCGATTACGCTCGCAAGCTCCGCGGTCGCCGACGGGCGAGTCGCCGCGATGGAATTGCCGGGGGTGGAGAAGACCTTTGTCGTGGAACTGGAACCCCAAGGACTGTCGCCAACCGATCCCCGGGTGGTTGTCGTGCTGGACGCCAAAACAGCCGCGGTCTCCTTCATCGATGACCCGCGCAACTATTCCTTTCGCGATAAATTGCTGAATTGGCAGCATCTGCTGCATTTCGGCGTGGGCCTTGGATGGGTCTGGACGGTTCTCGTGTTCCTTTCGGGCCTGCTGCCGCTGCTTCTGGCCATCACAGGGCTCACGGTTTGGTGGAAGAAGCGTGTGCTCAAGAAGGCGAGAAGCGTCGCGGCAGCGAGCGCCATCGCCGAGTAACGCCTCCCCGGGACCGGACGCTCGCAGCGGCCCTTGGCGGAAGGGGCAGGATTTGCCAAAAGGTGAGGCGCCGCGTGTAGTTAACGCGCGCGCGAGGATCGGAGCGTTCATTCATGTCAGTCGAAACGCAGGTGCGGGAGGCAGGGCGCGACTTCATCCGCGACATCGTCCAGGCGGATCTGGATGCCGGGCGCGTAAAATCAGTGGTGACGCGGTTCCCGCCAGAGCCCAACGGCTATCTCCACATTGGACACGCCAAATCCATCTGTCTCAATTTCGGCGTGGCGGAGGAATTCGGCGGCCATTGCAATCTGCGGTTCGACGATACCAATCCGGCCAAGGAGGAGCAGGAATATATCGACGCTATTAAGCGCGATGTGCAGTGGCTCGGCTATGACTGGGGTGAGCACCTTTATCACGCCTCGGATTATTTCGAGCAGCTCTACCAGTGGGCGGAGCATCTGATCCGTGCCGGGAAGGCCTATGTCGACGATCAGACGCAGGAACAGATTAGACTGAACCGCGGGACGCTGACGGAGCCGGGCACGAACAGCCCGTTCCGCACCCGCACGGTCGAGGAAAATCTCGATCTCTTTCGCAGGATGCGCAGCGGCGAGTTTCCCAATGGCACGCGCGTGTTGCGGGCCAAGATCGACATGGCGTCCGGCAACATCAATCTGCGCGACCCGGTGCTTTATCGAATCCTGCATGCCACGCATCCGCGCACGGGCGATGCGTGGAAAATCTATCCCAGCTATTCATATTGCCGTGGCCGCGAGGGCACCGGGAGATTATCCAGGCA